>JAFNIX010000047.1 GCA_017601225.1 Candidatus Brockarchaeota archaeon | reverse complement strand
AACATATGTGTTGAAACACTCCGCAAAAAATACAAGACAGAAGTCCATCGAGGACTCGACCAATATTGAATTGAAGGCGACAAAGAAAATCTTGAAACATTACTTAATCCTGAAGCATTGGATAAGCTGAAAAGGGTTTATGGTCTTGATGAGAACACAATCCAGTATCTTCAAATCTCAATAGTAAAGTACATCCTCATCCAGCACATCGAAAAATGGTTCTTATAATCAAATAGGTCGGAGCTCTCCCGCAGCATCCTCTCAGCCCAAGTCGACGTGGAAAACTGGCTCAGTTACGAAGACAAAAATCTAAACAAACTTGTAGAAGTCGTCAAATCTCAAATTGACAACAATCGAAAGGTCTACATCTTCTCACAACACATATCCACGGCCGAGCTAATAACCGACCACCTCGTGCAAAAACTCTCCCTAAAATCAAGGGACATAACACTTATAACAGGACAAGACGACGCAGAAGAACAATACTCAAAACTGGACAGCTTCAAAAGAGTAGGCAAAATCCTCGTAACAACCCCAGTATTTGACAAAGGAACAGACATCCCCCAAGCAAACACGATAATTGTATACACTCCACCTCAATACTGAAAAACTGTTTCAAGTCGTCGGCAGAATAAGAGGCGGCGAAGTACTCTTCTTAGCCTATAAGGGCTACGAGGAAGATATAATGAATCAAGTAGCCGAACAATTAAGAAGAGCATTTGCCTCAGCGGAGGTTGAAAAAACTGGAACTAATAGCCATTTCTGACATCTACGGAGATGTACTTAGAGTCAAAGGCCTCACATCCATAATAGGCGAAGCTGAAAGGGAAAATAGAATAATAGTAATTGCAGGCGACATAACCAGAGGAGATGCCTCCGAAAAATCCGTAAAAGACTTAATGGAGATGCTTTCCGAAACATGCAAATACGTATTCTATGTTCCAGGCGATTGACCCAAAAGATTTCGAAATCAACCTACCCAATGCAATGAACCTCGATAGGAAACACTTCATAGTCCAAAACAGAGAAACCAGCATTGGATTAATTGGACTCGGCGGGGCTCCTTCAGGCAGTATACGACCAGGCGAATCATTACCCAACCTCTGGGAGGAAAGCATTCCAATAGTTGCAGAACAACTCTTAACCGAACTAAAGATTAATGTAGAAAAGGTCATGCAAGGACGTCCAGACTACATCATACTGGTCACGCACACTCCTCCTTACGGAATAGCTGACCGTTCAAAACCTATAACGCTAAGAGAAATGATCGTGCTTGAAGACATCCTCGAGGAACTAAAAGGCGAACCAAAACCAGAACCTGGGGGAAAAGTGAAAAAGCCAACAACAAGCATAAGACACCTTGGCTCAAAAATAATCAGCAACTTCGTTAAATACTACAAACCAGACATCCACATATTTGGGCATGTACACAAAGAAGGAGGCAAAACCGAAGCCCAAGAAGCAACAAAATTCTTCAACGTAAGCCACCTCTCACCACTACCATACAGACTCACGGGAAGGAAATACCTATGTCTAAAAATTACCAAACAGAGCATTACCCCAACTTTCAATCACGTGATACCCGAAAGAGAGATACCCTTTGATGAATTTATTGAGAAATATCTATAGTGGAAGCGCCAATACCCACAAAATGGTTCCAGAATCGATATAATTCGGCTTTAAAACAGCCTATATTCTAATTTAATTGTTTCTGTTAGTTGCAGCTAAGCGCGCGCGATTCAGGATTGGGTTCAGTTTTTTAAGGTTCTGAGGGAAGGCTACCAGTTTTGACCTAAAAATGGGAGTTTTTCGAGCATTTTCGCCTGTTTCATTGCGAAAAGAAGACCAAATCTAGCCTGTTTTGAAGACCAAAAGTAAAAGTGGGAGGTTTCAACTATCGACTCGATGAAGAAAACCACTCCCGCTCCCTCTGCAGCATTCTGTAGCTTCCGTCCATGGCGTAGAGGATCAACGCAGCTGCGAGGGCAGGTATTGACGCGGCTATTGAGGCGAAGGCCAGAGCGATCCCTGCGAGGGCTGAGGCGACTGAGGCGTTTTCAACGGCAAGCTGAGGCGGGGAGGGGCCGATTCTGCTGAGGGCCTGCTCCAGAAAGCTTGGGGAGGGCTTCGCCGCCGCTGCCGCCGCGTCCATCGCCTGCACAGGTACTGGTATGCTGCGCATTTGAGCCTCGTCCGCCTCGTGGTTGCCTGCGCTCACACGCATCCTGAATGTAGTGGAGCGCGTAGCCCAGGTGGAACGACGCCTCGATTGGCTTGCCCTTCAGCCAGCATTTCCGGACCTTCCAGAGGCGCTTCATAATCCTTCCGCGGTTTCCAATCGTGTGGTGGCGGACGCGAAGGAGGGACGGGCTGAGCGCCGTCGACATCTGCCTCCTGATAACGTGCGCCCCTCTGCTGGAGCGCGGGGCGGATGCCAGGTTAGCCACGAAGGACTCTGAGCTGAGGAGGGCGTTCGCCTCGCTCCGAGAGGTCAGCTGGGCCGGAGAGATCCGGACATCCAGCACCAACGAAAGCGCCAGGGACCAGCCGCATGCGGACCTGAACACCGGGGTAGTGAGCTGAGCCCGCACTCCTGGCTCGAAGGGCTCCGCTCTTCCCTTTCCTTTTTAAAAAAGTGCGGGCTATCAATGGAGCAGGGTATGGTATGGCAGAGGCAGACACATATTCAACCACCGGAGTGCGGCTGAATGGGCCGGCGTGCCCTGAGTGCGGGTGCCGGGTCCTGGCAGTCAGCTCGGCGAGCGGGGAGGTCGCCTGCACTCACTGTGGGGAATGCAATGCAGACCTAAATGGAGCCATCAATATTGCCAAAAAGTTTGAGAGGTGGATGGGCTACATGCCTATCCACGGGGCTGAACGTGAACCAGCCCTTAACCAGCCTAAGCTGGAAGCCCCATCCGTAAGAGTGGGGTAGTTCACTTACATGTAATACCTAATATCTTTAACTAGCTCATTTGATTAAAACCATGATCTTTACAATACATCACGAACATCCCTATATTCAAGCCCCGTATACCCCGCCTTAGCAAGCTCGCCTATACGGTCGGCAGCGAAGATAGTAAGAGGTCTCCTTATTCCAATTCGGGTTGTGTTCCAACGCAAGCGTGTGAAGCCGATTATCCCTTTGCATAATTGGTGCACATCCTCTTCAGTTAATATTGAATTTGCGTGGAGAGCTCTTATGTTAACTTGGGTGGGCTTAGGTGTACCGAACCCTTCATATACTCCTTCGGTGACTCCGGTTGTGAAGAGTATGGCGCTGCGTCTTCCTATGAGGAAGTAAGTGGTTCTTGGAGCTTTTAATTCAGGATGCAGGGTGCGATAACCTCTAAATATATGGTTCTCCTGAAGATGGACTAGAATGCAAGGCGGTGAAATATTAAGTGCTTGGAGTCCTTGTAGAAGACCTTGTGTTTCAATTTTGTTGAAATCTATTTGTCTATGTATGACTATCTTTTGAGGATAATCTCCCATGTTTTGTTTATAGCGTTCAGCTGCTTTCATTATTAGATTCTTCATGAACTCTGCATCCACGTGTAACCTATCGAAGCTCCTCGCTACGCCCTGATGAACCGCGCATGAAATATATTCGCCGAACCTGTTGAATATGTCGGCGGAACCAATGAAAAATCCCCCTCGTCCAACCTTATCAAATCGCTGGACTTTTGTTTGAATTCCAATATAGCACTCAGAGTACTTAAGCCACTCACTATCTAACTTCCAAGGAGTCCCGCCAGCTTTAGTGTATACGGCCAATGCAAGGTTCCATAGTATCGAAGCCCTGTAACCCTTTCGCAGTGTACCTTCACGTACCATCTGGGATGGTAGGCTATGTTGATAGCAAAGCGCTTTAAGTTGCGGATAGAATTCGCCTCCCTCTCTTGGCATGACGAAAACCAACACGTTGCCTTTTCTGTCTACCTTGTCCTTCAGCGTGGCTATAAGCGTCTTGTACGCTAACAGTAAATTTGAAGTCGTTTGAGGATAGTAAGCTACCATAAGATCGGAATAGAATGGAGCAGATCGCAGATTAAAGCCTGGATAGTCCTTCTCGGATCCTTGCCCTAAACACCCAGACTTCAAAATTTCGAAGAAATCTTTCACGTAGTGTTCAGAGGGGCTAGGGTACACAACATGGATGATCACTTTATCTGGATGGTAATGCAGTGAAGAATTATTCCTCGAAAAGGGACCATCAGCAAGAAGACCCTCTTTAGGATTAATCGCACTTGGCTGATCAGTAAAGATTAATCTTGGCTCACCAAGGACCATTGCTGCTTGGAAGGGAACTGTGACAGAGATATTAACAAAATCAAGCATATGCGGTTTTGATGAAATTTTTAATTTCTCATTACCTAAAGGTATGATGATGTCTTCTTCACCACCGGAGAGAATCTCCATGAAGATCTTGGTCCATTCTTTCCGTTGTGCCGGTTCTTTAACAGCCCTGCTTCTGACTTCTCTATACATACCCAACTGTGCTGGATGTCCTTCGACAAACAGGACGTTTTCTGGGACCTCCATAGTAACTTTATTCTTTAATTCAAGAACCTCGTAGAATCGACGAGCTGTTTTGGCTGATTCGCAACTCGTCGTAGGTCTTGAAGCACTATACTGGACAAATTTCATGACATTCTTTGTCACAAATTCACAGCTTCGCCCTCTCTGGCTATCTGCAAAACAAATAGAAATTAGGAAAGTATTCTGGAGAACGCTTGCCTGGACTGAATGTGCAGGAATTAAAACGGTGAGTTTAGGATCTATTTGAAAGTAACATTTACCGTCAGGAAATAAATGAAAAATGTATTTAAAACTCTCAATGAGATGGACGTCTGTGCCATACCTTGATTTTGTATTGGTCACAAAATTAATCTTTCTTCCGCCGACATCAAGCATTTCAAACGTGGGCACGGCAACTTTTGGTCCGCGCTTCCTAAGCCTTACCAAGAACCCTTTACTTCTAAGAAAGTCCTCTATAGCGCTGTAGATGATGTTTCGCATAATCTTTAAGTCAGTATTGGTAGTGAGGACCTTATCACTCAGTTTTATTATATTGAAGTCTACGAACGTCCGTTTAATCTCATTTAGTTTAGCTAGCAATCTATTTTCATCTCCTATGAAGTAAATCCTTCCAGCATCGAAGTAACCATGTACGGTCTGATGTATGGCATTAAACAACGCTTTCATGAAAGCTGCCTGATTTTCGTGAGTGAGGCTGGGGGGCAAAATATCCAGAACCTTACATTTGAGCTCATTCACTGGAGTGCCAAAGTATACATTCGTCTCCAACTGATCTTGGGCTCCCATTCTCCTACTCTCCTACTATGGTCTTAGCTATTTTACTCCTTCTAATTGTATTAGGCAGTGCGGAAATTAGTGCCGTGATAATTTCAGGGAATAAGAATCTAAGCAGTCTAGTGGCTACCGTTAGCAGTCCGATTAATATTGCGGCATTAACAACAAAGACGATTAGGACTATAAAAATTGGTTTAGTCCATTCAGGTACAGGTACGCTAACAGGTACTTGGGAGGAGAGGAAAGGATATAGTATGGAGAGAAAGTAAACCATTCCAGCTAAGATGGGCAGTGAGAGAGCAATTTCGTAAGCAAACAATCGCTTCGAGGGAACACAATAACTTTGAGTAACGAAGTAGCTTTGAACTTTTTCGTAATCTTGTTTAGGCACGAGGTAGACGTTTTTAATTCCTAGATTATCGTTACTCAAGATATAACATGAAATTGTTGGGATGTCGATTTTGCCCAGAGTCTCTTGAAGTTTATGGCTAGGGATTTCTGTACTCAGCCTTATCCTATTATCGGTGTGTTGGACATCTTTAATGAAAACTTCGTTGTTTAATCGCTTAAGTCTTGTCTGGAGTTCGTCAAGAGGTATGTTCACCCTTAGAAGCAGAAGGAGGTCAAGGAATTCTTTTGTGACTTTCTTATCTAGGTCTGAGAGCTGGCGTGTTTGAATGTGTTCGATAAGCTTCTGTTTAACGTTTGAGAGTACATTCAAAAGGTTAGGTTCATTGCATCGTTGTATAGCAGAAAGGGCGAGTAAGAGATGAGCAAGCTGCTCGTCAGTTAAGCTATTAATCTGAGAATTTAACTTCTCTATAAACTCAGATTTTTTAAGATATTCTCTGATCATGTTAGGGTTGCCTATGAATCTGTACACATCCTTCGGCTCAGGTGAATCCAGCCCAGAAAGGTATTGTTTAGCATCCTCTACGTAAGCCTCAAGTTGCTTGATATGAGAACATGAGAATGCAAAGTATCCAGCCACCATTTCGTTTAACCAGTCTTTCTTCTTAATAAAGTCTAGAAGTTGTTTCAAGTTAGCGTTGAATAATGAAGGATTATTCCATAATTCCTTCTCATAAATTAACGGAAGTAGCAAAAAGAGACCACAAAGCTTGCGGATATGAGTCCAGATTAATGGTTTAAACTGTTCCTCAAGTTGCGGTACGACCTTGCCTCGCACCAGCTCGGCAGTCTTATTTAACGGTGAAACGATGTTCTGCGAAGCAAGAGCCCTAATAGCCCATCCTGTAGTATAGAGCCTATCATCGAGAGTCTCAGCACTCCCCCATGATCCATCTTCATTCTGCATTATGAGAAGGATTCTTTCAAGCTCTTCGAAGATCGGATCGACCACTAATGGATGTGCTGGTTGCACTTCTACAGTTTTAAGTGTAGGTCCCCTTGCATCTTCATTAGCCATGCATACCACTTCTACAACTCTCCACGAAATGCCTTGTTAAACATGGCCTGAGTTATTACTTCAATTTCTCCTTTACTTTCTTCTTGGTACTTCTTTATCGTCTCAACTCTCTTTTGAAGTTGGTCAAGATATTCGACAATATGTTGTTGTTCTTCGATTGGAGAGAGATGAATAGGGCACTCTAAAGGAGAATGTATATTAACGTGTGGTTGTCTTGTTCCAGTTAGATTACTCATCGCGAAATCAACTACTTTATTAGTTCTTAAATAATGAGCGACGTACTCTCTTTTCGCTTTAACTACAATGAATGGGATAAATTCAGTGGTACAAAGTCCTTCTCCGTTAGAGGGTACGTAAACTTTATTCAAATATGGTCTAAGCTTACCGTAAAGAAGTTTAGGGTCAACGAGCTTTGCCCGCGTATCTGTCTCACTCATCATTCTTACGACACCCTCTTTGAATTCTCAAAGTATACTTTAGCTGGTCCAATCTTCTTAGACCTAACGTAACCTTGGTTCTCTAAAGCCTTTAAATAGCCAGCCAGAAAAGTCCTATTCATACTTAATTGTTCAGCAAGCTGTTTCACGGTCTGCCCTGGATCTTTCTCCAAGAGTTCAATTAGCTTAGAGGTTAGTTTATCCGGACTCTTCGACATCTTTCTTCACACAGACATAGGCGTTCTAAGCTTAAAAGCTTCTGCGTTAGTATTAACACATATGTTTAAGCAAAGGGTTATCAAGATGTCTTCAGATTAGTGATTTAAAGATGTGAATACAAATAGATAACGTGGTAGCATGAGGAAGGTAGAAGAGCTCTTCACATCAACTTCGCCCAAGCTTCTCCTAGACCACTATTGGAATGTATTGGATCTTATAGGCTGGAGAGGATTTATTGAACCTAAGGATAAAGAACATTTCACTATTTCAGACCTCGCAGAGAAACTCTCAAAAGACATTCAAGGTTCTGAAAACCCCTTCTATACCAGAATGTGTTCACGATCAAAAGCGATTATTGAAGCGGTTGTGAGCGAACTAGTAAGCTTAGGACTATTGATTAAAGATGGAGAGACTCTACGAAAGACTGATGACTTCTCTAAGTTTTACTATGTGCTAAAAGAC
>JAFNIX010000004.1 GCA_017601225.1 Candidatus Brockarchaeota archaeon | reverse complement strand
GAGGATACTTGGTTACGCCGCTGATCGCAGATCATTCGGCAGCGGAGCAATGCTTAATCTACATAGTGTCAGACGGGGAGAAGACGTTTCTGCACGGGCATGACTCAGGATGGTTTCCGGAGGAAACATGGAGGTATCTTGAGAATTTTAAGCTGGATCTGGCGATACTGGATTGCACGAACGGTGCTCTGCCCGAAATCAGGTATCACATGGGTGTAGACGGCGTGCTACGGGTTAAGGCGGAGATGGTGAAAAGGGGGATTGCTGGAAGCGAGACGATGTTTGTCGCCACGCATTTTTCGCATAACGGTGGCTTACTCTACGGGGAACTAGTGGATAGGTTTAATCCAAATAGTGTTGAAGTTGCCTACGATGGGCTTACTGTCGAACTGTGATTCAGAGTTTTGAAAACCATTTCCCCTAAACTTGGGATTTAGTCTTCTCAACCCGTGTTGAAAAGTTACCGATGTGAAGTATTCTGACCCCCTTCTTTCTCAAATATTGCGCGATAAACCTTCTGTGGCAATATTTCGGGTCTGTTTCCAGGCACATTACGCATACTCTTCTGTCCCTAGCAAGTTCTAGAAGCCTTTCAACACCCTTTTTAAAAAGGCTTGTCTCCATGTGTTTCTCATATCCTTCCCGACGGTAACCCCCAAGCTCCTCTCCAAGCCACAGGTATTCGACGCCTTCTTTCGGAAGCCATTTCTCAAGACTCTCTTTACGGAAATGCTCAAGCCTGGACTTTGGAAATCTGCGGACATCCGCTAGCAGGTTGATTTTGTGCTTTCTCAACAGACTTAGGAAGAAGTCTTTTGAAAGGCCTCCGTGTCCTATTGTCCATATGCTTAATCTATGCTTACTCTTCTTCAAGCCTGATCATCCGCAGCCGCATACGAGCTGTTAGGCTTGTAGCTGCCTGCAAGCCCGTTTTTAATCATGCTTCTCATCAAAACTCTCTGATATGCTATTATCGAATGTATTGCATCATAAAGTTCATTGTCAGAATATTTTCTCCTTGCCAAGTTTAGTTGAATAGCTTTTTTCGCAATGCTTCGAGCCACTTCAACGTAAGCCATGTAATCATCCATTGTCGGCAGTATACTGTTCTCGCCCAACCCTTTTTCTTCAGCGTAATGGGCTAAGGATCTTGCACCTTCGATGCAAAGCTCATCAGTTATCGCTCTAGACCCTACTGTTAACACTCCTCTGAAAACCGAGGGGAAGGCTAAACTGTTGTTAACCTGGTTGGGGAAATCGCTTCTTCCTGTCGCAACGATTCTGGCGCCTCCCGCCTTAGCGTCTTCAGGCCATATTTCAGGAAGAGGGTTCGCCAAGGCGAAGACTATCGGGTCTCCAGCCATCCTGGCTATCCATTCTTTCTTCACCGTACCCGGCTTCGGGACTGATAGCGCGATTAAGACGTCTGAACCCTTTACAGCATCTTCAGCACCGCCCTCAATGTTCCCAGGATTCGTCCTCCTAGCCAGCTCAGCCTTCCAAGGGTTAGTTGTCGATAATGTTTCCATATCGGGTCTTGAAGAGCTTAAAATCCCTTTGCTATCGACAATCAGTATGTTTCTTCCACTCGCCCCTGCCTCCATAAGTAGTCTTGCAGTAGCCATGCCTGCTGCTCCCGAGCCAATTATCGTGATCCTGGCCTCCTCCAGTTTTTTCCCGACAATTTTAAGCGCGTTAATTAACGCTGCCAAAACAACTAGCGAGGTGCCCTGCTGGTCATCGTGCCAAACAGGTATTTCAAGAGATTTTTGAAGGGCTTCAAGTATCTGGAAGCATTTGGGGCTTTCAATATCCTCAAGGTTTATTCCGCCGAAGGATGGGGAAATAAGCCTAACCATCTCAATAATCTTATCCGCGTCCTGCGTCGCCAAGGTTAACGGGACGGCGTCAACGCCTCCCAGAAACTTGAAGAGGAGGCATTTGCCCTCAATAACCGGGTAGCCAGCGTAGGGCCCAATGTTTCCGAGGCCAAGAACCCTGCTGCCGTCACTAACCACCGCGACAAGGTTCCATCTTGACGTTAATTCGAACGAGAGTTCTTTATTCGAGGATATTAATCTGCATGGGGAGGCGACTCCGGGCGTATACCATATAGAGAAGTCTTCAAAGCTTTTAATAGGAACTTTTGGGATAACCTGGATCTTGCCCCCATACCTCCTGTGAAGCTCAACAGCCCTGTCTTCAATCATGATGTTTGAAGCACTTCAACAATATTAAGGCTTTTGGCAGCCAGCGTTTTCTTAAACCGGGAAACTGGGTAAAGGTTATAAAAGCGTTTAAACAGCCTATACGCTGAGTTGAGTGAAATGAGAAAGCTGTTCAGCTTCCTAGAGCTGGGGAGTGAAGGTTTTGCAGACTTCAGGATAACCGAGGTGGAGTCAACATCAATCTCCATTAGAAAAGGTGTTGTTGAAGAAGTTTCTCATAACACGAGCATCGGTGGTGCTGCGAGAGTACTGTTCAACGGAGGCTGGGGTTTCTACTACACTACTGATCTCACTGTTCAAGGGATAAACGCTGCCTTGGAGAAAGCCTACAGGGCGGCTAAAGCTGTTTCGGGGAAGGCTGCTGAAAAGTCAAGAATTAGGATAGAGAGAACCTTCGAGGATGATGTTCGCTTGAACGTGAAGATTGACCCCCGGGATGTTTCGCTTGAGGAGAAAGTGAAGACTGCTCTAGAGTTCGACAAGTGCATATGGAAGGGTAATGAGGGAATAGTTACAACCACAGTTGGGCTCTCTGACAGTGTGAAAAAAGAATACGTTGTAAACAGTTATGGTTCAGAAGTCCGTTACGAGGTGTGCAGCGTAAGGCTCTCCGGCTCAGCGGTCGCCAAGGAGGGTGACCTTGTTCAAAACGTGAGCACCGCCGTAGGCGGAAGTAGGGGTTGGGAACTGGTGGAGGAGTTTGACCATGTGAAGGAGGGCTCAGAGCTGGGTAGAAGAGGCGTCGAGCTTCTGAAGGCCCTGCCTCCTCCCAGCGGAAGGATGAACATCCTGATGGACCAGAGCCTAGTGGGCGTGTTTATCCACGAGGCTTTCGGACATGCGGCTGAGGCTGATGCTGTTAAGGCTAACAGGTCTATTCTTTCAGGGCTAATCGGTAAAAGGGTTGGAGTGGAAACCGTAAACGTGGTTGACGACCCGACTATACCTGGGATGAGAGGATCATACCCTTATGACTCGGAGGGGACGAAGGCGGAGAGGAGGGAAATAGTTAAGAACGGCATCCTTGTCGGATACCTCCACTCACTGGAGACCGCTGCCCATCTGAACGCTAAGCCAAACGGGGCTGCTAGAGCGATGAATTTTTCAAGCAAGCCCATCGTGAGGATGAGCAACACTTTCGTCGAAAACGGTGAATACGGCTTGGAGGAGCTTGCTGAACTGGTGAAGAACGGCATTTACCTGGCGAAATCCTACGGGGGATACGTTGACCCAGCCAGGGGGCAGTTCTACTTCACCGCACAGGAGGGCTACCTGATTGAAAACGGGAAAATAGGGAAGAAGGTTCAAAACGTATCGATGTCCGGATTAACCCTAGACGTGTTGAACAACGTGATAGGCGTAGGAAACGATTTAAAGCTAGCATTCCCTGGAACTTGCGGGAAGGATGGGCAGTGGGTCCCTGTTTCAGGCGGGGGTCCTCATCTCGCTGTGAAGGACGTCGTCGTCGGCGGTAGAAGATAAGGCTATGGGTGTCAACCTAATTCATTATCCTCCTTGTTGTAAATGTATGTTCTGTCACCATTTTCTCATAAAGCTGTTTCTTTGAATCTAGTCTTTCGAGTCTTCTCAACTCATACATTCGGGCTCGTTCTTTTTCTGGAATAAGTCTAACCATATCTTCAGATTCGTGCAGATCAATTACACAGTCCCTTACCGCTTCACGAACAGCCCTTTCTATATCTTCTTTCGAAAACTCCTTGTCTATTAATTCCTTTATCAAATACTCCCTGCTAAGCCATTTCACATTTCTCTTTATAAGTATGTCTTCAATCGCCTTTTCAAACCGTTCCGTCTTATTAATCTCTTCCTTCCTTTTTTCCTCCGGGATCCAGTAATATGATCTTGTTTTACTATCATGATGTAACAGCTTCTTTCTCTCAGCCTCATAGATTACGTCTTCTGCATCATCGTAATCTATGCCCCTCTCCTTCAGCCTACTGTACAATTCTCTATACGTCATCGCCTTTACCTCTCCATTCTTAAATATCGAAGTGACCAATGAAGGAGCTAACTCTAAGGCTTCCCTCCATTTCTTCATGACTTTCTCCTCATCTAGGTTATCAGGATACTTGAACTTCTTCTTCCTAATCATATTCATGACTAGCCTATTTCCTCTTGTCGCATAAAGTTTTTAAACATACCTCTTGCAACAACTCTCGATGAACACTGATTTCCAAGAGGATCGCGTATTAAGAGACGTTGCCTTCGGGGGTAGAAGATAGATGGATGTGCTTGACCTGTGTGCTAAAGGGGTGAGGCTTGCTGAGAGGCTTGGCGCCAGCCAGGCTGAAATAGTTGCATCTGTTGGGAGGTCTCTCAGCCTGACTTTGGAGAGGTGTTCTATTAAAAGTGTTGACGAGGGTTCTTCCTCCTCCTTCGGCGTTAGGGTTTACATAGGTAAGTCGATCGGTATTTCAACCGCAACGCCGCTCGATGAGGCTGGGGTTGAGAAGGCTGTGAAGAGGGCGATATCCTTGGCGAGAGGCACGCCGCCGGATGATGCTTTTGTCTCCCTTCCGGGGGAAGGGAAGCCTGTGGAGGTTCAGGGGCTTTATGACGAGGCTATAGCGGTGCTGACTTCAGAGGAGCTTGTGTCGAAAGTTTTAGACGGGATGCAGGCATTGAAGAGTGTTGATGAGACGCTTGACGCATCTGGCCGGGCGGGTCTAGGCGTGTCCGAGGGCTTCATCGTGAACTCACTGGGGGTTGAGAGAATGCAGAAGTCTTCCAGACTCTTCTTCGGCATTGAGGCGCTTAAGAAGGGGGATAACGGTGAAATCGGAACCGGCTACGATTATTTTCTAACCAGATCTCTCGGAGACCTGAGGTTTGAAGAGGCTGGTGAGAATGCTGCGAGGAAGGCTGTTAAAAGCATCGGGGGTAAAAGGGTTGAGAGCGGCGAGTATGTTCTGATTCTCGACGAGAGGACAACGCTTGGAACGCTGGAACGCATTGTCGGCTATGGTGCGAACGCGTTCTACGTTCTTCAAAAATCCTCGTATTACTCTGGGAAACTAGGGTCAAGGGTTGCGAGTGAAAAACTGAGCATCCTTGACGATCCTCTATATCCTTCCGGCTGGGCTTCCTCGCCTTTCGACGACGAGGGCTACCCCTGCAGCAGGGTCAGGATTGTCGAGAAAGGATTACTGGTGAACTATATTACTGATTCCTACACGGCTAACGCTCTGAATATTGAGAACAATGGGCATGCAGCTAGGCCCAGTTTAGCCGAGAAGCCTGTGCCCAGCCTAACTAATCTCCAGATAGCTTCGGGGGATTATGGAGACGATGAGCTCTTTAAAGACGTGAAGCGGGGAATATATGTTTACGACAGTTCATTAGGACCAGTCGGGGGGTCAACTAATATCTCAAGCCTCATCGACCACGGGTTCCTTGTTGAAAACGGGGAGGTGAAGCATCCTGTGAAGAACGCTATGGTTGGAAGCACCGTTTTTGAAATGCTTCAATCTGTGGACGCTGTTGGCAGGAGGACTAGGAACGAGGCGGGGCGGGTCGCGCCGAAAATAAGGATAGGAAAAGTGAAGGTAAGCGGTTAGGATACGAAAAATGGTTGAATGGCGCGCGCTCATCGAAGTCCCCAGTGCCTCTCCGCAAACCGGATTCCGAGCACCCTATGCCAGTTTGTTCACACGCCTCAATCGCTAGAAAACACTAGCGCGCGCTATACTCCAGTTGGAACAATTTAAACTTTTGCCGCATCTATCCCGGAGTCAACAAACGCGCCAAGCCTATGTCGTCTTCCCTCGCATATCAGTATTGGAATGCCCCCGCTGGCTCTCATCGCCCTTAAGAGACAGGCCTTAACCGAATGGCGCAACTGCTACTTCAGAAGGATATTGTCCGTTTTGAACGCCAAAAAGCGTTTCTTGAAGTGAACTATTCAACGAGCGTCTTTATCTTTATCAGAGCGATCGAGTACCTGTATACTATTATCCCAAGTGGAAAAAGAATCAAACTCATTAATGAAACTGCTAGAAACTCTGAGATCAAGCTTTCAAAACCGAAACCCGTCAAGAGGGCCATTCGTGCTATCTTAAGTGCATAGGTATGTGGTAATAGTAGAGAAATAAGTTGCAGACTATCTGGAAGTGCTTCTGTCGGAAAATACACGCCTGCCAGTAAGCCAACTAACAATTTGACGAGCCAACTTATAGGTTCGATTCCTTTCCAAGCTCCAGCAATCGTTATCATGCTTGCTGAAAGTAGTCCAATTCCTGCCACTGCAAACAATCCAATCAATATGCCGACAAGCGCTACAAGATAATTACCAGAACCAATATTTAGACCGAAGATAATGCCGGCGATAAGGTAAACAAGTAAAGTTATAGATGTCTCTATATAGCCGTCAATTAACCATGCGAGAATTGGCACGGAGACCGGTATTCCACAAAGTTTTACATAATCGTACATGCTTAAATGCTGTCCCATGCTCCCAATCCTTCCCCTCAAGAAAAGAAGTGTCGAAATGCGAAAGCCATCTAGAGTATAGGCAAACAGGCTATTAAACATTAAACCCAAAATTAAAAACGAGATGAAATCATTACCATAATTTTGAAGAAATGGACTGGAACTTCCAAAGGTGTTGGCGAAGAATATCCATGTGGATACTCCGATAATCAGATTAACGATGTGGAAAGGCAACATCCACTCCATCCAATAATACCGCATTAATAGATTAAAGATAAAGAATCTGAAGAAGTGATGCATGTAAAATCGGATCTTTGTACATAGTTGCTGAAATCTCAACTTGCAACTTCACCCTCCTTCGATTTTTCTTTCATAACTTTGATAAAGACATCTTCTAAAGTGGGCTCGCGAACTTTTATGTATCTGATCTCTCCATTCTTTTCTAAAATCTCTCGAATTAGGATTGGTAAAATCTCTCTGGGGGATGCAGTGTATATCACTAAAGTAATATCAGATTCGTTTTTGCTTGTAAGATTTATTATCTTTGAGACTTTCGGTAGACTATCTATCGACTTTAAGATATCGGACGAACAATTGGAAATTTCGATATCGATCGCTTGTTCTTTAAAGAACTTTGTAATGAGTTCATCTACCTTTCCTTGGGCAATAACCTTACCCCTATACATCATTATGATCTCATCAGCTAGACGTTGAGCTTCAAGTACGTTATTTGTCGCATATAAGAATGTGGCTCCTGCCCTTTTTTGAATATTATTTTTCACGTAAGAATATAACTCTTCAGTAACATCCTTTGAAATTCCAACCATAGGTTCATCTAAAAGGTAGACCGGCGAGTCCCTCAGCAAACCTATTGCGACGGAGAGCCTAGCAAGCATGCCTGTGGAAAATGTGGAGACCCTAACATTTGCGACATCTATAAGTCTTGAAAGTTCAAGCGCGTCTCTGATCCTTTCTTCCGGAAAACCATACAGCCTCGCTTGAATCGTGAGAATATCCTTTGGCGTAAGGCGGAAATCCATCCAAGCCCCCCCGGTAAGCAATCCGGCCACATAGGTTACATATCTCCAGATCACTTTTTCTTCTTTAACGACATCATGACCCATGATGTAGGCAGTTCCTTGAGTTGGCTTCAATAGGGTCGCAAGGACTCTTAACAAGGTTGTTTTTCCACATCCATTTGGCCCTAGAATGCAAACTAACTGACCTTTTTTCACTTTGATACTTACTTCATTAACCGCATAGATCGTCTCTTTTTTGACATTTTTATTGAAGTATCTGTTATAAAGCGACAAAAATAGGCCGCCCGGATTATCCTCTCTATCCATACTTACCTGCGTGTCAGTATAGTTATATCTTTCAAACACTCTTGTGAGGTTTTGGGTTTCTATAGCATTCATTTTACAGGTCCCACACTCCCCATAATGCATGGTCAAAATAGAATTTAAAGAAATCACAATAAGGAAATCTGGCTTCTAGGGAACCATTCTTAATGAGTGCAAGAGCTCTGCAACCACCTCCGCAGAGATAGCGTATCTCACACTCTGCACAATTTTCAAGTTTATCCACACGTATTCCTCGAAGTCTTTGTAAGACTTCAGATTTAAAATAGAGCTCGGAGAACCGTCTTTCTCTTATGTTTCCTGCCTTATATTGAGGTAAATGTAACCAATGGCAGGGATAAACTGAGCCATCTGCATCTATGCTTATGGTAGCTGTTCCAAGACCACAATTCAATTTTCTCGTCAAATTAGGTGGGACTCTATCTATTTGGGACTCAAAACCTTCTAAATTTCTCATCATGGGGCTTAATCTTTTGTCTTTAATTATTCTCTTAAACAACTCGATATAATCATCTGAACTCACTGCGAGATCTCCTTCGTTAATTGAACCTCTTCCAACAGGAGCAAAAAACGCTGCGCTAAACCGCGATCTACCAGTTATTTCGCTAAAAAGTTTTATCATGTTTGGCACGTCCTCCAAATTGAGTTTGCAAATTGTTGGATATAAACTGAACCGAAGATCAAATTCCTTTAATAACTTTACGTTGTTTACTACTTGTTGAAAAATGCCTTCCCCCCTTATGACATCGTTAACTTCGGGTTTACTTCCGTCCAAACTAACTTGCACGAAATCAACCCCAATACTTTTCCATTCACTTATCATGCTCCTGGTCAACAGTGTGCCATTGGTAATTAAATGTACCTTTAACATGTTATCCTTTATCACTTTTAAAATATGAATCAGGTCTTCTCTTAGAGTAGGCTCGCCTCCGCTAATTATTACAGTCAGATGATGAAAATTCGATGAAATTTCTTTAACAAGACTTTCGATTTCTTCAACCGTTAATTCTCTTGGATACTTGGTTCCAGCATTTTTGAAACATGTCAGGCAATGCAGGTTACATTTATTGGTTACATTTATCCAGACTTCTTCCAAGTTACCTACTCGAAACATGTCTTGAGGAATCGGATTAGGATCATTAGGACGTACTAGCAAACCATAGGAATAGAGCAACTCAGTAGTTTGAACCACATCTTTTCTCAATCTTTCAAGATCAATACCGTATTTATTGGAGAGAATTTTCGAAATGTCTTCTAAGCTATTTGTTCCATTACAAAGTTCAAATATCTCGCGTGCGGTCTGGTTAATTCTTGCACAAGAAAATAGGTTTGGATTGATTAGCAAGAAATATTTAATTCCTCTTTTTTGGAGTAATTTTGTTCCAAGGCTTGGAGAAAAAACATCATCTGTTGAAATTCCTGTCATCAATATACAATCTTATGTTGGGGAGGTATCGTAGTCTGCATCTGCAACATACTTGAGATGGGCATGCGCGTGTCCACATGGTTCTACTGGTTCTCCTGGCAGGGGTGAAAACACTTTAGGAGCCTCATAACTTTCTTGGGGTGCTTTCTCTATAGCACGTATGCTGAGCATCCAATAGGTCTTCGTATGGCAATATTTAAACTTAATTTTTAGGCATATATAAAATATATTATTATAAAAAATTAAAGGATTCTTGTCAGCTTATCAGTATACACTAGGAGTCGAAAAGCTAGTAGCTGAGCGGGGAGAGATTCTGGGAAAAAACATCGTGCTGGAAGCATGGTCCTTAAGATGCTTCGATCCGTAGACGCTGTCAGCAAGAGGACTAGGAATGGGGCGGGTCGGATCGTGCCGAAAATAAGGATAAGAAACGTGAAGCATGCGCTAGTTCTTTCTATAAGACTTATTTTTAGGAAGAAACTGTTAAAAAACCAGCTTCACACCTATGGGTTCGAACGGCTTAAGGGTAATTTTAAACGGTCCCTGTCGAGCTTCACGTGTCCTTGGTGGCTGCCCATTAGCTCGAAGGAGGCTGGCGGGTTCTCACCCCTGTGCTTGGCTGTCACCTTTATTTCTCCTTCGGAAAGGTTCACCACCAGGATGAAGTCTTCTCCAACGAGTGAGTCGCAATCCTCAGTCAATCCATGAATCTCCCACGGGATCCTTAGGCCAGATCTGGAAAGCACTGAATCAACCGCGTCTAAAAGCAGTTCCGGTACTTTTTCCAGAACCACTGCAGAGGGTATTCCTATGAATACCCTGCATCCTCCCCTGCTCTCCATCCTCGTGATCCCGTATGCGCCAGGCTGGAACCCGGAGGGTATTGACTCATAGACCCCTATGGGCTTTGCCTCTGTCGGAGTCACGCAGTACACGAGTTCAAAACCAAACCTTTTGAGGGTGCCTGCGGGAACCCTGTCAGCCATCTTTTCCAACAGTTTCAAACCCCCATATTTACCAATGTTCCTGCTCTCCACCCCTAGGAGGCGTCTAAGACCCTTAGGCGGGTAGCCTAGGACAATGATCGACCCTCCTTTCTTCAAATAATTTCCCAAAAACCTCGTTTCAGACTCGTTTAACTCTGGAGGATCTGGCAATACTATTACCCTAATATTGTCTTCAACAAACCTCTCCCATTTTTCATTCTTGCAGAGCGGCGGCTGCAATACACTAGCGTCCAAACCGAGCGTCCGGAGCTTCCTCAGGAATGGACTCAGAACAGTTGGCCAATGATCAGGGTCTAAGGGTGCGTAGATCCCAACTGGGCTCAGCTTTCTTCGAAACATGCTGATTTCCTTAAGCCACCTGACAGCCTCTTCGAAAGAGCGAACAGTATTCTCATCCCTTTTGAACAATAACGAGTAGATGAATGTTGAAGCTCCGTGAGCACCTCTCGTGAACGATGCGCTTAAAACCTGGCCCTTGATGAATTCTACAGGAGGAGCCCTCTCGTTTTCCACGAAAACCCTTGCGAACGTTTCAACATGGCCAAGCACGATTTTCCCTAGGGGGGTTGAGGAGCCTACGGCTAGAGCGGCATGATCCTTAGTCTTGTTCAAAGGATAAGGGTATACTGCCACACTGGACTGAGGTATTAAGCAATCCAGGCTTCCAACAGTTGATAAAGCTGAAAACATTAATGGTAATGAGCCTCCATGGTATTTCTCGGTTGAGAACAAGTATGGTGCTGCTGCAGTGAAAAGCCCGTCGTCCAGCTTCTTAACATAGTCTAGGGTTTCTTTGTAGTAAGGAAGTTCGGCAGTGTCTCCCGGCTCCCAGTATGAGTAGAACCCAGCCATAGAGTCATAGTTGGAATAGAGCTGATACAGTTCTCTTATCACCATCTTGGCCTGAGAGGTCTGCTCTCTGGATGGAAACCTCCACATGTCAACATGGGTCTCTGGAACCCAATGGTATGAGAAAAGGACTGCGCAGCCTCTTCTAGCGGTCTCCTTCAAGAAAAAGTCGAAGAAATCTGGATCCTGCTTACTGGCGACTGGAAACCTTCTACTAGGGTATAGTGTTTTCATAGGCCCAGTTATGTTGTGTAGTACAATCACGTTCCCGATGTGTGAGAAGGAATCGAGATATTTTATAACGTCTTCTCGGCCATTTTCCTCAGAAACACTATACCAGTCCAGCATCATGCTCCCAACCATCACCCATTTCTTGTACGTCTTGCTATTCGTCTTAATGTTGAACACGTAAAGACCCTTCCTATCTGTGTCTGAGTAGGTGACTGTAGCAACGTTTCCCCCTAGTCTTGTTTCAACCTCTAAGGGTTCACCGCCGGGTTTCAAAAGCCTTATCTTTCCCGGAGCCTTCCTTCCTGGTCTAATCGTCAGTTTAATCTTGTCGCCGGCCTCTAGAAGCTTAGAGTTCACCTTTATCCTGAGCATTACTCTTTGAAAGCCTATTAGTCTAATAAGCTTTCTTCTGAGAAACGTTTTTCCCAGGCTTCTTCCTAAGCTGGTAGAACAAGGACAGTGTTGCACAGAACAATATTATTACCGAGGCTGTGCTAAACAGATTTGTGAAGAATGATGAGTCTTCTTCAAACTTTCCGTCTTTTGCTTCCCTTACAGCGTTAAGAAGCTCCCTGTTGCTGAGTAGAGAATCCGCGTTGAACAAGAGCACCCCGGGCAGCCCTGAGTCCACTGCAACATACTTTATCTGTTTTTTCAGTTCAGAGGGTGACAATTGCCATGCACCTATCCCCACGTATAGTTTTTCAGGCTCGCAAGCCATCTTCTCCTCATCAACGTAAGACTTGAAGACGTAGAACCCTTGTGCGTAAGCCATGGTGCACACGTAGTCAACCCATCCTTCTTCAACCCACTTCCTCCAGTCTTGAAGCTGGTTTACAGCCGCGTTCGAAGGAGAGGGGAAAACCGCGGCAGAAAACTTCAGGCCCCTGTCTATCGACTTAACTTTTTCGCATACTTTCTGCACAACTTTAGAAACCTGGCTTTTAACGAATTCCTGCCACTTTTTTTCGTCGCTGCCTGGTGAGAGGCCGGTTGTCTCCATATAGAGTTTTTCACTGGCTTTCGCCCTGATTACTGGGCTTGGCATTCTTATCCTGTCCAACTGTACTCCGTCAACATCATAGTTTGAAACGATTTCTTCAATGATGGATAGCAGTCTATCAACATATTCTTCGCTAGACGGGTCGACCCAACCGTTTTCACCGTTTGCTGGCGAAACCGCTAACTCAGGATGCTCTTTCAGATAGAAGTTCGGCTGACTTTCTCCTTCAGCCAGTGCGTTTACATACGGATATATTTGAAGCCCGTGTTCCCTAGCTTTCGCCACAACCTCTCTCAAAGGATCCCAACTGTATTTCTCGGATAATGGAGCATACTTGGATTCATAGTAAACATATCCCCAAGGGTCTTTAGCTAGAAAGTAGATGGCGTCGACTCCTGCCTCCCTGAGGGACATGAAGGATTCGTCGACCTTTCTCAACCATTCTGTTTTCTCACTGGGCCAATAGTCGCTATACATTCCCAGCCAGACTCCTACGAAGAAATCCTTTTTCACAGAAGAGGTTGAAGCATTCGGCGTAATCCGCATCGTTGAAGTCAGGAGCATCGGCAAGAGTATAAAAATGCTGATCCTCGACACTTTCCTCGGGAAGCACATACCAACAGTCCTATTTAAAATTGAGTTTCAAAACCGTGGTCAAATATGGTGTGAAAAAGCATTGTTCCAAACGGGGAGCGGCCTCTCATGCTGTTAACATTCGTTCCTCTGCTTCTCAATTGTTTTCTTCTAAAGCAAGACTCTGAAGATCCTCGAGCCCCGGGCTATCCCAAGCCCAGTGGCTGTGATTCACCTTGGTAGGTGTCTGACATTGTCCTCAGAGTTATAGGTGTTTTTTCACGTTGGCCAACTGTTAAGCTTTTTAAACGCTTTTCCTACTAAGATTACGTGTCTAAGAGAAGCACAATGCTTGTTTTTCCAGTTCTGGTATTGCTTCTGATAGTGGCTTCATACTTCTTGTTGAACAGGATAATGAGGATTGAAGAGCCTCCGAAGCCGGAGTTAAGAGGAGTTTTCCTATACATGTATGAGTTTCCCGACAGGTCTGTTTCGAGGAATTTCACGTTCTATATAGGTAAAATCAAGAGCAGCGGGTTCAACATTGTGCTGCCCTTCGTAGTCCACGCGGGGGGTTTGCCTGACTACAGGAGTAAAATAGTTCCAGTTGACATGGATTACCTCGGTAATTTTAAAAGCGACGAGGATCCTTTGAAAATAGTTGTTGAGGAAAGCCATAGAAACGGCCTGAAGGTATGGGCGTGGGTTGTGGGATTCAGGACGAGCAGGTCGGTGCTTCTTCAACATCCTGACTGGGGGATAGTTAACGAGAAGGGTGAGGACCAGCTTTCACACGGGTCCTTCCATCAATGGGGCTGGTACTACTTGTCCCCGGCAAGTGAGGGTGCTAGGAACTATATAAAGTCCTACATCGTTGAGCTGGTGCAGGAGTATGGTGTTGACGGTATAAACATAGAGGATGATTTCGGCTTTCCGCCAGGCATTGAGGCTGACTTCAGCGAGAACGCGAGAAGGTCTTTCGAATCGTTCCTCGGTAGGAAGGTGCAGAACTGGCCTCAAGACGTGCTGGCTGGGGGAAGCCTAAGGAGCGAGTGGATAGGCTGGAGGGCGCAGATCGTAACGGATTTCCTGAGGGAAATTAGGAGTGCTGTGAAACAGATTAACCCGGACATAGTTTTATCAGCAGATGTTTCCTACGATTCGAATTGGAATAGGCAGGCTATGGGTGTTGATTGGAGCGAGTGGGTGCGGCAGGGTCTCGTCGACGTTGTTTGCCCAATGCTTTACCATAGGGATAACAGTATGCCTGTTAAATGGGTTGAGGATACTGCTAGGAGTATAGTTGAGCAGGTTGAGAAGAGTAATAGTAGTGTGCTGGTTATGCCTTGCGTCGGCGGCTCGTTGTCAACAACTGGGAACATGCCTGGCTGGGAGTGGGTTGACTCCGTCAAAGGGGCAATGAGAGCGGGGGCTTCAGGGGTACTCGTCTTCGCCGATGTCTGTTTGGACTCTTCACGAGCATGGGTTGAGCTCGCAAACTATTTTCAGCCATCACAGTAGTCTTGGAAGCGTGGTTGTTAGTAAACATCATACGCCTTTGAGATTAACGCGTATATTGCTTCATATTTTTCATACAGCTTTAAGTAAGCCGAGTGGTTCTCAGCATTAGGCACGTATACCCTTCTTGTTCTAACCGTTGATTCAACAGCCTTCTGCACGCTCGTATACTGGCCTGTGCCGATTCCCGCTAGAATGGCTGCCCCCATAGCGGCTGCATCCTCAACCTCCGGGATCCTTATTCTTCTACCGGTTACGTCTGCCTTAAGCTGGTTCCAGAAATCGCTCCTCGTCTCGCCGCCAACCATGCTTACTTCAGCTATCTCTAAGCCAAGCTCCCTCAGGAGTTCAAGCACCGTGAGATAGTGGAAAGCAACCCCCTCCAGTATTGCTCTGACAAAATGGCCCTTAGAGTGGGATAGGTTGATTCCGAAGAATACGGCGCGTGCCTTCCCATCCACCCTAGGTGGGAAAGCTCCGGCTAAATAAGGATAGAACAAAAGACCGTCTGCGCCAAGATTTGTCTCGAGAGCGCCTCGGATTATTAAATCATACGGGTCTCCGCCGGTTTCCTCCGCCTCCTTAGACTCTCTTTCCCCGAAAACATTCTTGAACCAGCGTAGGGCTCCGCCTGTTGTCGAGATTGATGCTTCATACTCCCATGCACCCGGAATCACGTGGCAACAACAGTTAACCCTTCCTCTTAAATCAGGGTTCGGCCTGCTCAATGGGGCTTCGAAAGTGGATCCTGTCCCAGTTCCTATGTTGACTGCCCCCTCCTTAATCACTCCTGCTCCCAGGCACTCGCATGGCCTGTCTCCTCCCCCGTTTACAACCGGTAGGCCCCTAGGTAAAGATGTTTCAACAGAAGCATTAGAGGATACTTCTCCAACAATGATGCTTGATTCACAGGGTGGCGGGAGTTTGTCAACAGGTATGCCGAGTGTGGAGCATATTTCTTCAGCCCATTTTCTCCTTCTTATGTCGAAAAGCATTGTTCTCGACGCCATGGAGTAATCGGTTATCTTCTCCCCAGTTAGCTT
The DNA here is from genome assembly GCA_017601225.1 of Candidatus Brockarchaeota archaeon. Classification (GTDB taxonomy): domain Archaea; phylum Thermoproteota; class EX4484-205; order EX4484-205; family JAAOZP01; genus JAAOZP01. The sequence goes on along the minus strand of JAFNIX010000004.1, from coordinate 122,257 downwards.
GTAAATAATGAAATCCTTCGCGAAAAGGAAGACTTTAGTCTTAGAAAATATATTTGGAAAGTTCTCCTTAAGCCAGAGGATTTTCGACGCTGAGAAGACAGGGTTTATTCCAACACCCGTTGTGCGGAGAACCATGCTCTCATCCAGCAGGCTCCTCATCCTCTCAGTCTGCTCCTCAGTCCTCCTGTCAAGCCATATTATGCTATTATAGAGTACTTCACCGTTGGCTCCAACCGGCACCACCGCCTCCCGCTGAGAGTCTACGGCTAATCCGACTATCCGGCTGCCCTCTATCCGTCTTTTAGCGAGACTCTCCCTTATGGTTTCGACGGCTGCCCTCCACCATTCAAGTGGATTCTGCTCCGCCCACCTTGGCTGGGGCTGAATAACCGGGTATTCCCTAGAGGCTGAAGCAACCCTTCTTCCGTCTAAAGTGAAGACGACCGTCTTACAGGCTGAGGTTCCAAGGTCTACGCCAAGAATGAATGTGGCTCCAGCTTCCACACGAGTCTACTCTCCTGCTCAAATTTATGTCTTAATTCCTCCGTTGTCTAGCAGTTTGGTCGTGGAACCGCGAAGCTGGTTAAGGGGCACCTATCGTGCTTTTTTATCCTCAGGGCTTAAACCATACCCATTATCCGCTTCTTTTCCTTAACCCAGAGCATAAGAATCCAGTGCACATAGTCCACAGTCCTGTCTATCATGTTCTCCGGAATCCCAGGGGCGGTTGGCTCACTGATAAGTGTAACCCTGTAGTAGTCTTCGCTGGGAGTCTTGGTTAAAACTAGGCTGTTCTTCGTTCCATTCTTGCTCCCAATCGGCCCAAAATAATAATTGAACTTTACTGTTTTCGTTATAATGCCTTTAGAATCAACCGTTTCTGGAACATCCTCAACGTTTTCAATCCTCTCCTTATAGCCTGTTCTCAACTGGTTTAAATGGTCGATAAGGAAACCCATGAAGAAATCCTTCTCGTTAGCAAGTATTTTCACGGGCATGCTGATGCTTCTAGCCTGGTAAACCTTGAATATTTTCTCCTTCCGCTCCTTCCGCTGCTCCTCGGTTCTTCTAACCCTCTTTACCATGGAGGGTGTGTACGTTTGGATAGCTAGCGCCGCGGGCCTAGCGGCTGAGAATACTGAGACCGCTATTGCGAAGAGGAATCCGAGTGCGCTCCACCACCATTCCAGCTTTTCCCTAACCATGAGGTTTTCTAAAAGATTCTGCCCAATGAAAACCATGGTTCTGTAGAAGCCCAGACCTGTTAAGTATCCGATGCTTCCACCAACCATTCCCATTATGATTGCTTCAGCTACGAACATTAACCCTATATGTGTCGGGTTTAACCCCAGTGTTGAAAGAATCTTTATTTCTCTCTCACGCTCATAGACACTGTTAACCATAACCATGCCTATGCTTAAGACGACAATCACCAGTGGAATCAGAAGCTCCGCAGCTCCTCCGAACTCTATGTATGAACCAATATAGTAGTAGTTTACAACGCCTTTAGAAGATGCGAAGACATCGTAGTTGAAAAAGAAAATTATGCTTCTAACAACGGCTTCAATGTCTTCTAAATCCCTCAGGCTGAAAAGGATCTCGGAGGGGACGACGAGCTGTGGAGCATTTATACCGTAAAGGCTGTTAATCTTCTCCTGAATCCTCTTCGCGGTCTCAATATTAATAACTATTATCTCGGAACCGTTACACCTTCTTACTGAACCGTCTTGAAGCAGGCGTGCAGGACCAAGAGGACTGCCGTCAACATCCGTGAGACTCGCGTATTCTTCGTCCCTAATGAAACCCTTGACCATAATTGTTTCTGTTATCGTTGTACCCGGTATTTCTAACGTAATGTTGCTTCCTATCTTCAAGCCTAGTCTGCTCAACGTTCCGAACCCTAGGATTGCTTCACCATATGCTTTGTCGCTTAAGTAACTGCCTTCAACCACCTCGTCGAGCAACGTGTAGATGGATTCGTTTCTAGGCGATATGGCTAGCACACCGTAAATGGGATGGCTGCCGCCGGTGGCGGGGTTTACGAGTCTGGCAACAGGGTCATACCGTGGAACATTTTTCATCCTTGACGCAACGTTAATCGCGGGGACTATCTTTAAGAGGACTTCCGCATCCCCTGGTCCTAGGGGGGAGAAGACGAAGGATGAGCCGTTGACCATTCGTTTTATGAGTAACCCGTCTGAAGAGGGGGTTCCGTCTATTCTTCTTGAAATTATTCCGAAGGCTGTTCCAAAGGTGGTGAGCGCGGTGAATGCTAATATAAGCATACATATTGAAAATATTGTGAAAAAGCCGCGTATCTTCTTGCGTTTTATTTGACGTTTGCTCATTGAGAATATCACTGAGATCGCACTTCTCCATTGAACCTCCCCCTCAATATTTCTTTCCTTCCAGATGCGTGGAATGCCGAAGACGATAACCGAGGTTATAATGAAGGAAACAGCAGCCGTCAACGAGAAAAGAGGAAGGTTTTCATTGATTACTATGTGAGTGCCTGGGTTTATGAAATACATGATTCCCAATAATGCTACGTAGATGATGGGTAATGAAAGAACCTTTTTCCCGGGTTTTTCGAAGAAGAAGAACGCGAGCACAGTGCTGAATACTACAATAACTGCTGAAAGGTAAATTGCGTTGGTCTTTCCAACCAAATACTTATTTTCTATCGTCATAGCTACAAAATTTATTTCCCCAAGTATTTCGCGAAGCGTGAACCATGTTTTTTCAAAGTCTTCTTCTGTTTGCGCATTTGACAGTAGAACATTGGCTTCAATCAGCTTCTGGTTGGCACGCTGCAGTATACGCCTCTCTTCGAAAACTGTGAACCCGATTTCTTGGGCCTCGTCAACTATCGAGGAAACTCCTACAAGTGCTGATTTCACATATTCCAAACCCCTCCTGAGGCTGTACTCTGAAATTTTAACAGACGCGTAACCTCCCTGAGGCATTATGAAGGGTCTAGTACCATTCATAATGTAGAATACCTCTGATACTCGCTCACGCTCTCTTAATACGAGCGAAACACTAACCTCCAAGTCGAAAGGAGTCTCGGATGGAACCGGAATCGTTTTCCTGTCTAGTCCTAGATAGAAAACGTCTATTGCATCACCGTACTCTGTGATTAATGGGAAATTAAAATCCTTCTGTTTCAATATAACCCTGATTATCATGTTGCCCTCCTGAAGGCTTGACGCTTGAACGATATACGGAATGCTTTCTAATTCAACTAGTGCACCCGGGACAAGTGAGAGGTTCACATTAAAACTCCCTGTTTCTCCAACGCGTATCTCTTTTTTGACGGGGGCGAAATCCATCCTCTTTTCTTTAAGGTTTCCCTTGTATGCGTAAATCCAATAGATTCTACCGGGTTTTAACATTTCCTCAGAAACATTATACTCTCCTTCCTCATTAGTAAAGTAGACGCCACGCCCCACCTCGGGTTTTCTGGGTTCCCTTAAGTCTAGAATTATTAAAGTAGCGTTCGGAATCGCTTCACCAGTTAAAGCATTCAAAACTTTTATATGCATTGAAACCGTTGGGGAAGCCGCAGCATTAATAACCGAACCTGTTAGAAACGATGCATGGCCAGCGTTCAGATTATGCGGCTCCGTGAAACTGGTTTCAAGAGGAAGTATTAGGAAAGCTAGCGCCCATAATAGGATAACTAAAATCTTTTCACGGTTTCCCCGATGCCTCATAATGCTGACGGTTAATGGAAAAACCTTGTTATAAATGTTGTTGAAAACATCAAGCATCTAAGTGCCTGTCAAGAGACGCCTGTCAAACCCTCTGAGGGCAAGTGAAAAGCACTATTAGGGCTTGTTTTTGCATACTTTACGCAAAAACTATGGTATCCTGTAGGTGCCTAAACGTTGCAGGCTATTAGGGCTAATTTACGACGCCCAATCATTTCAAACCATAACTATTCCGAGGCCTGTTCATAGCTACGGTAGTTTTTTCGATAAGAAGCGGTTGGGACTTGTGAAACCAAAGGTGTTTTTAAGGTCTTGGAAATATTCTGAAAGCTTTTGAGATAGGTTTTTAAAGCATGTTTGAAAATTTTTAGCGATGAGGTTTAATTGGCCGAATGGCTTTAAAGGCGCTGTTTCACTGACTTTCGACGATGGTTTGCCTTCGCAACTGGATCTGGGTTTACCACTTCTCGAGGAATTCGGCTTTAAGGCCACATTTTATGTAAATCCTGGTGATAACTATGAAAATATTTTGAAAAAATGGAGGAAGGTTGCTGAGCGTGGCCATGAAATCGGTAACCACAGTGTTACACATCCCTGTTCATGCAATTTTTCAGGAGACCCTTGTTGCAGAGGGTTGGAGAACATGACTCTGGAGGATATTCGCCTAGACATAGTTGAGGCTCACGAAAGGATTAGGCGGTTCATACCGGATGGTAGCCGGACATTCGCATACCCGTGTTACCAAACCAGTGTCGGCAGAGGCTTGAATAAGAGGAGCTACGTGCCGATCGTGGCTGAACTCTTCTTGGCCGCTAGGGCTTCTGGCGAAAAGGGCTATTCCAACTCGCCGCTTGCCTGCGACCTGCACGAGTTATGGTCATGGTCTGCCGACCGGATGAGGTGTGAAGAGATGATAGGCTTAACAATTAAGACTGTTTACGAGGGTAGGTGGGCCATATTCACTTTTCACGGTATTAACGAGGGGCACCTGCCTGTTTCCAGCGAAGACCTCTCGGGTTTTTTAAAATTCTTGGATAAGCATCGTGGCGAGATATGGGTTGCTCCCGTAGTGGAGGTGGCTGGGCACATAATTGGTGAAAGAAAAAGGCTGGAACTAGTTTTCTAAACTATTGTTCTCTACTTCCAGAAGGATGGGGGAACGGCCTCCGGCTTCCCTTCTATTTCTAAGACGACCACGGTGTCTATCGGGTCTGGTGCACGTAAAGGTAGTCCACGAATGAACAGGCGGTCTTCCTTCTGCTCAAACGGAAGCTTTCTTCCGCTCACCAGCATGTAAGCCTTCAAAACCCTGTTCTTAATCCCAGCTATGCACGTTTCTCTTCCAGGCCAGAACATGATGTGGACATACACCTTGCTACCCTTCATAGTTACCTGACCCAGATGAGGCTGGGGGAAGGGGGCAGCTCCAGCACCATATATGGACTCCCCGTTTCGCCGCAACCATCTTCCAACGGCTCTCATTCTAACCGCCTGCTCCGGCGGAATAGTGCCATCTGCCTTAGGCCCAACGTTGAGCAGAAAATTCCCGTTTCCCGAAACGCATTTAACCAGGTTCCTCACAAGCTGCATCGGCGATTTTAGATTCGGATCGCCTGGATGATACCCCCACCAAAGGTCGTCTATGGTCATGCAGGCTTCCCAAGGCCTGTGGGAGCCTTCTATGCGTTGTTCCGGAGTGTCGAAATCCCCCGGTAATCCCGACCTGTTGTTTATTATGATTTCCGGTTGGAGACTGCGAACCATCGCGTTAAGCTGTTCGGATCCCCATGCATCCGGGCTGTGAGGCCATCCGCCGTCGTACCACAGTATGTCTATCTTCCCGTAGTTAGTCATAAGCTCTCTCACTTGGGCGTGAACATAGTTCCGAAACTCTTTCCAGGCCTCCGGATTTTTCTCAGGCCCATCCCAATAGGCTGGCCAACGCCAGTCCAGCAAGGAATAGTAGAAGCCGATGCGCATGCCTGCTTTCCGACAGGCCTCAACATACTCCGCTACGAAATCCCTTCTCGCAGCAGTCTTAACAGACGTGAAGTCGGATACACTGCTGTCCCACAGGCAGAAGCCGTCGTGATGCCTCGTTGTTAAAACCATATACTTGGCTCCAGCCTGTTTAGCTAGTGCAACCCATTTGTCTGCGTCAAACCTTTTAGGGTTAAACTTTTGAGCTAGATGAGCATACTCGTTCTTAGGTATGCGTTCACAGTACATGACCCATTCTCCACGGGCGGGGATAGCGTAGAGCCCCCAGTGGATGAACATGCCGAATCTCGCTTCAACCCACCATGACATTCGCTTTTCAACAGTATCCTTCTCCTCTTGAATCGAGCCGGACATTTTAATACTGTTGCTTAATGCTATCATTTAAGCCTTTACAAATCCTTTTTTTCAAGGACCAAACTGTAATTCTATGCCTTAACCCTTGAAGGAAAAATATTATAGCTTCTCATTAAACAAGAACAATCTGAGATGGATGTTCTGACTATCGGCGAGATGCTTGTCGAATTCGTAAGGAAGGGAAGAGATATGCCTCACTATGAGACCGGTGAATATGCTGGTCCGTATCCAAGCGGTGCTCCCGCGATCTTCGTGGATGCTGCCTCCAGGTTCGGCTTGAAATCAGCCATAATAGGTGCTGTTGGAAACGATGATTTCGGGAGTCTTTTAAGGAAAAGGCTGGTTACCGATAATGTTGACATTACGCACGTGTTTACCCGTGATGAATACACTACTGGAATAGCCTTTGTAACATACTTTTCCGACGGTAGTAGGAGGTTCGTGTTCAATCTAAAGCATTCTGCAGCCGCTAGAATAAAGCCGGAGGATGTAGACGAGGATTTTGTGAAAATGTTTAAGGTTCTACACATCATGGGTTCCACACTCTCCATGGGGGAGGAAATAAGGGAATCCTGCTATAAGGCTGTTGAGATAGCGAATAAGGCGGGCATTATAATTACTTACGATCCGAATCTTAGAGCTGAGCTGATAGAGCCTTCGATGATAAGTAAAATATCTAAGAAAGTTTTGGAGGCTGCTGAGATCGTTATGCCTTCTAAGGCTGAACTGTTTGACTTAACCGGTAAGAGGAATCTGGATGAGGCTTCAAAAGAAATATTCAAGTACGGGGTTAAACTTTTGATAGTGAAAACCGGTGAGATAGGTTCTATAGGTATAAGTAGACAGGAGACTGTTTTTGAGCCTGCATATATTGTTCCAGAGGTTGACCCCACGGGAGCTGGAGACGCTTTCGATGCTGCAGCAATATACGGCTACTTGAAGAATTGGAGGCTGAGGGAGCTTCTCGAATTCGCTAATGCTGCTGGTGCTCTCAAAGTAACTAGAATGGGTCCGATGAGTGTTCCAGAATGCCTTTCAGAGGTCGAGCATCTTATGAAAATAGGTAGGAAAAAAGAGGTTAAAAACGTTTATTAGAATCGCGGATTCCAGTTTCTGAAGGGCGGCATTGCTTTAAACCCTCATTTTAGTCTACCTGTTCCTTCACGGATGGTGTATCACAATATGTTTTAAAACAAAGAATTCTTCTCTCTACAACATGATTAAGAGATTTGTAGTCGGACGGTTGCAAACCAACTGTTACCTTCTCATTTGCCGGGAAACACGGCAAGCCCTTGTAATAGATCCCGGGTTTGCTTCCGAAAAGGAGCTTCAGACGATTATGAGTGAAGCAGATAAGCATGGTGCAAAAATCAAGTATATTGTAAACACGCATTGGCATCCGGACCATACTTCGGGGAATGAATGGCTTAAGAGGGAGACCGGCGCGTTAGTCTTAATTCATAAGGATGATGCTCACATGCTAATGAACCCGCGGGGACTCGGGGCACTATTCGACTTTCAACTTAAACCCATTACCCCTGACGTAACTTTAACAGATGGGTACACGATAGTTTTCGGGAAGATTCGTCTTAAGGTTATGCATACGCCCGGTCATACGGAGGGAAGCATATCGCTGATCGACCAGCTTGCCGTCTTTACGGGAGATACTCTTTTCGCGGGTTCAGTTGGAAGGACCGACTTGCCTGGCGGCTCGTTCGAGAAACTCATGGGCTCCATCCGGAGAAGACTCATGGTTCTTCCTGATGATACAAAGATATACCCGGGTCACGGCCCATCGTCAACGATCGCGAGGGAGAAGAAAACAAATCCGTTTCTAACAGCAATGCGTCAGGATCTTTGAATTAAGGCTTTTGATGATGGCTTTTTTACTCGCTGCAATGTTCACATCCACCATTTTTTAAGGGCTTCAAGCAGATCGTTCTCCTCAATTTTTATTGTCCTAGTGTCGATTCTTTTTACGCCCTTTCTTCTAGACAGCATTTCAGCAGAGCTCTTACTTTCCTCCGTAAACTCGACAACTAACTCGACAGGCTTTTTCACCTTGTATGGTGGTATGCTGCTAGCCCTAGCCAGAGCATTCATAGCCCCCTTCTTGATCATTATCCTCGCTTTAACCGGTGTGACGCTTACCGCCGCCCCGTGGCTCAACCCTTCTTTCACAGCCACTGTTTCCAACCCGGGTACCAGCGACTCCGCCTCCAGGCATGCAGCTTTATCCCCAGTGACTAAAACCAGTGGAACATCGAAATACCCTGCTACCGCGGCAACTATCGCTATCTCGCCAGCCTTAACCCCATTTATCCAAACGTTTTGAATAGCAGTATGGCTCTCCGTGTGGCTCAAATGCGCATTCTCCACGCCCGCCATGGCGTGTTGCCCAATCATGAAGGCTGCGTCAAAACCCTTATCCAAGCCCCATGGTAGTAATAGGGGTCTGCCTGAAAGAAGCCTCACCTCCGGGTTTAACTCCTCTATGTTCACCCCACCCCAACCGTGGCCGTCGACCACCAGCACCTCTTTAGCCCCCTGTTCCAATGCACCCTCGACAGCAGCATTTACCTCTTGAGTCAAGAGTTTTCTGGAGAGATCGTACCATCTGCCCTTGGGACTCGCGTGCTCGTCGAAGCTGAAAACCCCTGCAACTCCTTCAAGATCCGTCATAATCCATACCTTCATACTATTCTTCACCCTTTGGTAAATAGCTGAATGAAGTAATTAATTTTTTGCTGGAAACAATGAGGCCAGAGGGTATGCTACTCGTTGAAACCAGCAGCTTAGCATTATGTAATCAGGGTTTCATTCAGCCATTTAACCATGAATTCGTACGATTTTCTTCCACTTATCTCATGCCTTCCCTCGAAGAAGTCTGCTTCAAGCCTGTCCTCTGCCTTAAGCAAGGCGTAGGCTCTGCGTATTTGCTCGTAAGCATATTTAGCAGCTTCCACCGGGAATATCGGGTCTTTAGAACCACTTTCCACTAGCAAGGGTCTTGGTGCGATTAGAGCTGCCACATCATACATCTCTCCATACCGAAGTATTCCCGGCACATAGTTGTCTATGCAATGGTCAACTGCCAGTATGCTGCTCCTGAAGGTGTTCACGTAACCGCTTATCACCACGACTTTAACCCTATCGTCCAGCGCTGCTGTGAAAAGCGTCGTAGCCCCTCCTCCAGATATTCCCATCATGCCTATCTTTGAATGGTCAACATCACCCCTGGTGAAAAGATAGTCCACCACTCTAATAGCGTCCCATACTCTTCGACCTATGGTTGTCGTCCCCATCATTAACGCCCATAGGGAAAGCAGTTTACATGAGCTCTGATCACTCCCCCTTGCAATGTCTTCCTTATTTCTGCGCTCTCCAAAACCGCTTTGCTCTGGGACTACTACAAGCAGCCCGCGTTTAACCAGTTCCAGCGCGAAATCCTTCTGGTATCCTCTGGATGATGGGTTTAAACGATCGGTTCCATCCTCCCAAATGCCGACTAGGTCATCCTTGCCGTAACCATGTCCATGCATAGCCACTACCGCGGAAAGGGGTTCTTCACAATTCTCTGGAAACAGCACGTATGCCGGTATTAGGGTGTAGGGGTCGCTTCTCAAGATTACTTTTTCCCTAACATAGCCGTTATAATGCTTTCTGTATACTGTTTTGGGCGAAATCTCTGCGTGTTCGAAGAAGTCAAGCCCGATAAGCTCAGTAAGCTTCCTTCTGAAGCCTAGGCGCCAAGACTTCCAATCTGAAAGATCTTTGGCATCAAAGGAGAAAATCCTATTCTCTTTCTCATACTTTTCTAAAAATATTTTTAAAGGGTCGTACTCGGCCTTCATAATTGTAGATATCCCTGCCTGTTTATAAAAATAACTGGAGAAAGAAGACTTATTCACTACTTAAGGATGTCCCATATAGGTCTTGAAATTTTTTCCTCCCCTAGGATTATTGGTGTTACGCCAGTTATTTCGCAGAAGTACTTTAATTCTTGAACACGATCCCCTGCCACGGCGTGAATATGGTTAGCTGGGAACATTTCTATGAACTCTTCATACGAACATTTCAGCCTAGCATGTACATGGGGCCATGTGGGATCGGTTTCCGAGTTTATCCTCCGTCTTGTTTCCTCGTCAAGCTCTATGCTCTCGCCCTTAACTATTATCATGTAAATCTTATCGTTAAATAAACCCAGCCTAGCGAAAGTCAGCTCACCCGGGCCAGCGTCGAACGAGACGGAGGCACCTCCAGCCTTAAAGTAGAGTTCTAGTGCGGGGTAGAGCGTAACTTTTCTCAGATTATCCTTCGGGTTGAAGCTTCTTGAAGCATACCAGCTCGCATGGTTCCCCGAGTTACAGAAATCCCACACGTTTAACTCAGGATGGTAGAGCCGAACATCCATAAAGAGGACAGGCAGCCCACCGCTAACATATTTCAGTATCTGCATGGTTAACGCGGCGAAAGAATCGGCTTCAGTGGCACATACCGTTGGCTCCTTCAATCCGTTCCAGTCATAAGGGTCGTTAAGCAGCATCTCGGCGACGTCGGGAATCACCACGTGTTCTGAAAGCTCTCTCTGCCCCTTTATACCGCAGAAGTCGAACCCCATCTCCTCGTTTATCCTCCTTACGGCAAGATACATTCTTATCTGTTTCCCAAGCGTTTCCCTCGTAAGCATTTTACCGTCATACTTTATTTCTCCAATCATATCCTCCATCCATCTCAAGCCTTTCTCCACCTCCTGCTCCTCTATCTCCCTCATTTTCTCAACGAGGAGTAACTGGTCCACCTGGCTCACAGTGGTTCCGAAATACCTCTGTATTGGGACTAGGTGGAAGTAGCCTGTCTCCATCCCCATTGAATGCCCGCCGTACATGCCGTAAACCTCGTTCCTAATGTTTGTTGCAGCTATTGCTGCCATAACCCACCTCTTCACCTTCTCCTTCACTGCAGGGTCTTCAGGATCCCCAACAATCCTGTGCGTTCTGAAACCAGCCTGCCTAAGCGCACCGTCTGTGGCGAGAAGGCCAACGTTGCCAGGGTACTTGCCCTCATTGTTCGATAGGCTGAGTATTGGCTTATCCTTCCCCAAAGTGTTGACGAAAGGCCAAACCAGGTATGGAAAATCCCAAACGTTAAATACTAGGATGACCTGTCTAACCCCCTTGCTTAGAAATTCCTCTCCAACCCTCCTTGCGGAATTTATCGAGTTTACGAGTTCTGATGAAACCACTGTCTCCGGGGAGCCGCCGTCTGAAAACTTTATCGAGTCTCTGATGAACCTCGCCCAGTTTTCAACAACCCTGTAGCATTTCTCATAGTAATTTGGGTAAACGTGTTTCCTCTCGTCTAGAAGCATTGTCAAACCTATTTTAGTGCTCTTCATTTCCCATCGAACAGATTCATGTTTCTGCTTCTATTAACTTTTTCTGCTTGACCAAAGGCACAAGGTGGAATGACTGCCAGTGGGTTGATTATAGGGTATGTTTTACAATGCTCCCCTTAAAAATTCATCCTCGAACAGCTTAAGCCTAAGTGGCAGCGGCTCCCACCATCCTTTTTTAAAGGCAAAGCCTGCAGTAATCCAGAGCTCACCGGGGCGACGCTCAAACACGAAGGGATAGCTTAACTGTCCATCCTTCTGCCTTGCTATAACCACTGGTTTAGTCCACTTTTCACCATCATCCTCAGAGAAAGCTATTGAGAGCTCCTCCCTGTGCCAGGACACTGGTCTCTCTGAAGCCGGTCCAGGTTTAGCCTTCTCCCATACTCTTCCCTCAGGGTTTAGACGGTTCCAAACGAGAACCAGACGGTTACTCTTAAGCCTCAGCAAGTATCCCGGAGAGTTACTCGCATCTATCCGGCTGGGCTTGATGATACGCCAATATTCTCCTCCGTCCTCTGAAATAGCCTCCCAGAAGCGGTCCAGGGTTGTTCTTATGAGCATGAGTAAACGTCCATCGCTCAACTCTGCTACAGTAGGCTCCATAGCCCCATCATGGTGGCCTCGCCCGCCGAGATCGATGAAGTTACTTCTTCTCCACGTTTTTCCTTCGTCATCTGAAATCAGGGAGCAGGCTACTAGGCGCCCAGGGTTTCTAGCTAAGTGTTCAACCGTGGCTACGATCCTCCCGCTCCTAGTCTGGATGAATCCGAAGAAATTGGCATTAAAACCCTCTAAAAGCTTTTGCTTATCAATCCAAGTCTTGCCACCGTCTAGGCTGCGGGCTGCCCAAAGTTCAAGCTTACAGTCGTCGCCAGGTTCACTTTTTTCATCGTTCCAGCTAAACCTGTAGGTTGTGAAATCCAAGTAGATAGTTACGATAGTCTTGTTCCTAGTCTGCAGAATATAGTGTGAACCGGGTTCTTCGCTCTTTATCCCCGGAAGAGTAGATAATGGTGGAGACCATGTTCTCCCCTCATCACTGCTTATCTTTAATCCTTCACTATCTATAGTCATTAAAGTGTCGTCGTCGAGGGTGATAAAGGGTCCGTTCTTGCTTGCCTCAAGCGGGTGGCAAAGCGGATGAATCCAACGGCCGTTTCCAGAGGAATCGTTCATTCCCCACTGCCCTCTTCGAAGCGGATCGCTCTTCTCGGACATATGGATAGGCAGAGGCCGCAGTTGTCACATCTCTCCTGATCCGGTTCTGGGATGCTTGAAGCGTTTTCAGCGTTTAAAGCATTGTAGGGGCAGACCCTTATGCAGAGGCCGCATTTTACGCATTTCTCAGAATCGATGTGAAGCTGGAACCGTTTTCTTCTCTCAAGCTTCTCTAGGGGCACGATTTTGCCTAAAGTGATTCCGGAGAAGTCAGCAATGCTCTGAAAGCCTTTGCTGACCATCCATTTCTCAATGCCGCCCAGTATCTCCTGAATAATCTTTAACCCGTTTATCATGATCGCCGTGCAGATCTGAACCGCTGACGCGCCTACGAGAATAAGCTGTGCCGCATCCTCCCACTTTGAAACTCCGCCGGAGCCTATTATTGGCACGCCCAGCTTCTCCATGGCTATGTGTGCAGTCCAGCCGACGCTAATGGGTATTTGCCAAGGCCCCCCATATCCTCCAAACCCACCCCATGAGACAGGCTGCATGGTCTCCAGGTCGACGATCAGGCCTTGAAACCTGGCTGTTGAAACAAGAGCATTCACTCCTGAGGAAACCATGGTCTTCGCTAGTTCAACAGGGTTCGCGCCCTGGGGGGTCAACTTGCCTATTACAGGTAGTGACGTGGCTCGCCTAACCGTCTTAACTACTTCCGAAACCTTCTCGGGACTGGAGGTTATGGCTCTCCCCATTAATTCGCCCTTTTCTAAATGTGGACATGAAAGGTTAAGCTCAACCATGTCTACACCGGCTTCCTCAACAAGCCTGGCCAGTTTCTCCCATTCCTCGAACGTTCTGCCAGCAATACTTGCTATTATCACGCCCCCGTAGGCCTTGGCCTCTTTTTTGACTTCCCTGAGTTGCCTGAGCCAGAGTTCAGGCTTATGCTCTGACATCAAGTCTATAGAGTAGAAAGAGTAAAACCTGTTTCTCAAAGCATCCTCCGGGTTTACTACGAGCATCCTCGGCTTAGGCTGAACCTGCTGCTTCACATCGTAAGTTATGGTTTTAGTAACAGCTCCCGCGGCGCCCGCTCTTATACATTTTAAAACTTGTTGTGGGGAAAGCGTGGGAGGCCCGGAGGCCACGATCAGAGGGTTCGTAAACTCAACCCCAGATATGTTTACGGACAGGTCTATTCCGGCCATTTCCCTAGAGTAGCTTCAGGCTTTTCAAAGCCTGTTTTATGGCTTCCTTATCCTTCTCGGACACTGGCTGCAAAGGTGGCCTAACGTAAGATGTTTTCAATACTCCCATCATTACAAGAGCCTCCTTGAGGCGCGCCCTATAGTCTCTAACTGGCTGAGCGAAAATGACTTCTTCCAAGGGTATTAGCTCCTCCCATATTTCTCTAGCCTCAGTTAGCCTGCCTTTAGCGAAAAGGTTGAACATTTCAACCTGCTGCTCTACAGCTATTGTCCCGAAGCCCAGTAGGCCGCCTTCCGCACCAAGCACCAGAGACTCGTATATGAAGTTATCATTACCCGTGAGGATCATTATCTTCCTGTCTGCTTTCTTCAAAGTGTGAACAACGTTGACGAACTTCCTGGCGTCGAAAGAAGCCTCCTTAATCGCTATCACATTCTTAATACTTGCGAGTTTTAACAGTGTTTCAGGCGTGAAGTCTACGCCGCCTAAAGCCTGTTGCAGTTGGAAAAGGATCATTGGTAAACCGACTTTCTCAGATATTTCCAAGTGATAGTTGTAGATTACGATGTCATTAGGCTCGCCTGCAAAAGCTGGATGCGGGAAGACGAGCAATCCGTCTGCACCGGCCTCCTTGGCTTCCAATCCTAGTCTAACCGCTTCCATGGTGTTTCGAGCATGTAGCCCGGCGATTACAGGTATTCTTCCCGCTACAATCTTGGAGAAGGCTTTCAGAATATTTACACGTTCCTCAGGGTAAAGATGAGGTCCCTCTCCAGTGTCAACGTTGACAGCAACCCCTCCAATACCGTGTTTCACCAGCCACCTCACGTAATCCTCAAGCTGATCATAATCAACCTCGAAATCCTTCGTCATAGGTGTTAGAGTCGCCGGGATTAGACAATAGCTTCTCAAAGGGTTCTGGGCCTGCATCCTGGTCATGACGAGGGACGGGTGGCAAGCAGTATTAAACATTTTCTAATAGCAAGCATTTTTACGCAACCTACTAAACTGTGTCACTGGTTCCTAGCGTATTGTTTAAGAGATTCCAAGCTTCTCGTTTATTTCTTTCTGATATTCTTCAATCCGGAGTTCCTCCACGTCTCTGACGCTCACTGGTTTTTTAAGAAGGGCTGATTCGTAAAATCCTAAGGGTATTGCCATATCCCTGTAAGCCTCGACGCCATCAACCTCCGGGGGCCGATGGTTCATGACAGAATCGTAAAAATCATAGAGCTCCGTGGCAATAGTGTCAGTTATATCCTTCGGGAACCATTTTGCTTTTTCTTCAGGCTGGAGTCTTTCAAACATTCTACTTACAAGCGTGTTCATGCTCTGGGTTTCAATAAAGTTTTCCCTCTGAATGAAAAGGCCATCGTTTCCTACGGCGCCTTTAGAACCGTATATCGTCCTTAGGTTTATAGCTTTTCCTGGAGCGGCTCTTGTCCATAGCCACTGTGCATAAACTTCTCCATCGTAGATGATTATTGCCATCGTCATGTCGTCAACAGTAACTTTAACCCCGTCTCTAACAGGTTCAAAGGTCTTTTGGACAGCGTATACTTCTACTGCTTCCTTTCTAAGGTGGTACCTGTCCAAATCCGCCAGGTGGACTCCGCCGTCGAAAACCCAGCTTCCTCCTGCAGCATACTTATCCTCCCTCCAGCCCCAGGCTCCAGGGTTCCATCCTGCAGAGATCCAGACAATCATCCTCGGCTCACCTATCAAACCCTGCTCCAGAGCCCAGTAAATTGCTCTGTTCTCAGGGGTCCGCCTATAGTTCTCGGCAACAGCAAGTACCCTATTATTCTTCCTCGCTTTCTCCAAGATACTCCTCGCAGCCCTCATTGTTATTCCCAATGGCTTTTCTATGATCACATCCAGCCCTTGTTCCAGACAAGTATTTGCAACCGTGTGGTGCACGTTGTGAGGCAGAGCTATGTCTACAGCGTCGAGGCTTTCGTGCCTTAGCATCTCTTCAACATTCGTGTAAACCTTTGGCTCTGAGTCTTGGAACTCTGCAACCAGCTTAGCCTTCTCCCTTGCAAGAGACTCCTTCACGTCGCAAACAGCCTTCACTTCAAAAACCCTTAGTCCTCTTGAATACAACTGCCTAAGCCCGTTTACGTGTGCCCCCATCATGCCTCCACAACCAATTAAGGAAATGTTAATTTTCTCCAATCTACCGCACCGTTGAGGGGGCTTAAAACAAGTATAAAAATCTTACATTTTCAAAGATTGCAAAACTTTCCGTTAACCCTCCATCTGAAACCTCATAGGGCTTGAGCCAGCTTCTCGGCGAGCTTGGAAACGTTAGGTTCTCTAAGCGAAAGATTTATCAAGAAGAAGCCTATGCCAGCCTTGAAGAAACATGTCCGAGGTAGGTCTACTTACGAGACTTAAAGATGCTATAGTTAACCTGGATTTCGACGGCTCTAAGCGTCTAGCACAGGAGGCTGTTGCGAAAGGGATACCGCCTAACGAGATCATTACTAAAGCAATAAGCTCCGCCATGGAGGAGGTTGGGAGAAAGTTCGAGGCATCGGAATACTTTCTGTCAGAGCTGATTGTTGCGGGTGAAATAGGCAAGGAAATATCCCAAATGTTGCAGCCCTACATGAAGGGCTCGGAAATTAAGAAGATAGGCAAGGTTGTAATAGGAACCGTTAAGGGTGATCTTCACGATATCGGTAAGAATATTTTCGGAATGATGCTTGAAGCAGCCGGGTTTGAAGTCATAGATCTTGGTAACGATGTTCCGGCTGAAGCTTTTGTAGAGGCTGTGAAGAACCATAAGCCTGACATTGTGGGTATGTCGGCACTCCTCACTGTTACGATGGTCGAAATGGAGAACGTGATAAAAGAGCTTGAGAAAGCTGGCGTACGGGAAAAGGTTAAAGTAATAATAGGCGGGGCTCCGATAACAGAGGAGTATGCTAAGAGGATAGGTGCCGACGGTTATGGTAAGGATGCTGTAGTCGGGGTAGATATTTGCAAGGCTTGGGTAGGCAAGAAGTAAAAAATAAGGGCTGTTAAATCAGAGGGCAAGCGTAATGGTTTTATTCAGTAAATTAGAGATAGAAAAGCCTTCCGAATTAATATTCGGGTCGGCTAAACATCCTTTGAATTATGGTCTCGGGCTTAATGTTGGAAAAGGAGAGGTAATTCCAGAAGTGAAATTTTTCCCAAGGGTTTTTTCAGGTAATAATCCCATCGGGTTTAAAACTGAGGTTCAAACTATAACGAGAGAGATACTTGAAAGGGCTGTTGAACTCGGCATTCCATCTCTTCAAATAGAGACTGAGCTGACATTCATGGAAACTAAGAACCCTATGCTTGCTGCTGAAATAGCAAGTCTTCAAAAAGCGTTGATGGAAAAATATTTCGACGAACATGGTATAAAACTGGGGTTCAGGGTTACGGTTGCCGACATAAGGGATTTCCGAGAAGGCTTAAGAACAACCGCAAACTATAATCTCATGATGGACACTTTTGACGCTGTTTCTTCCAATGGTGCAGACGTTCTGTCGATAGAATCAGAAGGAGGTAAAGACATTTTTAACCACAGCATAATTAGACAGGATATTGAAGGAATAGTCTTTTCAATCCTATTAGCATCTTTAGACATGGGCTTTCTTTGGAATGATATCGTTAAGGTTGCAAGGAGAAACGGTTGTATAGCGGGCGGGGATACTGCTTGCGCTATCGCAAACACAGCGATGAAGCTTGCAGGCGGTGTTAAATCAATGTCTCTGCCTCACACACTTGCCGCAATAGTGAGAGCCATGTCGGCAGCCAGATCTCTAGTTGCCTATGAACAAGGGGCAACAGGCCCGGGGAAGGACTGCGGCTATGAAAACGTGATTCTGAAAGCAGTAACTGGGGTCCCAATGTCGATGGAGGGAAAAAGCAGTGCTTGCGCGCATTCCAGTCTGGTAGGGAATATTGCTTCCGCATGCTGCGATCTATGGTCAAACGAGCAGGTTGAAAACATAAGGCTTTTCGGAGGATCAGCGCCACAGGTTTTCCTAGAAATACTATATTACGATTGCAAGCTGATGAATGAAGCAATAATGCTTGGTAAAGCTTTGGAGCTCAGAGATATGTTTGTCCTATCGGATAAGTTTGGCGACCCTCAAGCGCTGGTTCTCTCTCCAGATGTAGCTATCGAGATTGCAAACGCTATAGTCTCCGAGCATGGTGATTACTATAGAAGAGTCGTTTCTGCATGCAGAAAAACGGTTGAGCTTCTTGAGGCTTCGTCATTCCTAAAAATAAACCCTCCCGAGGCCCGTTTCCTATCTCGCGTTAAGAGGATTATTAATTCTCTTCCGGATGAAATGGAAACGTTCAGAGAACAGATGTGTAGGACTTTTACTGAGAAGGTGCCAACCTTCAGAGAAAAGGATTATTGGCCTTAATCCAGCAAAGGAGTCTTCATACTTATAGCCTTCATCACTCTCGGAAACATGCCCGTTTTCTTATGGGGGAATAGTGTTGCATCAATGAATTCGCTTTGAAACTCGCGGAGCGTATTTAAATCGATAGCCCTCACTTTCCTAGCCACGATTTCAGCCTCTTCCCTCGCTTTTCTGGAAAGAAGGCTCATTACTGCACCTTGGCCTGAACCATTTCCTATCTGTACAATTTTGCTTAAAGGAAGCTCAGGGATCATGCCAACTATCATTGCAGACCTTGGATCAATATAGTTTCCAAAGGCTCCTGCAATGTATACTTTAGATATCTCGCTCAAACTTACCCCTCCAATCCTTAGAAGTAGTAGGCATGCAGTAAATATGGCTGCCTTAGCAAGTTGAAAACTCCTGATGTCTGTCTGCGTTATGCAGATTCTTCGACCCTCCTTATTAACCGCTAACACGAAGGCCTTATCTCCACCCGTATTCACAATCCTCGGAATATTTAAGTCAACAATCCTTCCCTTCTGGTCTAAAACTCCGGCTATAAGCATCCATGCTACTGCGTCAACAACTCCGGAGCCACATATTCCTCTCGGATCCGTGTCGCCTATCGTCTTATAGTAAACGTCGAAGTTCTCCACGTTAATCGAAACCGATTCTATCGCACCATCCATCCCTCTCATTCCGTTTGAAAGCCCGGCTCCTTCAATAGCTGGTCCCGCAGCTGTGGAGGACGCGAGCATCAGATCCCCCGCTTTCAAGACGACTTCACCGTTGGTTCCAAGGTCTATGAGGAGGGATTTCTCATCCTGCTCGTGCATTCCTGAAACAAGTATGTCCGCAACCACGTCTCCCCCAACATAGCCGCTGATTAACGGAAAAGTGTAACCAATCGCAGAATCATTAACTCTAAGACCTATTTCTCTAGCCTTGAAGCATAGGCTGGACCTGAAAGGTGGCACATAGGGGGCTGCTGCTATCGCCGAAACCTCCGCTCCATATAGGAGACTAGTCATAACTGTGTTTCCAGCGAAGGATAATTCGTAAACGTCGAAGGGAGAGCATTTAGCTTCATCAGCCGCATCCTGAATCAATTTGTTTATCGTCGCCACTATTTTGCTTTGAAGCTCCTCTAGGTTCTTGCCTCCTTTCACAGCGTAGGTTATCCTAGATATCACGTCGTCACCATAAGCTATCTGACCATTGTAATCCGATTTTACGGAGACGATTCGCCCGGTTTTCAGGCTGACCAGGTAGGCGACAACCGTGGTGGTGCCCACGTCTACAGCAACACCGTAAAGGTCCTGGTCACGCTGCGGTCTAACATCCAGGATTTCATCCTCATGCAGAATCGCCTCCAAGTACCATTTTAATTCACGCAGTTTACCGGGCAGCTTCTTAAGGAGCAGCCTGTCAATAGATTTCGCATTCAATGCTTGCAGGAGGCGTTCAGCATCGGACCTCTGGTCGGTGAGCGATGGGGCATCTATCTTAATGTTCACGCTTCTTGTTGCAGGGTAAAACCCGAAATCTTTAACACGCCCCCATTCCAGTATCTTCCCCCTGGTTTGTCTAGAGGTTTGAGGAACCTTGAGAGTGATATCACCAATGATTCGCGCCTGGCAGGCTAGTCTGAACGATTCCGAAAGGCTTCTTACCTCTGCTTCCATCGAGGTTGGCTCAGTCAACCCGCCGCTGACAACTTCGACGACGCATTTTTTACAAACTCCACGCCCTCCGCAAACGCTTTCAATGTTAACACCTGCTTCTTTAAGCACAGCTAATAGATTTGCCCCATAGGGAGCCTGAACTCTAACACCTTCGGGTTGAACAGTTACCAGGGGCATGTGTGCAGCTCCAATAAATAGTAAATAAACTTTAAAAAATGTTTAGCCTTAATAGTGCGACTATCTTGTTCAGCGAAAAACTTTTATTTGATTACTTTAAACCAGCCTTCATGTTCTTTAAAGAGGATTGGGCCGAGGCTAAGGAGCGGCTATCAGCCTGGTGGGAGAAAGATGCATTAGACAGACCACTTATACAAGTTTACGCGCCTCGAAGCAGCCCAAAGTATGTTTCAGAAGAGGATTTGAAGTTCAACTATGATCACTGGGGTTTTCCAAGAGCAATTAAGAATCCTGCCGCTATAGATAGAAACATAAAGGGTTTTCGGAGGCAGTGCGCGGAAACATATTATGGTGGAGAAGCCTATCCGAACCTTTGGGTAAACTTGGGTGCCGGTGTCCTCGGAGCATACTTGGGTGCAGAACCAGTTCTGGAGAGTGAAACAGTATGGTTTGGAGCGCAAAGAAATAATGCGCTTGGGAAAAGCTGGGAGGAGTTGCGGCGCTTAGAGTTTGACCCCAGTAATGAATGGTGGATGTTTACGAAAAGAATAACTGAAGCTGCTTCTGAAACCTTGGCGGGATACGGCATTGTCGGCATGACTGATCTGGGCGGAATACTAGACGTCGCAGCATCGTTGCGAGGCCCTAAAAACTTGGTTGTCGACCTTGCTAGGAATCCTCAGGACGTTAAATACTTGTCTTCAAAAATCATGGACTACTGGCATATGTGCTATGACGAGTTGGATAAGATTATAAGAAGGAGAATAGAGGGTACTTCCGCCTGGATGGGCATATGGTGTCCTGAAAGATGGTATCCCATTCAGTGCGATTTCGCCTTCATGCTTTCTCCGAAGCTTTTCGACGAGTTTGTGTTGCCTCACGTTAAAGAGCAGTGTGAAAGGCTTGACCGGACAATATATCATCTCGACGGGCCGGGGGAAATACCGCATTTAAACTCGCTGCTTAAGGTTGAGAGGCTGGACGGCATCCAGTGGGTACCGGGTGCTGGAGAAGAGCTGCAGGGAAACGACTGTGGATCGCCAAAATGGATACCTCTTTACAACAAGATCTTGGAAGCCGGGAAACTTCTTGTGTTATACATGCCTAGGGAAAAGGTGATTCCGATGCTTAAGATGCTTGGCTCTAAGAAAGTATTAATCCAGACTTTCTGTATTAGCGAAGCAGAAGCTAAAAAGCTGGTGGTTGAGGCGGAAAACTTGCTGTGAGCGTAAACGGAGCGGTGTGAAAAATGCTTCATACGGTAAATTCTTCTTCAGTTTTTAAAGATTTTTAAAAGCTTAAAGGAGAGCTTGGTTATTTCGCTTTTATTTCAGGAGCTGCACCGAACTGAAGCTCGTATAGCTTAGCATACGCACCACCCTTCTTCAAAAGTTCCTCATGAGTCCCTTCCTCAATTACCCTCCCATTCTCTAAGAACAATATCCTATTTGCAAGCTTCACTGTGGAAAGCCTGTGGGCAATTATTATGCATGTTCTTCCCTTCATAAGCTTCACCATTGCCTTCTGGAGAAGCGCCTCGGTGTAAGAGTCCAAGCTGCTTGTCGCCTCATCCAGTATGAGGATCTTCGGATCCTTAAGCATGGCTCTTGCAAAGCTTATGAGCTGTCTTTCTCCAAGCGAAAGGTTTCCACCTCCGGGGGACACTATTGTCTCATATTTCTGCGGCATCCTGCTTATCAATTCGTCTAAGCCAAGTTCTGAAGCCACTCTCTTAACGTCTTCATCAGCAGCCTCCATGTTGCCCAGCCTTATGTTCTCCAGAATCGTGCCGTTAAACAGGACTGGTTCCTGAGGCACCAAAGCCACCTGTTTCCTGAGCGATTTAAAGGAGAATTCCTTAACATTATGGTCGTCTATCAGAACCTCGCCTGCCTTGGGGTCGTAAAGCCTCAGTATGAGGTTAGTTAGAGTTGTTTTACCTGCTCCTGTCGGGCCAACTATAGCAACTATCTCGCCCGGTTTAACTTGTAAGCTCAACCCTTGGAAAACAGTGTTCCCATCGTAGTCGAAATGAACATTCTTCAACTCTATTTTACCGGTTTTTATCTCGATCCATCTCGCTTCTTTAGACTCTACAACACTGGGCTTCACCTGTAGGAAAAGATAGACTCTTTCTGCCGCCGCCAAGGCAGCCTGCAACGTGCTGTAGAAGGTGGTTAAAGTGATTATGGGCCTGTAGAACATTTCAGCATACCCGTAGAATGCGATTAGAATGCCGATGCTGATTTCTCCCGAGACCACTAGGCTGCCCCCGTAAAGTATCAGTATCACGTAGGAAAGCGTTCTAACAGCGTCGAGCGAAGGCCTAATCATCGCGAAAACTATCCTCGCCCTAAGGTTTGTCCTCATCGTTTCAGCACTAAGCCTGTCGAAGGAAGCAATGTCGACGTTTCTCCTCTCTGCGAATGATTGGGAAACCCTTGAACCAGAGACGCTTTGCTCAACACTGCTCGTCAACTCGCTAAGCTTTTCCCTGCTTTGCCTGTATGCCTGTCTTGTTTTAATTGCGAAATACCTTGAGAGAAAAAGCATTAAAGGTACTACGGTGAGTGTTGCTAGGCTTAGCCCCACGTGTAGGGTGAACATGACGTACAGTGAGCCGAGGAGTGTTGCCGAGCCTATCATTGCCTCTATCGTTCCGGAGGTTGTTACTTCTCCAATAGAACTTATATCGTTTATTATCAGCGAAATGATTTTACCGGTTCTCTCAACGTTAACATGCGCGATATCCATTTCCTCCATATGTTTAAAAACGGTGCTTCTCATGCTGTAAAGAAGCCTCTGGTTTATCCTGCCAGTCAAGTTGCCTCTGGCGAAACCTAAAAACCATCCTCCTGCAGCAATTACCAATAGAACTAGGACATATTTCACCAAGGCATCTGGATTACCCTGCATAATGCCCTCGTCTATCAGAAGCCTGGTAACGTATGGGCTTACTACGTTGACCCCTATTGAGGCCAGCGCTACGAACACAAGAATGATTACATGGAGCCTCATAGGGGTTAACCATCGTAGGAGCCACGCGATTAGAGTTCTTGACGCTACTTCCCTAGGCTTCCCCTCGGCCTCAGCAGCCTGGCGGAAATGCCACCCCATCCTACGGCTTCACCTCCTGAAAAGCATACTGTGAAACATACAATTTAGCATAGACTCCTCCTCTACTCATGAGTTCCTCATGCGTCCCATCCTCAACCACCTTGCCGTCTTCAATAACAATTATTCTTTCACTAAGTTTAAGCGTTGAAAGCCTCTGTGTGACTATAAAGACAGTCTTGTTCTTAACAAGTTCCCTCAAGGATTCATATATTTCCTTCTCTGTTTCAGCATCCACGCTTGAAGTCGAATCGTCCAGAATCAGTATTGCGGGGTTTACGAGGAGGGCTCGGGCAATAGCCAGCCTCTGTCTCTGTCCACCTGAAAGAGTAACCCCTCTCTCGCCTATAACTGTATCATACCCTTTCGGAAGACTAGTTATGAAGTCATGTATTCTCGCCGCCTTAGCTGCCCTCTCTATTTCCTCCTGCGTAGCGTTAGGCTTACCGTAAGCAATATTCTCCCTTATAGTTGTGGGGAATAGAAAAACGTCTTGATGAACTATGCCTATGTTTCTCCTAAGCGAGCTTATCTTTACGTCTCTAATATCCACGCCATCTATCAGGATGCAGCCCTCCTGAGGGTCATAAAACCTCGGTATTAGCTTGATCACAGTGCTTTTCCCAGAGCCGGTTGCTCCCACTAAAGCCACTTTCTCCCCAGGCTTCACCGTAAAACTCATCCCTTTAAGTATCGGCTTATCCATATCGTAGCCGAACACCACATCCTTAAAACATACTTCTCCCCTAACGTTTTTCAGCTCTATGGCACCAGGCTTCTCCTTAACCTCGGGCTCAGTATCTAGGACTTCGAATATTCTTCGCGCTGACACCATTGCCTCCGCATATCTTGACAATACGAACCCTATCGACATTATCGGCCAGATGAGCATGCCAAGGTACATCGTGAAGGTGACGAGTTGCCCCAGGCTGATCTCTCCCCTAATAGCCTGGAAGCCGCCATACCAGTATACGATTGCCGAGCCGACTCCGATTATTAACCCGAGCGAAGGCCATGTTAACGAGCTAAGGAAGACGCTTCTCATGCCTATGCTGTATATCTCCCTGTTTTTCGCCTCAAACCTTTTAAACATCTCTTCTTCGGCGCCAAGAGTCTTCAAAACCTTAAAGCCTGAAACGGTCTCCTGAATCATCGCGCTCATCCCGCTTGTCTCCATCCAAATCCTTTCGAACAGGGGTCTTACAAAGCGGTTGAAAGATAGGGAAACAATACCTATGAAAGGTGTTATTGCCAGTGCTATTAAGGCTAGGCTAAAGTTGGTTGTTAAAAGGATTGCAACAACTATTATCAGAATTGCTACAGAGCCTATAATGTTTGGAAGCGCGAAACCGAGTAGTCTACCTATGTTCTCCGTGTCCCTAGTCACCCTCGTTATAATCTGGCCGGAGTCAACCCTGTCGTAGAAGCTGTACGATAAATCCTGAAGATGGCGGTAAATGCTTATTCTAATCCTGTAGACTATTTTCTGTGCCAAGGATTCGCTTAAATACTCATTTAGAAACGATATCCCTCCTGCTAAAAGCGTTAGGATCATTATTGCCGCCGCATAAAACCATAGTTCTGACAATGCTTTCACGATTGTTATGTCGATAACTCTCCCCGCGATGATTGGACTAACTATGTTCACCAAGGCTCCCAGAATGATCATGATTAATGTTAATGGTAGCAGGGTTTTTTCCTGCTTAACGTATCCTAGAATCCTCAGGAAGGGGTGTTTATTACTGCTTGGCATTTTTGAAACCACTTCCCGCAACACTATTTAAAAGTTGCTGAAGATATATTTTGTATTCACTCTAAACTTAATATGTTTTGATTAGAATGTGAGCCATTGGACGAGGGTTTTAAAGGGTTTAAGTCACTGCCTCAAGAAGCACCCTGCTCCGTTCATCAACTCTACTAATATCCTCAACTATGTAAACATTATCATTAGTATCGATGATCACGATCTTCTCCCCTGATCTACTAACACTCCTCCTCCCCCTTGTTCTGAACTCCTTCAACCCTCTATCCGTCTCCACATGCCATATGAACTCGTCTCCACTAGTCTCCAGCTTTCTCACGCTTCTAATTCTTGGCATAAAATAGAGTTTTCCTAGGGTTTCTTCAAGGTTTTTCCTCGACTCGTCATCCGTCTTCCTGTAGTCTTCAATTATGCATACTTCGTTTCCATGAAAATCCGTAAATATCAGGAAATAAGGATTGCTTATGGGGAAGGGCTTCTTAGGAATGACCTCAAGAATTTCCCCATTACTTCCCACAATCTTCACTGTACTGGGCTTCTCGCCCTTAAGTATCCTTATCTTACTTGGATCTACAATCCATGTCTTGCTCAGGAAGTCTTCAAGCAACGGCAACTTGTTTCTCAGCCTCCGCAAACTGTGCTTTATATATTTTAGCATATAACCCGTTAAGCCTCAAAAGCTCGTCGTGAGTTCCGATTTCAACAATCTTGCCCTTATCCATCACCACTATCTTGTTCGATCTTTGAAGGGTTGAGAGCCTGTGCGCAATCACTATCGTGGTTCTCTCTTTAGAGATATTGTCTAAGGCCTGTTGTATCTGCCTCTCCGCCAGCGTATCCACCGAAGACGTTGCCTCATCCATTATTAGGATCTTGGGCTCAAGGATTATCGCCCTAGCTATCGCAACCCTCTGCCTCTCTCCTCCTGATAGCCTTGAGCCCCTCTCTCCAACAGGCGAATCGTACGCTAGGGGGAGGTTCATTATTGTCTCATGAATATTCGCAGCCTTGGCTGCAGCTATCACCTTCTTCAAATCTACTTTATCAAGACCGTATGTTATGTTGAACAACACGGAGTTGTCGAAGAGGAACGGGTCTTGAGCAACTATCCCTATGCTCTTCCTTAACCTTTCCAACTTGATTTTCCTTATGTCGACACCATCTATCAGAATCCTGCCCTCATTCACATCGTAAAACCTTAACAGCAGTTTTGTCAAAGTCGTCTTACCCGAGCCGCTTTGCCCAACTATTCCAACCATCTCTCCTTTTCTGATTTCAAGATTTATGTTTTTCAAAACAGGGATGAAGGGCTCATACCCGAATGTAACGTTTTCAAACTTTATGTCCCCCATTATCTCGAAATCCTTAGCGTCAGGGGCGTCTTTAACCGCCGGATCAATCCTGAGTATTTCGAGAATCCGTTCTCCCGAGGTTATTGCCTGCTGCAGTGGCTCAGCAAGGTTTGTCACTGTTTGAATTGGACCGTAGAACATCCACATGTAGCTGACGAATGCTACCAGAGTGCCTGGAGATATGTCTCCACTGATGACGTGTAATCCACCGACGTACCACACTATCGCAGCTCCAGCGGAGCTTACAAAGCCGAGGATTGGAAAAAAGCCGAGATGTAACCTAGTTATGTCGAGGTTTGCCTTCACCACTTCATTCATCCTTTCAGTAAACCTGTTAACCTCGCCTTTTTCCCTGGCGAAAGACTTCACAACAGATATTCCGGGTATCGTGTCCACTAGTAGAGAGCTAACGTCAGCCCATTTCCTCCAAGCCTTATGGTAGACAAGCCTGGCTTTAGACCTGAATCGTGGTAGTCCAAGAATTATGAGCGGGAAAGGCAGTAGTGCGAAAAGAGACAACCTATAGTCCATCGTGAATATTATTATGCCTATCCCAATTATTGAGAGAATGTTGATGATTAAGCTTGGTATACCCCATACTAGAAACCATTGGACTCTCCCAATATCGTCAGTAATCCTTGAAATAACCCTGCCAGTGCTCATCTTATCGTAGAATGACATCGAGAGCTCCTGCACGTGGCTGTACAGGTCTCTCCTCATGCTGTAAACCAGTTTCTGGCTTAGCAGTGAAAGCGAATAGTTTTGAAGTATTCCGAGCAGAGTGTTCAATGCGTAAATGGTTATTAGAAGGATAGTCAGGTTTAGCAACGTGGCCTCCTGTTTCTGAGTTGCTATCTGGTCTATGAGCGTCCTAAGCAGGGAGGGGGGCACTAGGTTTAGGCCAGTTATCACGACTGACAGGGTTAAGCCAGATAAGACCAAGTACCAGTGAGGCTTAAGATAGGATATTAGCCAAATTATTGCGCTCTTCCTGCTTTTCCCATTGTTTTCAAGGTATAGCTTGAACTCTATCTCCTTAGGGTCTTTATACTGGAGAAGCGCGTTTATCACGCCTGTCGCATGCCTGAACTCGCTTATTTTGTCTCTTGAAAACCTTGCTACAGGTATTTCTTTGCCTCCGACAACTAGGATGAGCTCACTGTTTCCAAGATAATCGTTGAAAATTGCTTGTGTAGCCTTCTCGATTTCTAATTCAAAATGCTTGACTCCTTCCCCACTGATCTTCAACACCCTTGTATTTGTAACTATGAATAAGTATTTAGAGTAATTGCCGTCCTCGCTCAAATCACCCGTTGCGATCGACAAAATTAATTCTCCGGGCTTCAACTCCTTCTCTACCAACTTCTTTTCGTCTTCCCCCAGTTTCTCAAGAATGGCTCTGCTTGTTTCATCGATCTCCATTTTTAAAAGTGACCGTTGGACGCGACTCTGTATTTAAGGATTTTTGATTTAACAATGTAAAACCCTATCCGCCGCATGCGGTTTCTTGCGAATACTTAAATAACGCGGGGGAAAGTACTACCTGTATGAGAAGCCTTAAAACGGTTGGGCTAATCGTTGCCATACTTGTTATTCTATTATTGTTCATGGTCTACGGCAGGACAGTAATACCTTTCCTACCCCCGATTTTCACTATTGAAATTGAGCCAGCAAATCTTATTCAGGCCATGCTGGTTGCAGCAGGCCTCTACATAATGTATGTGATAATATCCTATATGATTTCAACCACAGTAGTACGCGCTGGTGGGAAGCGTGGGGACGTGAAGATGCTGACCAACTTTCTGCGTTCAATCATTTTTTTCGTCGGAGTCTTGTTGATCATAAGCATATTCACCGGAGGTGGGTTAACATTTGCCACTGCCCTAGGCGCCTTTGGAGGAATGTTTCTAGGATGGTCGCTGCAGCAACCGGTCACCGGGCTTGCAGCATGGTTCCTGATAAACATAAGGCGTCCGTTTAAAGTTGGCGACCGTATTTTCCTGCCCGCGTGGGGGCTGATAGGCGACGTCTTAGACGTCGGCATGATGTATACGACACTGAACCAAGTTGGCGGCACAATAGGAAGCGAGGAGCCCTCCGGGAGGAGGATTCTGATCCCTAACGCAATACTATTCTCAAACGTTATAATAAACTATACGAGCGAGATTAAGACTACTCAACCATACATACTGGATGAGGTCGTCGTTAGGATAACTTACGATTCAGACTGGGAGGAGGCGGAGAGAATAATGAAGAAGGTTGCAACGGAGGTGACTATGGATATAATAAAGGAGACTGGTGTTGAGCCCTATGTTAGGTCTGATTTCTACGATTACGGTGTATACCTTAGGCTCAGGTATATGACTCTGGCTGTTGACCGCCCTAGGATAGCGCATGAAATAAACAAGAAAATATTTGAAGAGTTCCAGAAGAATGGGAAAGTAGACTTCGCCATTCCATTCATATATTCTTACAAGAAGGGTGAGAAGGCCTTTAAGGTGCTCGGCGACTCTGAGACGGCGGCTTAAAGCTTTTAACCATGAAGCCTGGCAATACGTGTGAAGCCTTGAATTACAGCGAGCTCGTGAGAAAGAGTTTACACTTCTTCCTCTCACTAATACTTCTTTTACCCTTCTTGTTAAACCGCTTCGAAATAGTTTTAGATGCCAAGGTTTTCTACTCCGTTTTAAGCATCGTGGCCCTAACGCTGAACGCAATCCAGATTAAGAGGCCTCTCTTAAGGAATGAGGTTAAGAGCTTCATGAGAGAGAAGAGGGAGAAATTTTTCACCGATATTAGAAACTACTTGCCTTTGAGAGGCAGGGTTACGGCTCAAGTTATAGACAGGGTTGAGGAGAGGATCCGGGGTATAGAGGACCTTATAGACTACCAGTTGTCAACTGTTGAGAGGGACTATGAGAAGAGGGGTGGTTATATAGGTTTAACCTATGGGATACTTGGAGTAACAATTTCATACTTCCTGTTTGAGGGTTACGCGTTCTACGGTGTCGTTTCGCTGGCGACGACTGATGCTGTAGCAACCCTAGTGGGTGGTCTAGCGGGTGTTCACAGGCTCCCGTTATCCAGTAAGACTTTTGAAGGTAGCGTTTCAGGCTTCGTAAGTTTTTTCACCGCTTTGCTTTTAATAGGTGTTTCCCCATTGGGTTCATTCATACTCTCTATCACAGCGGCGATTGTTGAAGCCTATACTATTGAGGATAATTTGCTTCTGCCGATAGCAGTATCCTTACTGTCAACCTTCACTGTTTAAAGGCTTTTCTTGAACCATTCCGTTGTGATCTCTATGACTCTGTCCTCCCAGTCCCTCCGACTGAAAGTATGATCCGCTCCATCTATTATTATTAGCTTCTTAGGCTCCCCGGCCCTCTCGTATAGCATATGCGCGTGTTCAACTGGGATGACAGAGTCTTCCAAGCCATGTATAATAAGCAGTGGCCTTGGAGAAATCTTTGAACAACTATCCAGTATATCGTGTTTTAAAATGTCTGTGAAGAAATCTCTGCCCACCCTGTAGCCGCTCGGCAGATCTAGGTAGCCTTTTTCCAGAATTTTTTTCAAATCCATTCCGAAAGCTTTCACACCGTCCGAAATTATTCTGAATTCAGCGGGAGAGGACCATGTGCATACCGCCTTTACTTTATGGTTTCTTGCAGCAGTTAAAATAGAGACCGCACCCCCTAGGCTTAACCCAACCAAACCGATTTTATCACAATCAACCTCGCTCCTTTCGCATAGGAAGCTTAGAACAGTGTTAAGGTCAATTATCTCTGAGGAGACAGTCATGTTTTCAAACTCGCCCTCGCTCTCGCCGGATCCTCTGAAGTCAAACCTGACGGCAACGAACCCCTTCATGCTCATTTTCCTAGCGGCACGCACAAACAGCCTATGGGCTTCAATCCTGTTTCCAGTGAAACCGTGGCAGAATACTACCGTTGGCGCAGGCGTTTCTTCGGGAATATGTATGACTCCATGTATTCTCTCCCCCGAGACGTTTACAAATACTGGTGCCTCCTCCATTTTCCTGGAATCTGGTTTTAACACTGTTCATAATTTATAAATTTTATAAAATACACATGTTTTAAGAAAGCCTACCCCTGCGGGTTCACTCGAACTCTATTGTTGCAGGAGGCTTGTCAGAAACATCGTAAAGCACCCTGCATACTTCAGGAATATTCATTATTATCATGTCCCTTACCCTATCAAGCTTAGCCCAATCGAGCCTAACGTACCTTGCAGTAATAGCGTCTTCAGATTCAACGATTCTCAGGGCAACCATGTATCCATATTTCCTATTGGACTCCCTGTCTACTCCTGTAGCCCTGCCCTCTAGAAGGACTGGAAAGGCCTGAAAACACTCTACGTCTGCAAGTTCCTCTTCAACTATGGCTGTTGCCTTCTTTATTATTGAAAGCTTCTCTTCAGTAACTTCACCAAGTATCCTTATTGCCAGCCCCGGCCCGGGGAAGGGTCTTCGATTAACTATCTCATCGGGAAGCCCAAGCTCCCTTGCAACCATCCTAACCTGTTTCTTATAAAGCTCTTTCAACGGTTCAACTATCTTAAACCCGTACTTTTCAAGCGGGTTTATGCCTATCTGCTCCAGCACATTATGTTGCGTCTTCACTCCTCCAGCAGTCTCAACAATGTCCGCCGCTATCGTCCCCTGCAGAACTATCTTAGCACCCGCCTCTTTTGCAATCCTTGAAAACGTTTCGTAGAATGTTTCTCTGAAGGCTCTCCTCTTCTCCTCAGCGTCCCTAATGCCCTTTAAAGCTGTTAAAAACTCTCTTTGAACATTATACACATTCACGCTGATTCCCAGTTTTTCGAAAACCCTGCTAATCTTCTCCGCCTCTCCTATTCTCATAAAGCCGTCTTCGAGGAAAACTGCCCTCAGTTTTTTGCCGATCGCCTTGAAACCAAGTACAGCCGTTACGGAGCTGTCTACTCCCCCAGACAGAGCAACAATAGCCGTCTCTCCACCGATCTCCCTTTTTAAAAGACTTATTTTTTCATCGATGAATTCTCGCGGGTTGAACTGTAACATGCTGCCTTGACCTTACGATGGTTCGATTTAAGTTTTTTCGAGTTTTACTTCTTAATGATGCACTAAAAATATTTTTAATAAGTAGTTTTACGGTTTCTTACTCTTGTTGAAAACCTTAGTAAAGCCTGTCTTCATAAGGGCCGGCAGCCCTATTATATCAGTCACCGTGTAGAAGAACCGGAAGAGAAGCGATACGGCCACACCATACGGGAGAGGTGTGCCAAACATCTGTAGCAATGCTGCTAAAACACCTTCCTGCACGCCTAGTCCCGCTAGGGTTAAAGGTAGGTAAGTGAAGCTTGAAACAAGCGAGTATATGAATACGAATAACACAGGGTTCAACTCAACCCCGACGGAGAGGGCGAAAAAGTAGAGGGCTATCGAGTCTAGGATGGATGTTGACAACATTGATAGAACAACCGGGCCCAGAGCCCTCTTGGCTTTAACACCCTCCCTCTGAAAGTTTTCGATTCTCTCCAAGAAAGGGTTTAAAACTTTGCCTATCCTCCTGAACGAGCTTAGCCTCACCACGAGTTTCTTGGGCTTATCGGTCCAAAGGATTGCTGCGAAAAATAGGGCGCTGGTTGCCAGAATAAAGGCGCTTAAAACAACAATCCATTGGGCTCCTGAAATTGATTCAACGGGACCAATTAAATAGGCTGCTGAAACTATTGTCAGTAAAGCCCTTATAAGGAAGTCAACCATGCCTGATAGGACTGTTGCCACCAAGCATGCTTCGAAAGGTGTTTCACTCAGCGCCTCCATTACGAATGGAGTTATGAAGTATCCTGCACGCCCGGGTGTAAGGTCACTAGCCAACTGGCCTGCAAAGTTGGCCTGAATACAGCTTGATAGTCCAACCTTGTATCTTAATGTTGAAAGGATAGAGTAGAAGGATAACGCGATCATTGTTGAAGCAGCCACTATCAGGAGGGAACCGAATAAAACGTATTTGGCGTCCGCTTTAAGCAGGGTTTTAAACGTGTCTTCAACATCTGCCTGCTGAATCAGGATTACCAGAATAAGTACACCTAATGCTAACTGCCCGGTCACTAAACAAATCTTCCTTGTGGCTTGCCTGTGTCCCATATCCCTGTCGCTTATACTATGAAAGGATTATTAATGGTTTAATGATTACTGGCTGCCGCCGGGCAAGGTCGCTAACAAATGGGCAGGTAAGATTCTTACCTGCTCCAACAACCGTTTTCCATGTCCACCTAACTGGGCTGCTGTAAGGCTCCTTTTTTACAGTTTAGAGTGAACTCTGTTTGGAAAGATCTTTCTCTGTCAACCTGTTCAATACGGTTTTCCTTTCAGCCTCCAGCTCGTCCAGCATTTTTCGAAGTCTTGCGCTCAGCCTATTGTACGCTTCGCCAGATATTATGTTATCCTTCTTCTCATCCTCCAGAACAACTAGAAAAGCCCTGATTCTCGTAATCTCCTCTTCTATAACATTAAGACCGATGGATAGGGAAGATGCTGGTTCTGCTGACTCGGATATTGAAGAGGGCTCAGCCGAAGAGGTTTGAGCCTGCTCTTCCGTGCCTGATAACGGTTTAAAGAGATCCATAGGTGGGCTGGATGTTTCCACAACTTCCTCCACAGGAGGTTGTGAAACCGCTGAGACAACCTTCCTCCTGGCATTGGGTCTAAACTTGCCTATCACGATTGCTGCCACGGAGGCTCCCCAGACAATGAAATAGCCGGCCCCGTAGCTCGGTATGTTGAAGCCGAGTACAGGGTTGAAGACTGTTACTGTGGTTATAAGTATCATTCCAAGAATACCTATGGCACCGGAGCGCAATGGGTATAGACCTAGTGCTCCAGCGGCGATCAGAATTATGAATGATGCTAGAATTATGATCCCGTATATTAGAAGGTTCATTGGCTGCTGCGTGCCGCTGACTATGTTTTCAATGAATTGGACTATAATGCTAAATAAGGTTGTTTCTCCAGTCTTGCCTGAGGGAAGCAGAAAGGAGCCGAAAGGCAGTAGGAATATTGCTAGAATCATCACCAAGCCTAGTGCTATTCCGCCAATCCTATCCACATCCATCTTTACATTATTTTGTCTTGTTAAAACATATATTAAGCTTCCTTTTTCAGTATTATTAGGGTTAACCCTGAGGGAACGCTGCCTTTCGCCCTAAATGCTTGTTTTGCCACTAACATGGAGGGGGTGGAGGCGGCGGAGGGAGTGGTTGGACGTAGGAAGGCTTCCTTCTCCTCAGCAGGAGTATGGCGATTATGACGAGAATTAGAGCTAAGAGGGTTGCGTATAGCCAAATAGGTATGCCTACAGTGTATTTCGACACGGGTGTCCTGGTCTCATTGCCAACGTTGTCCACTGCTTCAACATAGTACTGGACCTCTTTGAAGAACATTTGGGAGGGTATGGAGCCCGTGTAGCCACCCTCCTGAAGAACCATGGTTACCCTTGTCCAAGACGAGCCTCCGTCTATCGAGTAGTATAGGCTGACATCCTTGACTCCTGAAAGCAGGTCTGAAACCTGGCATGTTATTACGGTATGTTCTCCGAAGACGGGGTTGGACGGTGCCGTTAAGCCCGAGACCGTGGGGGGAGCAGTGTCGACTGTAAGCGTGAAAACCCCATTCCAGGATGCTGCATTATCAAGGTTGTCAATCGCTTCAACGCTCCAATTGTGGCTTCCCTCCGTAAGGGTTATTGTTTTAGAATAGTCGCTGCCACCGGTCATGGTTCCCTGCGGGATTCCGTCGACAGTAAGCCTAACCTCTTTAACACCTGAGCCTGAATCCTCAACTCTGACTGTGAACTTTATAGACGTTGAGCCCATGACTATGCTTCCGGTGGGTGACGCACCACTTATCGCTGGAGGAGTCTTATCCAACACGACGGTCAACGTTTTTTCAGCCTCATTATTATCAGCCTTGTCAGTGCTGTAGTATCCTATCGTATGGGGGCCGTCTGAAAGAGTGGAGAGGGTAAAGCCTGCTGTGTAAGTGTTCCAAGAGCCACCGTCAATCCTATACTTGGTCTGTTTGACCCCGCTCGCATCGTCTGTCGCTGAAAGCTTGAACAAGGTGGAGCCTGAAACATAAGTTGTTGCATCACTCGAATGCTTAGGATCATAGTTTATGGTTGTTACTGGAGGCTTTGTGTCAGGAATTACCGTGACTGTTGCTGTGCTGAGTGTTAGGCCTGCGGCTGATGCTGTTAAGATCCATGTTCCCCCTTTCACGTCATAATAGTCCACCTTAACCATGCTTGAGCCCGCTGGAATGATTATGCTGGTTATCCTGCTCGCGGTACCGGATTGTCTGAACTCTCCCTCAGGCGATGTCGTTGAAAGGCTTACGATTATGGGCGTGGAACTGACGGTTTCATAGCCGTTAGCATCCTTGATAGAGATGTTAAGATGTGAATATGTTACTCCAGCTGCCATAGTGAAGCTTGGAGGCGTTAATGCAAGCTTTTCTGGAGGCCCTGCCTTAACGTTGAAGGGGTTGCTCTCGCCACTCTTACCCGCGCCGCTTGTAGTAATCTTAACATTGTCCCCTATTCTGCTTATAGTCACCATGCCTGTCCACCTACCATTTACGAAGGCGCCGGTTAACTTGGGCTCTATGGTTCCAGTAGTGTCTGAGAGGGAGTTTGTCCCCGTGTAGTCGGTCTTAACGTTGCCATATTCATCGTAAGCAGTAATAGTTATTGAGAATGGTACTGCAACCTGTTTTGGCGAAGATATGGTGTCGAAAGTGAAACGGTCAAGCGGCCCAGGCTTGACGGTCAACTGTTTAATATCGTCACCGTAATTAGGCGCGAAAATTATGAAGCCACCGCTCCAAGTAATATACATGTAATCGTCTGTCCAGATATGAATATCCCATGTTCCCACCTTATCATCATAATACCAGAACTCTTTAGAGTTGCCATCGGATTCGGATATTGTCAGCTCAGTTATAGCTGACCCGCCCTTTGTTAGAGAGAATTTCCTGTTGACTGAGGTTGAGGTTGAGCTGAGCTTAACCTTTAAATCTCCACGGGTTACTGGCTCACCGTTATAGGTTTTCCTGGTAACAGTCATTTTAACCCAGTTTCCCGCCTGAATAGAGCTGTTTGCGAGGCTAAGCTCAAGGTGGGGAGGATAATACTTGACCTCGAGGTATGGACGCTTACTCGAATCGCTATGTTCCTTAGAATACATATAGCAATAGGTTTGAATGGCAGCTGATTCCGTGCTGTCCTTCAGCCTCCAGCCGAAGTTCGGCATCGCGCCAGCAACATCCTTTGATGCAAACTTTTCAACCGAACTTTTCACATCTACGCTAAGCCAAACGTTTGAAGTAGTGCCGACTGTTGCGGATGATACTGAAACTGTGGCGGGTGGTTGATTGTTCCAAGTGATTGTTCCCTCGTCCCAACCATCTGCATTAACAAGATTACATACTAGCGTTCTGATTGAAACAGGAGCCTGGTACATGAATAGCATTAGGTTAGCTGAAACGATTACTGAGCCAGGAGGAATCGTGTTCAGATCAAACTTTATGAAGGAGCGCCAAACTTGAGACTCGCTTGAACCAGCGCTGACTCCTATGCGAGTAAGCGAACCATAATTATTACCACTATAAGTTCCTCCTGCAACTAAAGCGTCGCCTGTCGGGGAAAACTGTCTGGTGTACAGAGGTACGTCGTCACCGGCTATCCTCGTAACGACACATGGTGTCGCCGAGCATATTATTAAGATTGTTAAAAAGCCCAATGTTATACTTGTTCTATTCAAACCTTTTCGCCCTAAAAACTATTTCCCAAGATATAAACGTTTCCATCTTAAAAGACGATAGGTTCATCTACTCTCTAAACCCCTTCTTGCTGCATCTGCTTCTATGTCTTGAAAAAGTTAAATAACTCCTTCAACAACTCATCCAGCTAAAATGATAGAAGAAAATAAATTTAGAAAACCTGTTTCAATCTTTAAAGGCGCTCCGTTCTGGTCGATAAACGATCTGTTAACTGAGGATAAGGTTAGGAAGGAGGTTCAATGCCTGAACAGGGCTGGATACGGCGGCGCATTTTTCCACGCTAGAGAAGGCCTCGTAACCCCTTTCCTCAGCAAGGAGTGGTTCGACGCTTTCAGAGCTGCAGTTGAAGAAGCTGGGAAAAACGACATGTTCATCTGGATTTACGATGAGCTCTGGTGGCCCTCAGGCTTCGCAGGAGGTCTTGTCCCTTTTTCAAGCTCAAAAAATAGGGCTAAAGCACTTGTCATGATGGTTGATACGAGAAACTACAAGGGTGAAGACGTCATAGCAAGCTTCGAATGCGTTACAGATGAAAACGGTATTCCAAGGGGATTTAAGAGGGTTACTGGAGAGGAGGCGGATTCGGAGAAGCTCTATCTAACCTTCATGAAATACGTGGCACCAGTCGGCGAGGCCTGGTACAACAGCTCGTGCTACGTTGACCTTCTTGATTACGAAACAGTCAGACAATTCTTAAACCTTGCCTACAAGCCTTACGTCGACCTTTTTAAGAATGATATTGGAAGAACTGTCCCAGGGGTTTTCACGGATGAGCCTAACTTCTCGTCAAGCAGACCGCCCCCTAGGCAAGCTATGCCCCCCAGAGGGCCGAGAATCCCCCCGTTCTCAGTCCCATGGACAGATGGGCTTCCGGAGAAGTTCAAGCAGTTAAACGGGTATGATTTGACAGATCATCTTCCGAAGCTTTTCTTCGATCTTGACGACTATATGAAAGTGCGGTATGACTTCTGGAGGACTGTTACCATTCTCTTCCTAGAGTCTTTCTCAAAACAGATATACGAGTGGTGTGATAAGAACAATTTGAAGTTTACCGGCCACTATTTGAGCGAGGACGATCTTCTAGGTCAAACAATCCGCATAGGCGCAGCGATGCCTCATTACGAGTATCAGCATGTTCCTGGAATAGACCACTTGGGCATGCATGTCTGGAGGAGCCTGCTAACTGCTAAACAGGTTTCCTCTGCGGCGAACCAGCTTGGGAAGGAAAGGGTTCTCTGCGAAGTCTACGGTTGCACCGGTAACTACCCGACTTTCGAGGACAGGAAGTGGATTGGCGACTGGCTTATAACAATGGGCGTGAACTTGATGTGCCACCATCTGGTTCCCTACTCGATGAGGGGTAGGAGGAAAAGGGACTACGGGTTGAACTTCCACTGGGGTCAACCATGGTGGGATTACAACGAGTACATAGAGGACCACTTCTCAAGACTTTGCTACGTGCTTTCCAGCGGGAGGAGGGTCGTAAACGTGCTTGTTATCCATTCGATTGGAAGCGCTTGGGCAAGCTACTCTCCTCTGAACGATTCCACTGTAAAGATTCTGGACAGTCAGCTTAAAGGGTTGTTAATGTCACTACTGAAGCTGCACATTGACTTCGATCTTGGCGACGAGATGCTTATGGAGAAACACGCCAGTGTGGAAGGCTCTAGGCTTAGGGTGGGGAACGCTTTCTATGATATCGTAGTAGTGCCGCCTTGCTTAACGCTAGCTGGAAGCACGGTTAAGCTTTTAAAGAAGTTTAAAGATTCAGGTGGCGAGTTAGTGTTCGTTAAACCGCTTCCCAGCTTGATTGATGGAAAGCCGAGCGTAGAGCTAGCTGAGCTCATCAACAGGTGTACAGTTAAAGAGGATTACAGCACGAAATCCTTGAGCGATGTTTTGCCAGATCGCTGTAAAACTTTGAAAATAGACGGCGATGAAGAGGGTAATCTCCTATACCATTTGAGGAGAGGCGATTCTGGCGACATGTTTCTATTCGTTTTCAACGCGAGCAGGGATAAGGCTGTGAACGCTAGAATCGGGCTTCCCGGCTCTTTCAGCATTAAACTGCTGGATACTCTAAGCGGCTCAGCATCTGAGTTTGAAGGATATGTTGAAAACGGCTGGACGTATCTCGAGCATGTTTTTGAGCCTGTTTCCTCTCTCCTGCTTGCTTTCTCACCGGGAAAGCCGAGGAGCATGCTCGTCAAGCCTAGGGAAAGAGCATGCACGCTAATACCTCTTTCTTCAGACTGGAATGTTAAACGGGTCGATCCTAACGTGCTGGTTTTAGACTATTGTAGATATAGGACGGGTGGCGAGTGGAGTGAAAAAATGCCTCTTTGCAGGGCGAGAAAACAGATAGTTGCAGAAGGTGTTAGAACAAGGTTTACTTTAAAATTCGATTTCGAGTTGAAAACCACTCCTCTAGGGAAGAGGATTAAGCTGGTCATGGAGACACCCCGCCTGTTCAAGATTAGGATAAACGGGAAAGACGCTCTCTGGAGGGATGAAGGACACTGGGTTGACGACTGCCTCAGGGTGATGAGCGTGACCGAATATTTGAAGGAGGGTAGGAACGAGATTGAGCTTGAAGGGATCGTCGGAATCGAGCCTGAAATGGAGAACATTTTTCTCATCGGGGAGTTTGGGGTTGAGCTCTCCTCCGGGAAAAACCCAGTGATCGTTGAGGAACCTACTCGGGTTGAAACTGGTGATCTGACTAAACAGGGCTACCCGTTTTACGTCGGCTCTTTCGAGCTGAGAAACGAGTTTCAATACGGTGAAGACCCTGGCAGTAAGACAGTTGTCCTAAGGCTGGATGGCTTAAAGGCTTCGCTCGCCTTAGTCTATATAAACGGTCAGGAGGCCGGCAGGGTCTTCATGCATCCTTTCACTCTTGACGTGACAAGACTGGTGAGAAAGGGGGTTAACGAGCTTAAAGTGAGGATTATTGGGACGCTGAGAAATGCTTTCGGGCCGTTGCACTATGCTGGGGGAGATCCTCTCTACATAGGGCCGGAGACTTTCGAGGATGAGAGACACTGGACTGACGAGTACGTTTTAAAACCGTTTGGACTGGAGAAGGCGGAAATAGTTATTTACGAGAAAAACCTTTAGCGAAACGTCTTCCCCGTTTTTTATCTTCTGTCAATTCTCTGCCGCTTTTAAAGGTGATTCAAATGGAAGGTTTAAAAGCCTCTTTAAAAGCCTCCGTTCGGTAAAAACGGTTGCTGAACATAATTGTTCTCGTAAAACAGGTTCCGGATATTGAAAAAGTAAGGTTCGACATGGAAACAGGGAGAATAGATAGGAGTTCAGCGCCGGCAGAGATAAACCCGTTTGACCTGAACGCTCTAGAGGCGGCTTTACAGATTAAGGAGAAGCTTGGAGGTTTCATAACTGCTTTAAGCATGGGTCCAATGCAGGCTGTAAATTCTCTCAGGGACGCTATGGCTAGGGGTGCTGACGACGCAATCCTTCTCGAGGACAGGAGGTTCGCCGGAGCCGATACCTTGGCTACTTCCCACACTCTCGCCGCAGCTATTAGAAAGATAGGGTCATACGATATTATTCTCTGCGGAGAGAAGACCGTCGACGGCGACACTGGGCAGGTTGGCGCAGAGGTTGCTGAGCTTCTCGAAATCCCCCATATCTATTATGTTTCAAGGATTGTTAACGTTTCTGAAAAATCTATTACCGTTGTCTCCGAGACGGAGGATGCTTCCTACGTTTTGGAATCGGATTTCCCGGTTCTGGTCAGTGTCACCAGGGATGTTAACAAGCCGAGGCTGCCAACATTGAAGAGCAAGATGAAAGCGATGAAGAGCCAGGTTAAAATATGGCATGCTGAGGACTTGAGCGGGTTTCTCGAGCCGGATAAGACTGGTTACGCCGGTTCTCCCACATCCGTTCAGAAGGTTGTTGTCCAGGGGGAGAAGACTAGGCAGGGAAGAGTTTACAGGCAGGTTGAAGAGGGGCTTGCGGAATTGATACGCCTCTTCGAGTCTAAAGGGTTGATTTAAAATGGGGGATGGAGGCTCGTTTAGAAAAATACTTGTGGTCGCAGAACTCAAGGGGGATGCGATACACCCTGTTACTTTAGAGCTTCTCGGAAAAGGAAGGGAGATAGTGGAGCATATTGGCGGTGAGGTTTGCAGTGTGGTTTTCGGATGCAACGTAAATAAGACTAAGGCTTCAGAACTCATAGAGTATGGCGCAGACAAGGTTTTCCTGTTCAACGATCCAGTGTTTTCCGGTTTAAACACGATGGTTTATGCACACAACCTTGTAAAGCTTTGTAAAGAGGAGAAGCCGGACATCGTCCTGCTGGGTGCAACCTGCTTCGGAAGGTCTCTTGGTCCAAGGGTTGCAGCGGCGCTTAAAACAGGTTTAACCGCAGACTGCATAGATTTAAGGATGGACGAGAAAGGTGAGCTAATACAGATTCGGCCGGCATTCGTAGGCAACATTCTTGCGCATATTAAGACTAGGACTAAACCTGTGATGTCTACTGTCCGGTACAAGGTTATGAGGGCGAGGGATAGGGATAAGGGTAGAAGCGGGCTGATCGTTGAAAAAAATGCTGAGGCTCCACCTTACGGGAGCATTAGGCTTGTTGGGGGGGCAATTCCTAAGAAGCTTAACATAGCTGATGCTGAAATCATAGTTTCAGGCGGCAGGGGTCTCGGGTCGCCAGAAGGATTCAGGCTGCTGGAGGAGCTTGCCAGTCTGCTTGGGGGAGTGGTTGGCTCAAGCAGGCCGCCTGTGGATGATGGCTGGATAAGGAAGGAGCATCAAGTCGGCTACAGCGGGAGCATCGTTAAGCCAAGGCTGTATTTTGCGTGCGGAATCTCCGGCTCGCCGCAACACTTGTTCGGCATGAAGGATGCTGAAACCATTGTCGCTATTAACAGCGACCCTTCAGCACCCATATTCAGGGTTGCGGACTACGGTATTGTCGGGGATCTTTATCAAGTCATACCTCTTTTGATAAAAGAGATAAAAGCTAGGAGGGGTATAAAATGCTGATGGAGGGTTTAGTGGAGCAGCTTGAGGGTATCGTCGGCAGGGAGTCGGTGGTGCGTGGTAAAGATAAGATGGAGAGCTACCTGTTTGACGAAACATGCATCCCGGTTAGACCTTCTGCCGTCCCAGACTGCGTGCTGGTTAAGCCTGCGAACAGCATGGAGGTCTCGAGAATCCTTAGGCTGGCTAATGAAAATAAGATTCCCGTATACCCGAGGGGAGGTGGGACAGGCCTTGTCGGAGGGGCTGTGCCAGCTAGAAGCGGAATCATCGTTTCTTTAGAGAAGATGAATCGGATTGAGATAGACGGGGAAAACCTGATGGCTGTCGCTGAAGCTGGGGCGACTCTAGGAGGTCTTCTTAAGGCTGTTGAGGAGGCAGGCTTCTCCTTCCCACCGCAC
This sequence comes from Candidatus Brockarchaeota archaeon, assembly GCA_017601225.1. Taxonomy (GTDB): domain Archaea; phylum Thermoproteota; class EX4484-205; order EX4484-205; family JAAOZP01; genus JAAOZP01. Next base: position 80,649 of record JAFNIX010000004.1, on the reverse strand, counting down.
CCCGGTGACGAGGGTGCTCAGATAGGCGGCTTAGTGGCCTGCAACGCTGGCGGGGCTAGGGCGGTTAAGCATGGTGTCATGAGAAGCTTCGTTAGAGGTTTGGAGGTTGTTCTGCCAACCGGAGAAATCTTAACTTTCGGAGGCAAGCTTCTGAAAGACAACATGGGTTATAACTTGATGCATCTGATCATAGGCAGTGAGGGCACGCTCGGGATAATAACCAAAGTTGTTTTAAGGCTTAATCCTAAGACACCATACTCCCTCACCCTGTTGCTTCCCTTCAATTCGAGGCATGACGCGCTTAATACGGTTCCAAGAATACTGCGCTCCGGGGTTACTCCCCTCGCCTTGGAGTACGTCGAGAAAGAGCTGATGGAGCTGTCTGCTGAACACTTGGGTGAGAAATGGGTTTTCGAGGGGGAAGTCTTTCTCATAGCAATACTGGCTGGGGAGGAGAACGTAGTCTACTCTGAGGCTGAAAAGCTTTCCCAGATATGTGTTGAGAACAACGGGCTTGAGCCATCGGTTGCGGAGAGGAGGGACGAGCAGGAATCCATTCTGCGAATAAGAAGCAATATTTACACTGCTCTTAAACGTGACTCCATGGATATTCTCGACACGACGGTTCCTCCATCTGCGATCGGAAGGTTAGCGGACGCTATCGACACTATTGCTGAGAAACATGGCGCATACATTCCTGTTTACGGTCATGCTGCAGACGGAAATGTTCACTCCCACATTATGAAGAGGGATGCTGAGAAATACGAAGCGATTAAAAGAGAAATATATGAGACTACGATAAGCCTTGGAGGAACAATTACTGGTGAACATGGTGTTGGAAAAATACGGGTGAAAGAGCTTTACCGCTTTACGCATCCGAAGAAAATTGAGCTTATGAAAGGGGTTAAAAGGCTTTTCGACCCAAATAATATTCTAAATCCTTCCACGGTGCTAGAGATTTAGGATGGCGCTATCTTTCAAAGAGGCTTCCTCCTATGAAAGACATTCGTACACTGAAATCATTCTTCATCACCACCATGTCTGCATCCTTTCCCTCCTCTATGCTTCCTTTACATTCTTCAATGCCTAGGAGTTTAGCCGGGTTATAGGATGCCACCTTGGCCACGGTGGTTAAAGGCATGTCAGTGAACCTTATAAAACGCTTAGCCAGTTCGTTCATGCCTGCGGATGTTCCAATTAGTGTGCCGTTCGGATATTTCGCGGTACCGTTTGAAGAAATGAATTCGACACCGTCGTAGACATACTTGCCATCAGGTAAACCGGTTGACCTAACCCCATCCGTTATCAGCACGATTCGGTCGTCGCCCAAAACCCTTGTTGCGAACCTGACAATGGATGGGTGAATATGAACCCCATCGGATATTATCTGAACAGTCACATCCTTAGACTCGAATACGGCTATCGCTGGTCCCGGAGCCCTATGGTGAATAGGCTGCATAGTGTTGAAAAAATGAGTGACATGTTTAACGCCAATTCTTATGGCTTTCAGGGTCTGCTCATAGTCTGCTGAAGAATGGCCGAAGGACACTATCACCCTGTTTTTAATAAGGAGCCTTATAATCTTCTCCGCACCATCAAGCTCCGGAGCCAGAGTCATCATCTTGAGCCAGCCCTTACACTTATCCATTATTTCAGACAAGACTTTAACCGAAGGCTCGCAGACCGAGGATTCTTGAATCATCCCTCTTTTCTCCTTGGAGATGAACGGGCCCTCCAAATGGAATCCTAGAAACCTAGCGCCGTTTAAGCCCCTCGAGACCCCGTTCAACGCAGCCTCTAAATGCTTGTTTTCCAAACCCGGCTTATAAACGGTGGTTGCAAGAAAACTGGTGACCCCGCACTTAGCACATGTTTCCGATATAACTTTAATCGCTTCCTCCTCTTCGTCAAGAATGTCGGCTCCTCCCGCACCCTGAATGTGAACATCTATAAAGCCGGGGAACAAAAAGTCTCCCTCCAGATCAATACTCTCGCCCTCCATATAACCGTAGATTGGTTTACCGATCTTCCTTATCCTCCCACGGTCGATTAAAACATCTCCAAACGTTTCCCCCCAAGGGTTAACTATCCTAGCGTTTTTAATCAGCATTCGATCTGTTCTGAACCATTGGACTATTAAACCTTGCTTTACGTGAACCCAGCAGGTCTTTAAAGGTTGAAGAAGGAATCAGACTCTTTAAAATCGAGCACTTCTATTCCAATCTCATTCCCTGCTTTTTTAAAGCTCAGCCAGTAATTGTAACCTCCTTGAAGCTCCAGTTTCCTAACTGTTTTCAACGGGGTTTCTAAAACTCCTTCCGTAAGGTTTAAGCCGGACATTTTCATCCTCACGCCTCTCACAACCATGTAATTTTCGAAAAACTTTATGCTAGCGTTTTTAGGAACGTACAGGCTTATTTTTACAGAGTCAAACTTATTCTCCCGTATTAAGCTGATGCTTGAAGAAACACACCAATGATCAACATGGTCTTTACGCACCAAATAAAGTCGGTCATTCTCGATTCTACCCAGTGTGAACTCAATCATTTTCTTAGCGCCCATAAGGATGCTTCTCGCCCTGCCGATGTATCCGATTCTAGCTACTCCCTGTTCTACAAGCTCCTTCTCTTTTTCTTCAAATGCTCTCGGAGTACCGTAGGCGTGTAGAAAACATCTTTTTTCAATAACATCCCCATTTATCTCGATCCTGCAGCACGTGGGCTCAGGCTGCAAATGGTAATAAATCTTAGCCAGCTCCTCAACGGTGTGGAAGCTAGTGTTGCTTTCCAACGAGGCGCCGATAAACAGTATCTTACCGCCGATCTCAGCTATCTTCAAGTATGGAGTACCCCTTCCACATGGAGTCTCAGCATCCTCATGCCCCTCAATTATTCTTCTAGCCATTTTGCCTATGGCAGCAACAGAATGAGTTGGATGCCTACTCCTACATGCTTCCCCTCTTTTTCTCAAGGTTTCAGGAACCACCCCGGTCCAGCAAGGTTTATCCTTAGAATAACTCGGAGGGTTCTCTGGAGAATCAAAAATCTGGCCGGTTATTGTCGGGACAACTATCGTGCCATCTTCCCCAACGCTTTCAAGAAGAGCATCTATCAATGTTTCTGCACCACCCGGAACGTATCCGATGCTGCTTAAAGAACTGTGGACAAGAAGTACGTCTCCCCTTTCAACACCCATTTTCACTAGGTCTTTAACGATTTCCTCTTTGGTTGATTCGAATCGACGCATGTCAGTTAGATATACGAGGGTTCAAATATTTAGGTTTTTTGAAATCGGTTAATTAACCGCTTAAATCATCCTTGTGAAGCCAGTTTCTTTGCTCTTTCAGCTAGTTCCCCGCGCTTCCACTCTATATCTTTCGGAAGGGTTAGTGAGGCGGCTGTAAGAACAACGGCACAAATAGCCCAAGTTATGGTTATTATGATCACCATGCCCAACTCTAAACCTATTATGTCCGCCAAGTAGCCGGTGATCAGTGGTGCGAAAGCTGAGCCAGAGTTTTCAACGAAAACTTGTACCGAAAGCGTTGTGCTTCTGACCTCGGGAAGGGCAATATCTTGAATCGATGCTGAAACCGCAGGGCCGGCCATAGGGATGAAGAAGGCAGTTAAGGCTGCAAGAAGGAGGAATAGTTCTACCCCTTCTCTAGTTAAAATTGTTAGGTCGAAGAAGACTAGTCCTATGGCGACGGAGATCCCTGCGAAAACAGCCCTTCCTTTCAAAGTCTTCCTGAAGGCCCAGTCACTGATAACGCCTGAAACCACGTTGCCTACAACCATCGTCAAGAGTGCAACAAGCATGACGAGCAGCTGGGTCTCGCTATCAAGACCTCTGATTTCAGTCATGTACAGGAAAAACCAGTATGTGATTATCTGCCATGGGAAGACTCCAAAGAAGCCTTGGACAAAAAGGAAAACCATTGATTTTCTCCTGAGCACTCTTATCAAGGAATCTTTTCTAAACGTGTCTTTCAACCTATCCTTCACGGCCATTAACTCGGGCTCGGTTGATCCTCTAGGCTTATCCTTCAATGTGGTTAGGATTAGAATTGCTAAAAGCAAGCCGGGTACTCCAGTCACTATGAAGGCGCTGCGCCATCCGAAAGCAGTCCCCATGAGGGTTCCTATAAGGGTGCCTATTAAGGCTCCAAGGGCGCCTGAAGTGTTCAACACGCCTATTGCCGTGGATCTTTTCTCAGGAGGGAAATTGTCGCCGATAAAAGAGACTATTCCGCTCGTTGCCTCATTATCGATTCCAGTCAGCGCCCTTGTAAAAGCCAGCTCAACAAAATTTCTTGAAAATGTTGAGAGAACCGTTGTACAGCCCCAGATCGCGCTTGCAAGGGCTGCTAAAAGAGGCCTAGCATACTTGTCGAAAAGATATCCCCAGACAGGCATGAATATGACGGCGACTATTGAAGCACCTGTTTGAATAGCACCGAGCTGAGTAAAAGTCAGGTTAAACTCGTCTCTTATTGAGGCCAAGAGCGGTGAGATTAGGAACTTGTCAGAATTATGTAATACCATGAACAGAAAGAATACGAATACAGCGTACCAAGCTCCTCTTGACACTCTGTAGGTTTTGGTCCCGGCCATTCTGCATCCCCCTACTTAAGATCCTTCCAGCCGACTAGGGTAAAGCCCAGTTCATCTATTATTTGCCGAGCCTCATTAGAGGTCACCAGCTGGTAATCCAGATACCTGTCCACATGGCTCGTCACACCCTGACCAGGTATTATCGCCTTCATCTCCTCATCTGGGAGGCCAAGATGAACTATCATTAGAGTCAGGGTTCCCGGCTTTATATTCTTCAAAACATTTCTAAACCACTTTATTCTTTCCTGCAGGTCAGAGCCAAATGTAATGCCGATGAAATTATCCAGCATAGGCGTTTCGGATTTCAGAATCCTGCTCACAAGATCCTCGGAGATTACTATGCCCATCTGCTTAGCGATCTCAAAGGCACTGTCACTAGGCTTAATCAACATCGGGATAAGACCGTTGTCAAGAGCAACCTTCACATAGGTCTCTAATAGATCCGGCCTGAAGAAGACTATACCCATGTGAGTATCGAGGTGGGAGGGCCGTAGGCTAAGGTCGAACGCCTTTTTGACCTGCGACCTCAGCTCGACATCGACCTCTTGCCAAGAGGCTTTCGCCGCATCCTTAGCCTCCTTATGCAGGTATCCCTGCTCATCCAAGAGCGTCGGCACCTCGCTTTTGGAACTAACCGGGCCCCATCTGTAGAGCCTCCACTCGCTAGTCAGCGTCGAATGTATCCCGTGATCGTAATCCGGATTCTCCTTGAAAAACTCTACTGCCTCAAGAATCCATGGGCACGGCATCATAAGGCTGCAGCTTGAAACTACGCCATTTTGAAATCCTAGGAAGGTTGCCTTATTCTCCGTGTGACACATGCCAACATCATCTGCATGGATAATCAGCAACTTGTCATTTCTGTCGAAGCCGCCAGTCAACGGCATACTTTTGGGTTAGAAATGCTAAAATATAAATTTTTAAAATACAAAAAGCAGTTTCTCGTAGTGCATGGAGAAAACTCGTGCTTACTATTCATCCTAAGAGGGTTGAATAATCCTTTCGAGTTACCAATCTTGCTACCAATCGTCTAGAAACAGTTCTACTTGCAAAGCGTTTAGCCTAAGATGGCTAAATATTTGGTTTTCTAAGACATATAAAGTTATTGACTCGGCGTATTGCTTGATTCGTTTCAATAAAGTCGAGAGTGTAGCACGCTAATAGGGTGAGAAACTGTTCCTAAATTGCAATATAACTGGAGTTCCTTTTCCTGAGAAGTGTTGCTCCCCTTAAGACACGTCGTATACGCGTCCTCTCAATATCGCTTAAGTATTCCGGCGTAGTAAGCGTCTTCACCTTCTTGCTTCTCTAACCATGTGGCCGATTTCAGGAATTATCAGCTTCCTAATAGCTAGTTCCACCGCGTTCTTCGACCCCGGTAGACATATCAGTATCTTCCCCCTTGCAACGCCTGCGAAAGCTCTTGTAAGCATCGCCGCCGTACCTATATCATTATAGCTAAGGAGCCTGAAAAGCTCCCCGAACCCCTCAACCCTCTTCTCAACCGTTTTAGAAACTGTCTCAACCGTAACGTCCCTCTTGCTCAACCCGGTTCCTCCAATAGTCAGTATGACGTCGATTTCTCCATTGTTAAGCAGCTCTCCAATGATCCTCCCTATCTCGCCCTCGTCGTTCCGGACTATCAGCCTCCTACAAACCACGTGACCCTCCTTTCTCAAAATATCCTCTGCAATCCCACCGGATTCGTCTGTTTCAAAAGTCCTAGAGTCACTCACCGTAACTAACGCGAACAGGAGGCTTCTGGGAGAAGCCTTTCTATGTTCTAAATAGTCCAATCCTTAACCTTCTCCTCAACAACTATGCTCTCTATCGCTGTGAACGGGTACTGGCCCTTCTCATCCTTTTCAATCTCCTTAACCATGTCCCAGATGGTCAACAATGCTGCAGCCACCCCGGTTAAAGCCTCCATCTCCACACCCGTCTTAGACTCTGAAACAACACTACAGGCCACCGAGACCCCATCATCTCCTATTTGAAACTCGACAGCTATATGGGTTAGCGGAATAGGATGGCAGCCAGGTATGAGCTCAGGGGTCTTCTTAACCCCGAGAATCGCTGAAACCCTTGCAACTGTTAGGACATCGCCCTTCGCAACTTTACCTGTTTTTATCGCATCCACGGTTTCACGCCTAAGTCTTATCCAACCTTTCGCCACAGCCCTCCTCCGGGAAACCTTCTTCCCACTTATGTCAACCATCTCCAGCCCCTTATCTTTCCCGTTCAAGGTTTAACCGTCTCCTTAACCCATCTTCCACCCTTGGCTGTAATCTCCTTCTTCCATATGGGTGCACGCTTCTTAACCTCGTCTATCATCCAGCTGCAGGCTTTGAAAGCCTCCGCTCGGCTTCCGGCTGAAGCGGCTACTAGAACTATGTTTTCAGCCGGCTTGAGTCTTCCAACCCTGTGGATTATGAGCGCGTCGATTATTCCGAATCTTTCTAAGGCTTCCCTCCTTATTTTTTCAAGCTCCGCTTCTGCAGCCTCCTTGTATGCTTCAACGATCATTTCGTTAACAGCCTCCCCCTCTCTAAATCCTTTGACAACACCTAAGAAAAACACTATCGCTCCTACTTCCACTCTCCTAAGGATTGAAGCAGCCTCCTCTATCGAGAAATCATCCTCAGTAACGCGGATCATTCTAACCGCCTCCTGCTGGAGGGAACACTGATACCACGTCCCCCTCGTTTAAACAGGTGTCCATGTCTACTGTCCTCCCGTTTACCGCGATAAGGAAATTCTCCCCCGCTAGATGGGTATGCTTCTCCACGAGTTTTTTAACAATTTCCCTAACGGTTGCTCCCTCGTTAAACTCCAGCGTCTCCTTCTCGCCAATCTCCTCCCTAATCCAAGCATAATATTTTACTTCAACCTTCATAATTTTTCCTCCGGCGATCGAATATGATTTATTTAGCCGGTTATAAAAGGTTTCTAGTTGAAACTTTTAAGCTTACACTAGTAGTACGATAGTGTTATTCTCTTCCTGAGATCCTGTTTTGAAAGCGGTTTATCCAGCTTTAAAAGAATCTTTTTCTCAACACCTGGGGGAAGGTCGAAGAAATTATCGCTAAACTCTGCTTTCACCCCTCTAATACTTACTCCACATGCTTTTGCAACTTTGTTCGAAACCAGGCTGAGCTCATAGGTTGCACCGTCCTTTCTGCTAAGCTTCATTCTAATTCTAGGCTTAGGAAGCGTAATATGCTTTACTTTTTCAAGGAAAAACACGTCATACTTTGGCTCAGCATCTTCAGGTTCAAAAACGCATACTAGAAAATTGCTGAACCTGTCTTTCACGTTCAGCTCGCTTAGGCTTAGCGCCATACAGGGCTTTGAAGAATTCGCCTCTATAAAAACATCCTTCTCTCTTAACCCCTTCCTTTTCCCTTTCAAATCGAAAGACATGATCCTAAGCCTGCCCTTCACCGGCTTAAGAAGATCGTTGCAAACCCAGGCCTCCGCCCTATCCTGCTTGACAAGCAGACTAACGTTAACCGGGTCGAACGCTCTCTTAACATAATAGTATGAAGCCTTGAGGCCACCGTAGTAGTCGATAAGGCTCCAGCTGAGCACCGGCCAACAGTCGTTGAGCTGCCATATCAAAGCTCCCCCCGTCTTAAACTTCCGCCTCCTCCAATGCTCTATACCGGTCTTCATAGCTTCCCCCTGGTTTATTTGAGTCAGGTAGACAAACCTGCTAAGGTTTACAGGCAGCTTGAAATGCAGCAGGATGAAAAACCAGAGTCTCTCAGGTCCAAAAGTCTGCTTATTATGGAATTCAATGACCCTGCTCTGCGGATCCCTGTCCTCGGGAATAGTAAACCTTCTAATAGTTTCCATTGAGGGCGCCGACTGAAAGCCGAATTCGCTTATGAACCTGCCTTTATCATTCAGATACTCCGTGTAATCCCTTAGCATAGACCAGACCTCCCAGTTATGCCGATCACCCTCGCTTTGAGAATTAGGATCATCACCCCCATAGGGGCTACTCGGCCAGTAGAAGGTTAGAGGGTCGAGTTCAGAGCAAACCTCAGGAAGTATCTTATGATAGATCGTCTCACCATAGAACCTGTCCTTCATGCCGAACCAATGCGCCTTGAACCCCCAGTGATTCTCGTTGTTACCGCACCATATTGCTAGGCAAGCATGATTCCTGAGCCTCTTCACCACTTTCTCCGCTTCCTTTCTAACTAGTTCAAAGAACCATTCTTCCTCAGGATACTCGGCGCATGCGAACATGAAGTCCTGCCAGACAAGTATCCCCTTCTCGTCGCAAAGCTCGTAGAAAGCCTCATCCTCATAAACCCCGCCGCCCCAGACCCTTACCATGTTCATATGCGCCTCCTTCGCTCTGCTTAGAAGATAATCGTAAACCTGTCTGCTGACCCTGGGTAGGAAGGAGTCTGCGGGAACCCAGTTGACCCCTTTGCAGAAAACAGGAACATTGTTAACTCTGAAGAAGAAGGTTTTTCCTTCCTCATCCCTCTCCTGCACTACCTCAATCTTCCTTATTCCAACCTTCTTTTTAACCATGTCTAAAATACCGTTTGAACCCTCGACAACTATCTCCAAATCGTAAAGGTTCTGCTCTCCATAACCGTTTGGCCACCATAGCTTAGGGTTCTCAATATTAAACTCTGTTTTGAAAACGTTTAATCCTGGTGAAACATCCTCATATTCTTCTTTAACCTGGTGTTCGCCGAAACCGCTCACCCGAGTCCTCAGCTTCACACGCCCCATCTTGAAGGCCTCTATGGAGACGCTTACGCTTATCTTCGAGCTTTTAAGGTCACTGCTAAGTTCGCTGGAAAAATAGAAGCTTTCAATCTTACACACATCGTAGGCTTTAAGCTCCACGCTCCTCCAAATCCCAGAGGTTCCAAGCCTAGGTCCCCAATCCCAGCCGAAGGAGTATTGCGCTTTCCTACCGTAGACAAGCGGGGGGTAAAATGCTCCCCCAAGCTTAACGCTGCCCTTGCTATACATTTCCTCAAGAACCCTTTTAGGCGAATCAAACCTAACCATCAATATGTTTTTACCTTCTTTTAAAAAGCCTTTAACATTGAACTCATGCTCATGGAACATGTTCGCCGTCCTGCCGATCTCTGTACCATTAACCCAGATCGTCGCAAAAGTATCTAGGCCGTGAAACTTGAGCTCCACGCGGTCATGGTTGAGAAACTCTTTGTCTAAATGAAACTCTTTCATATACCACCAGTCCCTATCCTCCACCCAAGCCACCTCAAGCTCGTTCATTCTGAAGAACGGGTCAGGAATCTTTCTGTTCCTCAAAAGGTCAAGATGGACAACACCCGGCACCGTTGCCTTTAACCATGGGCCTGAGCTCGGCGGTGTCTTCTCCTCCTTTCCGCATTCTTTGAAAAACCATTCCCCGTTAAGACTTATGGTTTCCATGCATGTACTAAACATTACCGCAAATATAAAACTTTACGCTTTTTATTTAAGGCTTCAAATAAATAGGTTTGCAAGTCTCTTATCGAGTCCTTCTTAACGTTAAGCGCTGAGAAAAAAGCATATATACCGTTAACCGTGAGGCATGGAAGCCAACGGAAAAGGAAAATTGCTAAGAGAAACATCTTCGAAAAGGCGGGATGGTGGAAAGAAAATAGTGTTAACCGCGTCTGTAGTGGAAATGAGTGATTTTAACCTAAACCCATTCCTAGCCTTTTCAGCAGGGTTCCCACTGCCTTTTTCTAAGAAGCTTCTTAGGAAAAGGCTTTATCCTCCACCACCGTTTAACGATGATGGAACTGTTAAGCAAGCGCCCTACGGCTTGAGAAAAATAGAGTCCCTCCTTATAGATGAATTTGGCGAGGAGAATGTTGCAACGGTTTACCCAACCATGCTTGAAATGTTCGTTGGAGAGGAAACAAGGGTTATAGGTATTTCTTCAATGGATCCGTTGGGGATAGGGTTTGTAAGCAGAACCTATACGAGCCTCACCGGTTTAACTGGTAAGCCTGTCACAAGAGTGGAGTTTGAAAACCTTCTTTCTAACCCTGTTTTCAAGAAGTATAGGCCCAGAGTAATATTGGGTGGAAGCGGTGCTTGGCAAGTTGTCAAGGCAGGGATTCAGAGGGAGCTTGGAATAGACAGCGTGGTGATGGGCGAGGCTGAGGAGGATGCTGTAAAACTCTTCAGAAAAGCCTTGAACGGTGAAGAGCTTCCGAGGCAGCTGGTATGTAGAAAGCCTGGGCTTGAAAAAGTTCCATGCATTAAGAAAGCATCCCTGTTTGGTGTTGTTGAAGTCACGCGGGGATGTGGAAGAGGTTGTCAATTCTGCTCTCCGACGCTTAGGCAGAAATACTCATTTCCACTGGAACACGTGTTGAAAGAGGTTGACGTGAATGCGAGAAGCGGAACCAAGATGATAACTCTTCAGACGGATGACATCTTTCTCTATGAGACTGATTCTGGTTTCACGCCGAACGGGGAAGCGGTTTTTGAACTGGTTGACTCAGTGGCTAAAGTTAAAGGAGTCCAGTATATTCAGGTGGCGCACGCGGCTCTTCCACCCGTAGTCTATGATCGTGGGCTTGTTGAAAAAATAGCGGCCACGCTAGTTGAGAAGTCCAGATGGACTTACTTGAACGGTCAGAAGTATGCAACCTTCGAAATAGGTATTGAAACGGGGAGCGTCAGATTGATAGAAAAATACATGAAGGGGAAGGCGCTGCCATATACGCCTGAACAATGGCCAGATATTGTGGTTCAAGCCCTTGGAATACTTAACGACAATCAGATATATCCTTTAGCAACACTCGTAGTGGGCCTCCCGACTGAAAACGAGCAGGATGTTGTGGCAACCCTTGAGCTTCTCGACAGGTTGAAGAACAATAAGGTCTTCTTCGTACCCCTGCTCTTTACGTCTGAGGAGGATTGTGTCCTAAACAGTGAGAAACATGCCGATCTGCATGGCTTATCAGAGCTCCACTGGGACGTTTTCTCAACGTGCTGGAGGCACAATGTTAAAACATGGAGGGGTAAGGGTTTTCAAAAATTGATTAGAATAGGAGGATTACTGGCCTATCTGGCTTACTACAGGTGGCTGCACGGCCCCCGGGTTCTGAAACATATTTTAAATGTTTCAGGTTGGAGGTAATAATTTCAGGGAAAGCTCTAAGGGTCTGGGCTCATGTCTCTAAGTGCTTTATCGACTATCCTAGCTATCTCGACCAGCCCAATCAGTATGCAAGGTACTCCTTTAAGCCTAGCCAAGTCGGCTGTCATCTGGTCCTGCGTTATGATTAAGAGGCTGTTTCTAGCAGCGTGTTCAACTATTGCCTCGTCATCCGCCCCCTTTAAACCTACATCGTCAACCGTCTGAGCCTCCCACCCAAGTATTTTAAGAAACGGCTTTAAACCGGAGTACATCTCGTCTAATAGTATCTTGACGTTTTTCACGGACAGTATCTCGTTCAAGCCTTCCTTTAATCTTTTCTCTTCTCAAGCTGAAACAATCTTAAACAGCAAAAGTCTTATAAAAGAGAGACTGCTTTATGTTCGGCGTCGGATGTGGGTTCTCAGAAGCGATGCGATAACAGTGTGGAACAATAAGGATGTTCAGAAAAGGCTCTCGTGGTATAGGGCGGTCATGAAGAATCTTAAGCCAGCCAAATACCTAACAGCTAAAAGCATCCCGGCTCAAGTCAAGTTTAAGGATCTAGAGAGCATGAAGGAGGAGGAGCTGTGGAGACTTCACGAGGACCTTAGCTCAGAGTTCAGGAAGGCTCACGAGTCTGTGAAGACAGGTGGGGCATACGAGACCTTTCCCGCAGAAGTAAGCTTCCTTGACGTTAAGATAGCACTCTCCGAAAGGATTCTCGAACACTGTGAGTTCTGCGAGAGAAGATGCATGGTTAACCGGAGGAGGGGGGAACTAGGGTTCTGCAGAGTAGGGTATGTAAGCAGGGTTTCAACATGGTTCCACCACTTCGGGGAGGAGGCTCCGTTAATAGGTGAGGGAGGCTCTGGAACAATATTCTTCGCAGGCTGCAACTTTGGGCCTTGCGTCTACTGTCAGAACTGGGATATCTCTTCAGACCCTGGTAACGGTGGCGAGGTTAATCCGAGAACGCTCGCCTTAATAAGCAAGAGGCTTAGCTCCGAGAATGCTGCAAACATAAACTATGTGGGCGGAGACCCGACGCCGAATCTCCACACAATACTCTCTTCCCTTAAGCACTTGGATGTAAACATTCCACAGCTCTGGAACAGCAACATGTATTGCAGCACTGAGACCATGAAGCTCTTGGCTGAAGTAATAGACATATGGCTTCCAGACTTCAAGTATGGCAGCGACGATTGTGCAAGAAGGCTTTCAAGGGTTGAAAAATATTTTGAAGTTGTGGCGAGGAATCATATGATTGCCTATGAGAACGGCGATATGATAATAAGGCACCTAGTTCTGCCTAACCATCTTGAGTGTTGCACTAAGCCTGTTTTAAAATGGATATCTGAAAATACTCCTAATGTTCTCGTGAACATAATGGGCCAGTATCATCCAGATTACCTGGTGGCGAGAAACCCTGAGGCGTATCCAGATATTGCTAGGAGGCCTAGTGCGAGAGAGATGCGGGAAGCCTACGATTACGCCAGAATGCTTAAAATAGTTTTCGAACCAGTGTCCTAGGTAACACGGTTCTCCCAATATGGTTTTTTCAACATAATTGCCTCCATAAACCTCTTTTTTAAGTCATCATCGCTTCCGCCTAATCTGATTAATCCTACTATGTCTACGAGATTATCGTTCCTCAACAAGCAGGGCTTCAGCCTCCCGTCGCAAGTAACCCTCAGCTTGGAGCAGTGGGAGCAGAAGCCAATGTTCTCTGTCGGCGAGACTATTTCGACGAAAACAGTCCTTCCGTTTCGGAGTAGCATGTAGACGTTACGTTGTCCAGTTTTGTTGACAGTTTTCCTGGCTGATTTTGATGAGATGCTTTTTTCAATAGCCTCAAGGCTGACGTGAAACTCTTGGAAAACCTTTTCACCGCCCGGAATCGGCTGTAGTTCTATAAGCTGGAGAACCGCTCCTATGGAGCCAGCGTAATCCAGCATCTCTTCAACATCCTCCTCGTTAACCCCTTTCAGAATAACCATGTTTATCTTAACCGGGTTTAGCCCAGCCTCTAAGGCAGCATTGACCCCATTGAAAACCCTTGAAACATCCCCACCCCCAGTAATCCAACTGTACTTTGAAGAATCTAGACTAGGGAGGTTAACGTTAACCCTCGCTAGCCCTGCACTCTTAAGATCCGCAGCATACTCCTCAAGGAGGATACCGTTTGTAACGAGTGAAACCTCTCGGACGAGCGGGGAGATTGCTTTCACCATGTTAACAATGTCTTCTCTCATCAATGGTTCTCCACCCGTTATCTTAACACTCTCAACCCCTATGCTACTGGCTACCTCGACGATTTTTCTAACCTCGTTTAGAGTCATACTCCCACTACTGGGAGGAGGGTTCCATTCCCTGTGGCAGAAGAAGCAATTAAGGTTGCAGTTTTCTGTAACAGATATCCTCAGGTTTTTCAAGGATCTGCCGGCCTGTTGAAACATTGGCGAGGAACTTTAAAACCCTTTTATAAAAAAATTTTACTGCTCATCGTGAACATATAAGCATGCAGCAACAGCCTCTTTAAATAGCGTCTTTTTGGTTGAAAATGGCTAGTCCAATGTTTTTATAACCCTAAAACTTTATAAAGACGTAAAAACTATTTTACACGGTGAAAAGAGTTTGAGTGAGACAAAGACTGTCTCAGTCATAGAAGAGTTAAAAACAGGTTTTACCATTAGAGCAATAATCCTTGCGATAGTCTTCGGTATAATAGGGCTCTTCGCAAACATAGCTACCTGGTGGGGTCTAGGAATAAGCTTGGAACCTGTTTTCGCAGGCAGAGTCGGGTCAGCAATATACCCACCGTACGGACTCGTTTTCATACTCGTTCTGGTAAGCCTGTTCATGAAGGCTCTGACAGTCCAGGAGATCGCAGTAATCACTACAATAGCGTTCATAACGGCAGACAGCCCGTTCGTCATCGGCGCCTTCCTACAATTCATATTCGCAGGAACATACCTGGTTAAGACTAACCCGAATGTAGAGGCCCTGCTAAAGTATTACCCACCGCTGTGGACCCCGGGCGACTATGATCTGATCGCCCCCGCTTGGACTGGAGGAGCAGCCGTACCACTGGGCAGGTTGCTCCCATACCTAGCGTTCTGGATGATAATGATAATTATTTGGTGCCTAATGATGGTTTTCCAGGCAGCATTAATCAGGCTGCAGCTGATTAAAAAAGAAAGGCTCCCGTTCCCCATGATGATACCGATTAATGAAATGCTTTCACAGCATCAGAAAGGAACCTTCACACAGTACATGAAGAAGCTCCCGTTCATAGCGGGAATACTACTGGGGTGCGCAATAGGGGTACTGGGAGCTTTAAACTACATTATTAAGTTCACGACTGTGTTCTTCGCCTTCGGCCAGTTCTACCAGCAGTGGTTCGCCGACCTTATGAGCTCAATATCTCAAAACACGATACAATCCTGGTGGATGTTCATACCTGCAGATGCCGCGATAATGTATCTTGCTCCCTTGGACATTCTTTCCTCAATAGTCATCTGGCTATTCATATTCCAAATCTTGTTCCCGCTGATCCTCGTCAACACTGGAGTAATAACACCTAACACAAACCCGGCTGGCACAGGTCCCTTCCCATGGCTAAACTTCAGCTACTATTGGGCACCGTTAGCGATAGGAATCTGGACAATAGTCTTCGGCTATAAGACCTATGCTGAAAGCGTTAAGAAGAAGGAGTTTGCCCCCGGTGAGCTTCCAAACTCGCTCGTATGGTACGGCTTCGCGGCCACGTGGCTTCTCTGGCTAATCTTATGGGTAATATTCGGAGCCAACATTCTCCCGCTGCTGGTCGGCTTCATAGTGTGGTTCCTGTACACGACTGGTATGGTTGCTGTCTGCGGGGCAACGGGAACATGGGTGGCGGGAGGAGATGCTGTTCCAGCTAGATTCTTGGCTTGGGGAGTAGGTACTGGAATAGGCCTGTTCCCAGCAAGCGGGGCGGCTGCGAAAACTCAATCCGCATGGGCCACGATGGCTGGCGTCAGCATATCTGCAAACATGGGTGGAGTTCTTCACCAGAACACGCACACTGCTTGGGCCTACACCTCAACCTATACTATGGTTGAGCCGGCTAAGGTGAAGGAGACAGATATTCTCAAGTCGCATATCCTAGGAATCCTGATAACGGTGCTGATAGGCGTTCCTGTTGCCGTCTACATAATCTACGGCACTGGAATAGGCCAGTTGAAAGCCTGGGGGCTCGGCAGCGGTGCGAATATCACTGGGTTCCAGGTACCGTGGGTGGTGGCTGATTCAGCACCACCTGCGGACTTCCACTGGTGGATGTTTCCGCTGGCTATAGTTGTCGTCGGGATCCTCTTCTTCCTGAGAGCTAGGTTCGCATGGTTCTTCTTCAGCCCATACGCGCTATTCTTCTACTCCGGAATGTGGCTGATAAACGCTGGAGTCGCATGGATTCTCAAACTAATAACGCTTAAAGTATTCGGGGCAAAGGCTTACGAAGAGGTTGGAGTACCGGTAGCCATAGGCTTCATGGTTGGTGTCACTCTCATGGCTACGATAATCATGGGAGTGAACGCTGCAACTGGAGGAATATCCGTAGGACCGACAGGCTATTAGATTCAAACCCTCTTTTTTTTGTTTATGGAACCATACGGCTTATTTATCTCTGTATCAGATTAAACCTCGTTTCTAGGGCCCTCCATATGCTTTTGAGAAAATTCCGTTTGAGAATGGGTTTTAAAGCCGTAAAGTTTAAATCAGTCTTGATATAAACTTTCAATAATGATAACTGTTCGAAGAAAAAATCTGTTTGTTGTGGCTTTAATATTGCTGACTGCCTCCATCCTAATCGCTGAGGGAGAGCGTGACGCTGTTGAAGAAAAAAACTTTTTAAACCAGCTTGAAGTCCCAGTGGTTTCAGCCGACAGGATAAGAGATTATGTAGTGTTGTTTTCGTCAATAAAGTCAAGGTTCACAGGCTACCCGGGTTCTCTCCAGGCGGCACGAATCATAGCGGAAGAGTTTAACGGCTTCGGGTTGAAAGTCAGTTTTTTCAACTACACGGTGCTGGTCCCCTACGACTCCGGCTCATACATGAAGGTAGGCGGCAAGGTGATTAAGGCCTATGGGCTCTACCCTAATGTCGTAGCCACGGGTTTAAAAAAAGCTTCTGGAAAGCTTATTTACGCGGGCCACGGTACTCCGGGGGATCTTAATGGGCTTGATGTGAATGGTAGCATAGTCCTCCTTGAGTTTAACTCCGGGTCTGCATGGGTAGACATGGTTAAGCTTGGCGCATCAGGCATCGTTTTTCTAGAGGACGGGGATACGAATCGCTTTGAAGCGTTAAGCAAAATATCCTCCATCCCACTAGTTACTCCAAGAATATACGTAGCAGGCCAGGAAGCGTCTCAGCTCAGAGAAATCGCTAGAACCAATCCGGATGCGGAGCTTTTCAACGGTATGGAGTGGAGAGAAGTCGAGGCTGTGAACGTGATCGGAGAAATGAGGGGTGTCGAAGACCCGTCTAAAGTAATCATCATAACTGTAAACTATGACTCGGGGTCGATTATCCCAGGGTTTGCTCCGGGGGCTGATGAAGCCATAGGAGTCTCAGTTATGCTTGAATTCATCAGGGCTTTAAAGCAACAGGGTTTCACGCCCAGATACACAGTGCTTTTTATAGCGATGTCTGGACATTGGCAGGCCCTAGCCGGTGCGAGAAGCTTCGTGGAACAATTCTACTTTAACAATTCTGAGATAGGCAGCACGGTCTTCCCCTATCTCGTTATAGATATTAAGATCAGCTCAGGAAGCCCGCATTTAAACCTGGTTTACAGCGGCATGATGTACTCCATCAATACTCAATATATTGCAGGCAGGTTCAGAGATCTCCGATTATTTTTTACAAATTCAATTAAATCTTTCATTAAATCTTTCCCAAGCTATGGCGAAAAGGTTTTAACCAGCAACCTATATCCCGGCCTATACGGTATTGCTTATGACTCGGCCAGCCCCGGTTTTCAGAAGGGCCTTGCCTTCAAGCATATTCTTGAAATGGAGCCCTTTGAGCTAGCAAACAGCATCGGGCTCGGAATAATTACTTTCGACGACTTCAGGTATCGTGTGTTCACCCCGTCTGACAAGCTGGAGTTTATCGATTTCCAGAACGTTATACCTCAAGCACAGCTAACATTCCAGATCCTGTTCGACTTGTTGAAGGCTCCTGTTGAAGAATGGTATTCGGGTAGCTGGGCGGGTTTAAGACCGTTAAGGATGGGTGAAACCTATACTGGAGTCGGATTCACGGTGTTAAGGGTTGAAGTGGTCGAATACGACCCAACTACGCCGGGCCTATACAGCCCTGTTCCAAACGCTTTCGTCACAGTGGGAAGCACGTTGGACCCGTTCACGCTAATGTTTTCGAAATCGGATTCTTTAGGCTTCGCAGTGTTCAGGGGTCTAAGGCCATATCCTGAGGCGACAACCGCGTTGCAAACCCCAATACAGAGTTATCTGATTGACGATGAGGGGCGAATCATCTATGCTCCAGACAGGGGGCAGCATGGTGCCGGAACATACCCTTCAAGCGTAACGATAGTTTCGCCTGAACAATTCACTAGGAACGTTGTGTTTAAATGTGGGAGCGCTGTCATGTTCGATTTAACCGACCCGGACACTCTGCAGGCTGCAGTCTCTCCAAGCTCAATGTTTGGAACCACGAATGCTTATTCAGCGCAGCTCAGGAATTACGGTGGCTACGAGACCCCGCTAACGATAAGCGTGATGGTGATGCAGATACCTGGGTACTCCGTTCTCGACTCATTCGGCTACGAGTTCGACCCCATCCTATCGGTTGCACAGGTTTACGCCCCGCCCCGCACCAGGTTCGGCTTCGTTGTTAAAAGCACATCTATGGCTAAAACGGTTGCAGTCTATACTAATGTGACCCTGCAGAACCAGGATGGATACGGGTATTATTTCGCTAGGGAGGGGGACAGGCTGCTGGTAAAGGGCGGAATGCCTAGCATGTTCATGGAGATGTTGACATTAGCGTATGGCAGGTATCTGGCTCAAGCAGATATTCAAGTTCTGGACCCAAAGACGATGGAGAATCTGAATTATGCGATAATGTTCAACCAGACACTTCTTCAAATGGCTTCAAAAAAGGATTACACTGGGTTCTTGACGAGCGCTTTAATGGCTTGGGGGTTCTCAAACAAGGCTTACCAAAGCTCTTTGAGCGTTGTCCGCGACGCGGTTACGAGCATAATTCTCGTATTCGCTTTAGCAATACCCTTCATCCTGCTGTTTTCATCCTTGGTTTACAATTTGAGCAGCGGCTTTAGAAGCGTCGCCCTTACTCTTGCGGTAGCGCTGTCCGTGGCGTTGCTTTTAACAGTGTTCCACCCGGGTTTCGGGCTGGCGGTAAACGTGCCTGCAATATTCATAGGAACACTGATAGTTGCCTTAGTTATTCCAGTAATGTTCTTCCTATTCTCCAACTTCTCCACAGGGCTTTCGAGGTTGAGGAGAGAAGTTCTTGGTGCACACTTCCTCGAGAGAAGCGGATTCGACGTTTCGTTTTCAGCCGTATCTATAGGAATAGGCAACTTGAAGAAACGTAAGTTTAGAACAGTTTTAACGATGCTGTGCATAGTGATCATAAGCTTCTCACTTTCTTCTCTGACTTCTGTGACGGAGATAAGGGCTTTAAGAGTCACTCCGACTCCCACCGAGGTTACTTACAACGGGGTGTTGCTGAGAACAGCCAACTTCGCGCCGTTAAACAGGAAGCTGATTGACCTAGTGTCAATCTACATATCAGGCAAGACGCTTTACGCTCCGAGGTACTGGGTTTATCTTCCTTCTACTCCTGGAGAGGGGACTGCTGGCACAATAGTCATATCCTCTGAGAAAAGTAAGGCTTTGATCTACGCTGCTGTAGGAATAAGCTCTGTGGAGTTGAAAGCATCTTTCAACGAGTTCGAAAAAATACTGTTAGAAGGATCCATGTTTAAAGATGAAGAGGTTTTCTCAGCACTGTTGCCTAACAGTCTTGCGGAAAGCCTGGGGGTGAAGACAGGCGAATATGTCTGGGTTAACGGTTTCCGCTTAAAAGTAACAGGCATACTTAACACTACTGCAGTTCTAGCCTACGTGAAGGATGCGGACGGCTTCGTCGACGTCCTACCCATGGACACATACGTTCTTTCAAACGAGAGAACGCCTCCCCGTGCTGAGGCGGCGTTAAGCCCAGGATCCGTAATATTCGTGCCGGCTGGCCTAGTTGAACTGATTCCAGAATCATGTTTAACGAGTGTTTTCATACCTGCAGACGGGATGGTGCTCGAGGAACTCTACGAGAAGTGCGGCGATGTTTTCTCCGCCTTCGAAGGGTTAAACATCTATCTGACTTATAACGGCACCGTCTACCGGTTCTCCAAGGAGAACGTTATCTCGCTGTTCGGCTTCCAGTTCATTCTAATACCCATGATCATTGCGGGGCTGATAACTATGTCGACAATTCTGGGAGGAGTCATGGAGAGAATACGGGAGGGCTACATATACAGCAGCCTAGGCCTAGCACCGGTTCAAGTGGGCTTAATGTTCTTCGGTGAGAACATCATATACGCTATCGTAGGATCGATGACGGGCTATCTCGGGGGTATCTCCGCCTCGTACTTAACGAGGAAAATAGGCCTGATAAACCTCCCTGTTAACTACACGTCGTCATTCGTCATGATAGCTGTCGGGCTGGTGATCGTGCTGGTTCTGGCAGCATCGCTCTACCCGTTCTACAAGGTTTCCGTCACAGTGACCCCGTCATTAGAGAGGAAGTGGCGTCTCCAGACTAAGCCTAAGGGAGACTCATGGGACATACCGATACCTTTCCGCATAAAAGAGGATGATAGGGCTGCGGGAATGGCTGTTTTCCTCCACGAGTATCTCTGGAACAAGAGGATAGAGCGGGCGGGGGTTTTCACCGTTGAAAGCGTTGAGGTTAACAAGATAGAGTCTGGGATTGCTGTAAAGTCGAGAGTCTGGCTGGCACCGTTCGAGCAGAACATAAAGCAGGATATGAACATAGTGATATTGAAGAGTAAGACGGAGCAGAACTTCCTCATCTCAATGAATCTAACTAGGGTGTCCGGGCCCTACGACTCATGGGTCAGGTTCAACTACCCCTTTATCGATGAGGTGAGGAAGCAGATGCTGATATGGAATGTCCTCAATCCGGAGGACCGGGAGAAATACATACGTATGGCTAGGGAGCGTAGCCTAGTGGGTGAGAAATAATGGAAGAGGCTGCACGTGAAAAAGAAGCCTTCATCCCTGGGCTCACGATCGTATCGGTCTCCGCAGTATTATTTGGGCTTGTGGTAATCGTGCCAGCGATAATCTATTTAGGATGGGCCGTCGGCTCTTTAGGCGGGACCGAAAGGTTCATCCCGGTTTTCGTTACAATACTTCTTTTCACAGAGGCCGGGAGGCTCGTCAAGAGATACATAACGTCCCAAGAAGCTTACATAATATACTTCATGCTTCAAGCCATAGCCCTATGGTTCGTCGGCGGAGGAATGTTCGGAGATTTCCTCATAAGGTATTACTATAGGTCTGCCCCATACACCATCCTCTACGGTATTGCTGAAAAGCTTCCAACATGGTATGTTCCTGAGCTGGGAAGCTACGGTCCGCTTCACAGGACTTTCCTCTCCCCAGACTGGATAATCCCGATATCGATCTCTCTAGCTGTTAACGTTTGCGTGCTGATGATAGACTACGGTGTTTCCTTCATAACGAACATGCTTTACATAGAGATAGAGAAGCTCCCGTTCCCAGTTGCACCCATAGACTACCAAGCAATCTCAACCCTTACTGAAAGAACACCTGAGAAAATAATGTACTTCTCGTTCGCCGCTGTGATAAGCTTCATCTATGAGTTCGCCATCTACGGGATTCCAAACATAACCTCGATTTTCTTGGGCAGGGCCATAACCGTCATACCGTATCCTTGGGTGGACTTGACAACGGGGATTGAAAGAATCCTGCCGGGAGCCGTTTTCGCGGTCGGAACAGATATTGCCCAATACATGGTGGGCTGGCTAATCCCGTTTAACGCTGCAGTCTGGATGTTCATAGGGTCTGTAGCAGTCTGGGTTTTCGGAAACTCTATAGCACTCAGGATAGACCACCCCTACTTCAGCATGTGGCAGAGAGAATGGACCTATGGAGCGTCAATCCAATGGTGGTGGCAGAGAGCAATCTACGACCTGTGGGCAAGCCCACAGGTAGGTTTAACACTCGGGATTGCTCTCGGGATACTTGCAGTCGGCGCCAAAAACATTGCGAGGGCAATCCTGTCTCTGAGGCATCTTTCAGCAGAGCAGCTTAAAACATCATACTTGCCTTTCAGCTGGATAATTGCTTTAATCACCGCCGGGTCTATAGGAGGTTTGCTTGTTTCAGTCTCCCTCGCCCCAGAACTATGGTTCGTCTGGGTGGTGACCTGGACGATAGTACCGTTTATTCAAGGCATATTGACAGCCAGGGCGACGGCTGAAACCGGGTTATCTGTCACTATTCCATACATTAGAGAGGCGTTCTTCGTCTCTTTCACAAGGCCTGGGGACGTGATCCCATGGGTGGTTCCAACGCATGTGACGAGTAGCGCTGGAATAATTACGCACAGGGTCTACGTGGCTAAGCTGCTGAAGGTCAGGCCTCTCGACTACTACAAGGCATACCTCATATTCTTCCTAATAGCCATTCTCCTATCTCTACTGTATGTTTCAATATTCTGGGCTATGACGCCAATACCGTCTGCCTTCTACCCCTATGCCAGCTACTCCTGGCCTATTTCAGCCCTCTACTTCTCCCTATGGGTCTCCAGGTCAATCGAGATTTTCAAGGTTGACGTGATAGCCATCTCAAGCGTCCTGTCCTTCATAATGGTCGTCGCCTCCTCCCGTTTCCCGACACAATACTTCTCCCCAATAGGCTTCCTATACGGCTTTCAAAACATTCCTGCTTACACGCTTCCACCATTGATCGGAGCCCTGATAGGAAAATGGCTTGAGAGAAGAATGGGTAAGGATAAGTGGGTTGTGCGGCGAGGAGTGATAATCGCGGGAACTTTCTGCGGGATCGCGCTCGCAGTAGCAGCCGCCGTCGCCATCACCATAATGGGGAGAGCGATAACGGCTAAACCATTCTAGAGTAAGCGTGTTACACTCCTTTCTTTTTCATCTCAGAAGTATAGAGAACCAGTCGATCCACCTGTGTGCTCCATCCAAGCTCCCTGGTATGAGTCGGATCTACTGCTTCAACCCATATTAGCCACCTGTCCCCTCTTATCCTATCGAATACGGCTTGAGCATAAGTGTGAATCGGGTACTCGACGTGTTCGAAGCGTGAAAGCGGCGTCCAAATTTTTTCGAAAACAGTTTCTAAATTAAGCCTAGCCAAATCCATACTGTAGGCTACGAAATGTTTAGTGAGCGCGTTTCCCCTTATCACATCAAGCGTTTTAGTACCTATGAAAACTAGACCTGTTGACCCAGGGATTATTGAGCCGCTGAGCAGAAAGAAATCCGGTTGGCTCTTACCGTCAACAGTCGGTACTCCCAGCTTAATCCAGCTCTTCCCATCGGTGCTGACAGCCAACGCGGTCTTCACGATAGCTGTGCCTGCCTTCCTAGCTTTGTATAGGCAGAAATACCTGCCATCAACTATGTCTATAGTGGCGTCCCTCGCTTCTCCGCCGTCATAGTCTTCGCTTCCTCTGATCACGAAGCCTTCGGGCTCCCATGGGCCGGAAGGATCTTCCGAAGTTAGTAGAAAAGTCTCCCACCTGCTCTCTGTGAAAGCCTTTCCCTCAACAACCAGGTTCTCCCTTGAAACATTCAGCGAAAGGTATAGATGATACCTTCCTGTTAAGGGGTCTTTCAAAAGCTGCTGGTTCTCTATGCTCAGAATCTGTGTTTTAGTCATCTCGCTTAACTCCTCCTTCGTAATCCATGTTACAATATCATAGTTTTCACCATCCCTCGACCTGTATATTTCGACAGCATACCCTCTCCTCATCTCTCGCATCTCCCTCGGCCTGCTCGTCAACCAGTACTCCCCGTTATCCTCATCAATCCACATTTTCCCGGCTCCACACCAGGAACCCGGGTTGAAATTGGGAGGGTCAAGAATCACCCTTCTAAACCTTCTTTTAGAAAAGATTGCTTGAGGCGGGTAAAGACCATACCAGCCCATAAAATGAACCATAGTGAGAGAATATTATTTAAGGCTTCTTAGAAGCAGGGTGACATTTCAACCCGTCTTAAAATGCATCAAGCATAGCATACGCTTTTAAAAACCATGGCTTTAGCGGTAATATCATCGGCTGGTCAACACTGATGCTTAAGCTTAGATTGAGAATATGTCTTCCGTGTAGGCTACACCTGCAGCATGGATTCCCCATTCCCGATATTTTAAGCATGTTGCCGAGTAATAAGCCGTATAGATTGTTCCGTCATCAAGCTGGACGCTACTGGGATACCCACAGTCAGCGTCTGCCGCATAGGAAACTAAGGCAACTCTTCTGCTGAACATCCATGATCGGCCGCCGTCAGGGCTTATCACTGCATGCACCCCGTATGGTGCCCTACGGTGTCCAAAGGTTAATAAAACATTCCCGCTTCTGAGGCAACAGAGATCCCCGGGGTGCTCACCGCCAACAGTTACCTGTTTAGGCTCAGACCATGTGTAACCCGAGTCTCGAGAACGACTGATGGCGACACATTCACCACCGTTTTTAGCATGGGGCCCGCGGAGGGCTGCCAACAAATCGCCATCGGGCAGTTGTAGAAGAGCGGTTTCATTATATCCTTTAGCGACTAGGGTTAAATCCTGCCATGTGAAACCGTTGTCTTCAGAGCGTAGAATATAGCTAGCCTCTATTGAGCCGTCTGAAGTATATTCTTGAGAGTAAACAGCCATCAGAATGGTTCCGTCATCCATCTGAAGCATTCTTCCATACGGGGAAACAGCTCCCTTAAAAGGAACCTCTAGGGGCTCGGGCTTACTCCACTCCCTGCCTCCATTAGTCGACCTCGTTACGAACATTTGCCACCTCATCCCATTCCTCTTCCACAACCCATTCTCATAGCCCCAGACTCTTACAAAGGCAACCAGCAGAGTACCATCCTTTAACTGGCAGAAGGCTGGATTTCGATCATCGGTCTCAGACGCAGTTACAATCCGCGGCATCGTCCATGTCTTCCCCCCATCTCTAGATAGCGAGAGTTCCAAGCGGCCTCGTGGGCCAACATGATAGTCTCCCGTGCGAAAGACTACCGCTAGCTCCCCGTTTTTCAGTTTGGTTAAAACCGGGAAATACCCGCCCATAGGAGTTATAAGGTATCTTTTCACTGGTTTGAAGGAGCCCACCATCGCCTCATCGTTAAACCACATTCCATATACAAATTCCTCTCCAGACCACATGTTTTTCATGTCATTGTTTTAATGGATGATTCTTATTAATTTTGACACCCAGACAATAGATGAGTATAACGAGTCTTCTTTGTTAACTGTTAGTCGTTGCGGTGGAGATTATGCAGATGAAGCTTTTCGTACTGTTTTCTGTGGAATCGCCAGGGACTTGGATTTTTTAGAATTATTTTGAGAAGCATTAAAAATTTTATTCTACCTTAACAAGTAACATTATGGTTTGAGGCCCGATCAATATTCATGTCATAAGCTAGAGAATCCTACGAACGATCCTTACAAATGGCCTCCTCCTTCGTAAGGGAAATCAGGCTGGATGACGGAAGAGTATTGAAAGTTAACCTCTGGGGCTTCATTCTCAGGGTTACAGGACCACTTATTAAAGGGGACGGGTATTTCTCGTTCGCATCCTGGAAGTTCATGTATAATGCCGGACCTCCTAATGGTTAAAGCTCCGCAAAAGCCACCCTTAGTTAGCATTCCTGACCTTTGAGAGGCCGGAGCCTGACGGTTCTCGACTCGGGAATAAATTATGTTGTTGCGGGGAACCCGAATGACGATGCCACTACAACGTATTCAGGCGAGGTAATCTGGCCATAATCCAGCTCTATACTCAATCTCCTCTTATTTTTCTCACTTCACTTTTTTTTAAAAACATGAACATTCCTAATAAATTTGAGAGCATGAGGTTTAGGCAGAATCTCTATGTATATACTCCATATTTTCTGATCAGCCTTATGTATTCTTGAAATGCGCTGAAAGAAACGTCGGGCGGCACGCTATGGTCTGAACAAGCTACGTATCCCCCTCCTTTTTTTGCGACGGGTACTTTGCGAGAAATTTCTTCCTCTATTTCCTTAGTGTTGGCAATCTTCCTAGCGTCAAGGTTTCCGATGAAGGAAAGGGTTTTTCCGTATTTCTCCTTCAGCTCAACAACATCCATGCCTGCCTTAACCTCTAACGGCTGTATGGCTGTGAACCCGGCTTCGATCAATTTGGGTATCAGCAGGTTCACGTTACCGTCTGTATGTATTATGACCGGCATATTCCTTAACCTGTAGGAGGACGTCATTTGAGCATGCGCAGGCTTCACCACCTCCTCATAAACCCTGGGGGAGAAGAAAGGTCCCTTACTATAAGCAATATCCTCCCAAACCCATAGCCCGTCAACACCAAGCTTAAGATAGGTTTCCACGATCTTGGAGAAATACCAGCCTAAGTGTCTGAAAATATGTCTTACGAGGCCCGGGTCTTTATGTATCGCGATCAACACCTTGTCCACGCTTTCTCCGAGAATATGTCGGGCTGTTTCAAAAGGACCTATTATTGAGCAGAATACGGCGTACCGTTCCTTCAGCCTCCTTATGCCTTCCTCCAGCTCCCTCTTAAACGGGTATCTACTGCTTGAAACCCTGATTGGCAGCTCAGGGTCGAGCAGGGGCTCAAGCTTCTCTTTAAAATCCTCAATCGTCGAAACGGATGGTGGTCCAGCGGGATGAGGAGTGCCACTCCTCCCAATCCAAGCTTTCACCTTTACGCCCCAAGAATCTATGTGTGTTCGAAACTTATCATTCTCTTCAAGTATGATGGTATCGTACTTGGGGCTTACGTCTGGCCCTATTAAATAAATATCGTAGCCGAAATAATCGTGTAGAGAGACTCCTCTCGGCAGGCCCTCGTTGTACCATCTCTCCAGGGTCTCACCCCATGGGAAATCTATGAAGGGTATCCTGTCAGCTTCCTCATGGTTTAGGACTCTTAACACTCGTTCCCTCGAATCCATGTTTTCCGAAATCTCGCTTAATTACTTAAATTTTTAGCCATAAATATACAGGCAGCTCCTGTTCCTCATGCTTTTTATCTAACCATTAGAAAAAACAGTGTTGAAAAAAGTGTTAGAACGCTGGCGGCGTAAAATATGGACGCCGGCCCAAAGTTTTCCCATAGAACGCCTCCCGCTATTCCCCCAAAAACTCCGCCTAGACCATTGCTGAGCTCTATGAATCCCATTACTTCCCCAAGGTTTTCACCATTGCAAATCTCTGCTGTAAGCGTCCTCCTGGCGGGAAGGTCCATCGCTCCTACAAGACCGAAAACAAAAATGTAGAGCCCCATGGATGCAAAGCTGTCTGATAAAGCGAGAAGAATCCAGGTTGGCGAGGATACTGCTAGATGCGTCAGCATCATTCTCCAGCTTCCCTTTCTTGTCGTGACCCATGCCCAGGGAAGGAAGCCAACTGCCAGTCCAATGTTCCAAATCGAGACGACCATTCCGACTCCCGCCATATCTAGTCCAACCCTTCTTTGAGCGAAAAGACTGATGTATGGGGATATCATGAAGAAACCCAGTTCGTGAAAGAAGATTGAGAAACTGTAGTAGATAAGCCGCGGATTCTGCCTAAGCATGCGTAAAGTTGTTCTAATGTCGACTGAGCTTGCTAAAACTTTCAACATGTTTCCCTGCGATCTGCCTCTTCCTCCAGAAACATAGAGAGAGTAAATCGGGATGGGTAAGAGGAAGAGCATTGAGGCGGTAAAAAACGGGAGTTGTGCTGCAAAGAGTTTTGAAAGCCAGCCTGCTGAAAATGAGCCCAGCGACGAGCCGACTAGGGTTGCAAGATAGAAAACGGCGAAGAAGAGTGGAGCCTTAGAGGATTCTGTGCTTTCAAATATTAGAGCACTATTGTTGGGCGTGAACAAGGCGGTTGAAAAACCGATTAGAATATAGAGCGATAAGGCTGTGAAAATGTTTGTTGCGAAATACACAAGTATGCATGCTACAGCACCTAGAATACTGGAAACAATGAGCGGGGTACGTCTACCGGTGAAGTCGGAGAGTCTGCCGAACGGCATGGAGGCGAAACTGATGATGCTCCAGCTGACAGAGTTTAATACGCCTATTTGACTCGGAGAAACTCCCCTGCTGTTGAAAAACGGGGAGGCTATTGCCCCTTGCATCGAGGAGGCTGCCTGATGAAGCAGACCCCCTGCAAGAATGCCCTTGAAATCTCTGTTTCCATATTCT
Source organism: Candidatus Brockarchaeota archaeon (assembly GCA_017601225.1). GTDB lineage: Archaea > Thermoproteota > EX4484-205 > EX4484-205 > JAAOZP01 > JAAOZP01. The sequence goes on along the minus strand of JAFNIX010000004.1, from coordinate 52,373 downwards.
TTCAAAAACATTGAGGGAAACCCGCCTCGCCTTGTCTTTTTTAAAACTTCTATCTGACCCTTAAACTTGGAAACCTATCTCTCACGAAGTTTTCAGCAGACCTGTCGTACGTTTTCTCAGCTTCCTTCGAGAAGAAGCATGCTGGAAGCTCGCCGTGCGCCCTATGGTAACTTATGCATTCACAGCATATCCCCTTCCTGGGGCAGTCGGGCCACGTGCAAGGACAATTCTTCAAGTTTTTTTCTCTCTTACAATCCATGGTGGAAAAGCTGAATCTCAAGTATTTTAATTTTTAGCTTAGTTTTTGAACTTGCTGGCAAATAAGTTTATAATAATCCAAACTTCATCTGAAAAACGAGTAATCATGTTTAAGATAACTGTTATCGGGGCAGGAAGCCTCGCCTGGTCGGCGACACTTGTTCGCGACTTATGTTTGACTCCAAGCCTCAGGGGTTCAACAATAGTGTTCATGGATGTAAACGAGGAGAGGCTGAATCTGATCAATGCTTTCGCTAAGAGGTATTCTTCCGAGGTTAAGGCCAACCTGGTTTTCGAGAAAACAACCGACAGGAGGGCTGCGTTAAGGGGTTCCGACGTGGTGATAAACACAGCCATGGCTGGAGGCCACTCATACTATGAAAAAATGAGGGGTATTTCTGAGAAACATGGCTACTATAGGGGAATAAACAGCGTTGAGTGGAACATGGTTTCAGACTACCATACTATATGGGGATACTACCAGTTTAAACTTGCCTTGGATGTAGCGAGAGATATCGAGGAATTAAGCCCTGAAGCATGGCTTCTCCAGCTGGCTAACCCTGTTTTCGAACTAACCACTCTAATAAGCAGAGAGACTAAGACAAGAGTCATAGGACTTTGCCACGGTCACCTAGGATATTTAGAGATATCCAGCATCTTGGGGCTTAACCCTAGAAATATTGATTTCGAGGCCATAGGCTTTAACCACGTTATCTGGCTAACCAGGTTTAAACAGAACGGGGAGGATGCTTACCATCTCATAGACAACTGGATTAGAAAAAAGGCTGAAGAATACTGGAAAGTGTGGAGCCAGGATCAAGTAAACCCGTTCGACATACAGATGTCTCCAGCCGCTGTCGACATGTATAGGATCTACGGGCTCTTCCCGGTGGGAGACACCGTTAGAGGTGGAACATGGAAGTATCATTGGAATCTTGACACTAAGAGAAAATGGTACGGGTCTCTAGCCGGCCCTGATTCTGAAACCGGTTGGAAAGTATACTTAGATATGCTTCAATACAACTTTGACGCGATAGCTGCGGCGATAAAGGATCCGGAGCCTTTGACGAGAGTGCTTCCCCCTAATCTTAGCAGGGAATCGGTTGTCCCAATAATAGATTCTTTGATGAATGATAAGGAGGGAATCTACCAAGTTAACGTTTTAAACAAGGGTGTGATAGAGGATTTGCCTGACAACGTTGCCGTAGAGATTCCGGCGAGGGTTGACGAAAAAGGCGTGCACAGGATGAGGGTTGAAAAACTGCCTAAGCGAATAGTAAACTATGTTCTCCGGCCTAGGATGATGAGAATGGAATGGGCTCTTGAAGCGTTCCTAGAGGGTGGTCGTGACGCTCTTTTCGAATGGCTAATAATTGACCCTAGGACAAAGTCTACAGAGCAGGTTAACCAGGTAATAGATGAAATTCTTTTAATGCCAGAGAACCTTGAGATGGCGAGACATTTCAGATGAATCCTTGATTTTTAAAGTATTTTTCACCCGCCTGTTCCCAGCGTTTTTTGTAACTGGAAAGAAGGTTCAGTGGAGAATTAACACAGGGGAGATGAGGTGCGTTTACTGGATGCATGAGTGAACTAAGCTAGGGCAAGACCCTCCTTCTTAGCCTTTCTCTCCAGGTGAAATATTGCCGCTTTCGCTAAAAGGCCGAAACCTAGTGTGAAGGCTAGTAGCATTCCGATCTCAACTTCCACCGGCCACACGGTGCTGGTTCCCATTATGAAGTGGCGTGAAAGATCAATCCCGTGGGTTAGAGGTATTAGGAATGCGAGGATTTTCAACGGGTCAGGCATGAACTGTAGGGGTACGAACATTCCCGTGGCTATTTGAAAGAGGAAATTTAGGATGGACATTACTGCTGAAACATCTTTGAAAAGCAGTATGGCGCTGGACATTATAACGCCTATCTGGCAGAGGGCTAGGAAGGTTAGGAGTAGTGTGACACATGTCATTAAGAACGCAGGTAGGTGTGGAAAGCTGCCTAGCAGGATGAACGCTGTTGCAAACATAGGTACTATGCCGAACAATGTTCCAACAACAGCCTGGGAGATGGATGAGGAAAGCATGTAGACGTATCTGGAGACTGGCGAGGCAAACGTGTACTCGATCTGCCCCCTGGTCAACTCGTCCCTTATCTCCCAGGCTCCCCAGGTTGCAGCACCCTGATAGTTTTGGAAAGCAACTCCGATTAATAGAAATACGGCGTAATTCGTGCTCCCAATCGAGCCGAGTTTCGCAGGGTCTATGACGAACCCGAATATCATGAGGCCAAGACCCCATATGAAACTCATTATCAACTCCACCGTGAAATTCAGCTTGTAGCGCGTTATCTCTCTTATTCTCCTCCAGACGGTCATCCTAATCATTGTCAGAATATTGCTCATCCTCCCTCACCCTCAACCATTATTTTAAACGCTTCTTCAAGCGTTAGATTCTCTATCCTTATTCCAGGCCTCTGCCCATTGTCTTTCAAAAGCTTGATCACAACCGGCAGGGTTTCATAAGCATCCTTACAGTAAATCCTAAGATCAGAGTTCTCCCTTTGAACACTGATAACTCCCTCCAAATGAGCCAGCTGCTTCATGAGCCCTTCGTAAACATTGTTCCCGTTTATCTGAATCACCTCGGTTCTGGTGACTGATTCCCTCATTTTCTCTGGAGTCCCGTCGAACATAATCCTGCCCTTGTTCATCATGATAACCCTATCACCTATTTCTTCAGCCTCCCTCATGTTGTGAGTTGTGACAATTATTGCTGCTCCTCTTTTCTGAGCATAATCCTTCAAATATTTTCTAACTTTAGAGGCAGTAAGAGGGTCGAGGGATTTAGAAGGCTCATCCATGAACACGATCCTCGGCTGGGTTATTAGAGACCTCATTATTACGAAAGTCTGCTTCTGGCCTCCTGAAAGAGCGATGAAATACTGGTCCAGGCACTCTTTGAAATCGAATTCACTAGCCATCTCCTCAATCCTTTCGTTAACCTCAGGCCGGCGTAACCCGTGGAAAGCAGTAGCGAAGAAGATCAGGTTCTCCCTGGCGGTCAACCTGAAGAAAGCTGATCTCTCACTATCTTGGCCAGCGTAACCAATTATTCTCCTAACCCTGTCGGCCTGAGAAACCACGTCGTAGCCGCCAACCCATGCCTGCCCCTCGTCTGGAAACAGGAGGGTGCTCAATATCTTAACTAAAGTAGTCTTACCGGCTCCATTAGGCCCGAGAAGACAGACTATTTCACCCTCCCTGACGCTGAAGCTGACGCCTTGAAGCGCAACCGTCTGCTTTCCACCGGACCTATATGTCTTACGAAGACCCGTAGCCTGAACTAGGGTTTCCAAAACCGGTTTTTCCATGACAGTTGCCTCGACCGCGGCTCTTGTTTTAACACTCATGTTTTTCATCACCAGACCAATATAACACCATTTTTAAAAATGGCTCACGAAATGTGAATTCTAAATGTAATTGTCTGAAGAGAGTCGCCCCATGCCTTCCAGGATTGTTTCCAGCCATTTCAGCAATGCTTTTCTATGAATGCTTTTAAGAATTTTGCAACTTTTTACTCAAGTATTTGCCCACCCAGGTGCATTATGATAAACTTTTCACCTTTCTTCTACGAGTGTTAATTCTCCATCCTTTTTAACCACTACGAATAATGCTGCCAGCGCTGTGGATGCCGATAATGCTCCCATGTATCTCGTAAGGCCCGTTAAATCAACCGTCTGAGACGCTACTTTGAAAACGTAGTTGATCGGTTCGCTCTCCACAATCCGATATAGCTGTCCATATAGGACGATGCTTACTGCCCGCGTTGTCAAGTTTCCCTCACCACTGCTCAGGAACCCGTCGGAATCGTAGGTTCCAATAAAATAATGTATCGTCGTATTCACGTTGACAATGCTGACTGTTGATCCTACTCTCACCATTACCGGGAGCCCAGTACTTTTGCCGCTTAAAACGATCTCGCCATTAGAATTAGTCGTGTTGTAGAGCAATTCTGCAGCGTTCAACCTGTTTAGCAATATTCTCGTAGTGTCCAGAGATACACTGGCAATCTGAGATTCCAAGTCGGGCAGCTGTATGCCCACGTAGTCAACATAGGGAACGCTCTCACACGTATATTGGATTGTCGTTGACTTAATAGTGCCTTGAACAGCCAACCCTGAGGAGGCGTAGGCTGCTCCAGCTAAAAGCAAAACCATGAAAACTGTGATAATGGTTTTGGAGAAAAAGCCTAGCCCCCTTGTCTTCAGGTTGATAGGCATCAAGTAGGGGAGGAGGCTGTATGCCCGTAGCATTCTGAACATGGCGATCCTCCTTTTGTCGGCAAGGAGCGGAAGCAACGCTATTCCCATTACGAATCCTCCTGCGTGAGCAAACACTGCCGTGCTTCCCGCAGTCCTAGTGAAGCCGTAAATCACCTGTGTTGCGAACCAAAAAATTATGTAGTAGGCGGCCTTGATTCTGAAAAACATTGGGAGGAGTATGAAGCCCCAGCCTACTACAAGATATGTGCCCGGGTAAAGTATGAGATACGCCCCAAGTATTCCACTGATCGCTCCAGAGGCGCCTATCGCAGGAACCGTGTAGGCTGAAAGCCCGCCTAGAAAGCTAAACGCAGTGTGGAATATGGATGCTGCAACCCCCGCTGTCAAGTATAAGAGTAGAAATCTTAACTTGCCTAGAATGCTTTCAACAGCCCTGCCGAAAACATATAGGAAATACATGTTGAAGAGTATGTGGAAGAAATCGGCGTGGAGAAACATGGATGTGAAAACCCTATACCATTGAAATGGGGTTTCTATAAGCGAGGGGATGAAACCACCCATGCTCACCCAGTAGTCACTGGTCTCTATGAAGAAACTCTCGTATGAGGTTAAGACGTATATTAAAACATTAACCAGTATTATGATTATTGTAGCTGTTGGCCTGGTTTTAAAACCAGTTGGACTACCCATGGGTATGCCAAAGCTCGTTCTACATCTGCTGGAAGCCACTTCCCTACTCATACCTTAGTGCCTCCACAGGTTTAAGTTTTGAAGCTTTCCAAGCAGGGTAGAGAGCGAATACCATAGTGACCATTAGGCCGAAGACGATGGCTCCCAGTATAACTGTTGGAGTTAGGACCGGTGTTATCGTGATACCGTTTGACACTGCCGCTTGGTTTCCCTGACGCATGATGCCTGCTCCACCCGAGGAGCCGAATATTCTTAAAACAATTTGCGCTAAGCTCCAGCCTGCGCCGATTCCGATTAAAGTGCCTAGCAGACCTATTATGGCTGCCTCGCATAAGAATATCAGCAGCACCTGGCGATTCTTCATGCCTAAGGCCTTCAGTATGCCTATTTCCCTAGTGCGTTCCATCACTGATACAATCATAATGTTCATTATGCCTATCCCTGCTACTAGAAGCGAGATCGCTGCGATCCCGGCTAGGAATAGCTCGATCGTTGAGAAGACGCTTGAAATTATGTTTAAGACGGCTGTTGAAGAGGTGACCGCTACCCTGCCTCCTAAGGCTTCCCTTATGGCTTTCGCCGCACTGTCAATCGTGGCCCTATCGTCATTCCTCAACTTAACGATTATCATTTCGCAGGTTTCAGTTCCGAAGAAGCTTTGAGCCTTCGAAATCGGAATATATATCCTGTTATCTGAGGGACCACCGATTGTGAATCCCCCGATCTCTCTGAGAACAGCCACTACTCTACCTAAATACGTTTCGTTTCTAAGTGGCCTTGTAGTCGTGTTGGTCCAAAGTATCTCTAACGCGTCGCCAGTCCTGCAGAGAATTGTTCCGTTACTCCAAGGGTCGCTCACCTGCTTTCCTACAATGATAAAATCGTCTTCAGGGTTCAACGGGATCTCCCCCTCCTCGGCTACGAACGTGCTGCTGTAAATCTCCTTGTAAGCTGCAAAGTCGACGCCAGTTACTGTAACTCGACGTGTCTGCCCATAAGGCATTCTTATATAGCATATTCTTTGGATCACTGCTATCGAGGCAGTAACGTTCCCTATCTCTTTTATTGTTTGAGCATCCTTAACCAATAAGTTGAATTCGTTCACGCCACCCAAACCCCCGCCTGCGGTAACGATAAGAGTGTCTGTTGCAAAACCCCTCTGAAGCTGCGAGGATATCGCGACTTGAAGCCCCTGAGTTATTGAGAGCAGTGCCACTATGGCTGCTATTCCAATGACTACGCCTAGGGTTGTTAAACCGGCTCTGAGCTTCCGCAGTCTTATTGCGCTGAAAGCATATGAAAACATGTCTATTATCCTCATTTCACCTCACCTTCTCCATGACAATCGTGCCGTCAAGCATGTACACTATCCTCTTTGCTTCCTCAGCCAAACGCTGATCATGAGTAACCATTATTATGGTTACACCCTTATCCTCGTTAAGCCTCTTTACAAGCCTTATTATTTCATAAGCATTTTTAGAGTCTATGTTTCCAGTAGGTTCATCCATAAGTAGGAATCTAGGGTTGTTGGCCAGGGCTCTGGCAATTGCGACGCGTTGCTGCTCCCCCCCACTGAGCTCCGTCGGCTTATGGTTCATCCTGCTTGCTAAGCCAACCATCTGCAAGAGTTCCTCAGCGCGTTTTCTCCTCTCACCCTTGCTTAAGCCGGCTATTGACATTGGTAGTTCAACATTCTCCCTTGCTGTAAACCTTGGAATAAGGTTGAAGAATTGGAAGACGAAGCCGATTCTCATTCTTAAATCCGCAAGCTGATTCTCATTCAAGGCTGACACATCAATGTTTTCGATGAAAAGCCTTCCCCCTGTAGGCTTGTCTAAAGCCCCTATTAGATTTAGAAGAGTCGACTTTCCGCTTCCCGAAGGACCTAATACGGAAAGAAACTCGCCCTCCCCCACCTCTAGGTTTACGCCACGCAGAGCTTCAACCGGAATCTTGCCCTGCATGTAGGTTTTTCTTAGATCAACAGTTTTAATGATGGTCCCGGTCATTTTCCAACTCCATCCTACTTGGACAGATACCTCCAGGAAAGCATTATTCCTATTGAAGAAAGTACGGCGGCGAAGAAACCTAGGTATATGAAGTCGGTGATAAGCTTAGAAACGTCTAAAGTCAGGATTGTCAACTGTCTTAAAGCGTCTGTCATATAGCTTAGCGGGTTAACGTAAGCCACCGCCTGCAACCAACCCGGCATTAAAGTGATTGGGAATAAAGTGTTGCTTGCAAACATCAGCGGCATAGTGATCAAGCTTACGAATTGCATTGGCCTCTCCAACTTAGTTGACCTCAGGGAGAACGCTAAGAAAACCGATGAAAGCCCAACGCTGAGAAGGAATATTGCAGCGTAAACACCAAACATGTTAAGCAGGGTGAAGCTTTGGCTCAACTGCAATCCGAATATTGTTGCTAGAGCCAGGATTATCGTTGCCTGAAGCATCGCCCTTAAAGTCGCATTAAGAACCTTTGAAAAGATTATCGCTCCTCGTGGCACAGGTGTGCTTAAAACTTTATCAAGGAACCCTAGACGCCTGTCCCAAACTATAGACATCCCGCTGAACATCGTCGTGGTCATAACTATCATGGAGATCATGCCGATAGACATGTAGCTGAAGTAATCCGTGACGCCGAACACATTCCTCATAACGTTTCCACCAATATCTGAGACCATTTGCTGGATTATCTGGGAAACCATTATGCCGCTAACATATATTATTCCGTTAGCCGGAGGGGTCACGTAGTTTCCAGGTATCGGAATTTTCTCCGGGACCTCTATATTGCCCAGGTTGCTTGCGGAGAACATTGCGCCCAGGTTCATCGACTTCCCTAGAAGCCCCATCCAGATTAAAGGCTGGATTACGAGCATTAGAAGCATTACGGGGTCGTTTAACCATTTTTTAAGCTCTCTGACGGTTAAAGCCCACAGGCCGCGGAGAAGGCTCGGATGATACTCGTTAGCCCTGCTCATCTTGCCCTCGCCCTCCTGATAGTCAGCCTCTGGCTTCGAAAAGCCTCTTTAGACTCCTCCGTGTCACGCATAGACCTGCCAGTGTATTCCAGATAAACCTCGTTTAAAGTAGGTTCTGTAAGCGAAAGCCTAGTCACAGTATAACCATTCCTTCTGAGAGCCTCGATTACAAGAGGAGCCGTCACCTCCCCGGATTCCACCTTGATCCTGTAGGAGCCGTTCTCGTTTCTAACCTCCTTAACGTTTTCAACGCTGCGGATTAAATCACTAATGTCAGCATCCTCCTTTACGCTTATCGTTATGATGTCGCCGCCTAAACTATGCTTCAATTCTTCCGGGTCCCCGGTTACGATGATTTTCCCATAGTCGATTATTGCTATGCGGTCGCACAGGGTGTCGGCTTCCTCCAAATAGTGTGTCGTCATGAAAATAGTCATGTCATATTCCTCTTTCAACCTCTCAATATAGTTCCATGTTGCAGCCCTAGTTTGAACGTCTAAACCGAGTGTTGGCTCATCTAGGAAAAGAACTCTCGGCCTGTTTACCAGGCCGCATGCGAGCTCAAGCCTTCGCCTCATCCCCCCGGAATAGGTTTCAACCTTCTTATCTTTGAAGCCGGTGAGTTCAACAAGCTCTAGCAGTTCAACAGCCCTCTTCTTCGAGACTTCACGGGGAATGCCGTAGAGGTCTGCACATAGAATTATGTTCTCGTAGCCTGTTAAATCCTCGTCAGCCGTGTACTCTTGTGGAACCACGCCAATAACCCTTCTAACCTCGTTAGCCTGCTTCACAACGTCGTATCCTAGAACAGTTGCCGTGCCTTCTGTCGGCCTTAAAACAGTTATAAGCATGTTTATGGTGGTTGTCTTGCCTGCACCATTAGGACCGAGGAAACCAAAGATTTCACCATGTTTAACGCTGAAGCTCACATGGTCGACTGCAACCAGATTCCTGTTGAAAACCTTAGTAAGACCTCTAGCAACTATGACTTCCTCAACCATTCTGAATCTACCTCCCGAACTTCCTGTTTAATTCCTCTATTTTCTCAGCGGCTTCCTCGAGCACCCTGCCTACTTCTGCAAGATCCTCTTTAGTTGCCTTGTCTTTTGAAAGAATCATGAATTCTCTGAAGGCTATGAAAAGACGTTTAATAGGCTTGTGAAGCTCGCCTAGCCTATCTTCTGGAAGCCTGCTGACGAAAGGAGGCGGTGGTATTAAGAGTGGGAAAGAAACCATTTTTTCAACAAGCTTCTCCCTTATCTTATCCTTTTCCTCAAGAAGTTTTCTACCCTTATCAGTCAACTCATAGCGTTTAATCCCTGTCTCATCTCTAGGAAGAGCCTTTACGAACCCTTTTTCCTGCAGCCATGTAAGCAATGGGTATATTGAGCCTGGACTCGGTCTCCAAGCTCCGTGGCTCTCCTCCTCAATCCTATCCATTAATTCAGAGCCGGACATCGGTTTCTCGCTTAATTTCTCTAGAATAAGGTATCTGAGAAGCCCTTTCGGCGCGCAAGCCATGTGCCTCATCCAGTGTATAAACATATCGATGCCGATATCGATAACGATATATAAACTTTACTGTTATCGGGAATCAGACAGCAATTAAAGATATAAACCATTGAAACAACTAGGTTTCATGCTGGTTAGGATACCTTTCGGCAGAAGCTTTGAAGAGTGTGAGGTCGAGGATTCTAGAATTCAGGCTCATCTCGAGCCATCTTGGCCCATTCCTGCTAACCCTGATTTTAGTGTTGAAAACGCTTTATCGAAGCCAATAGGGTCTAAAAGCCTTGATGAGCTCGCTGAGAAGGCAGGCAGGATTCTGATTATTACCAGCGATAACACTAGGCCTGTCCCAAGCAAAACCACTCTTCCTAGGCTTGTTGCGAGAATGAAAAAGGCATCTCCACAGTCTTCCATAAGGCTGTTAGTGGCTACCGGGCTGCACGAATGGTCTCCAAGTAGGAGCGAGTTGAAAGAGAAGTTCGGTCAGGCGCTGGACTATTTAGAGGAAGTTGTTATTCACTCAGCTAAAAACATTGACTCGCTGGCTAACCTTGGATCGTTATCAACCGGCAACGAGCTTTACGTAAACACTCTTTTAAGAGAGGCTGAGCTGGTGGTTGCTGAAGGATATATTGAGGGCCACTTCTTCGCAGGTTTCACCGGCGGGCCGAAGAGCATTCTACCCGGTGTTTCAGGAGTTGAAACAATAATGGGCAATCACTCTCCTAGAAATATTGATCATCCAAACGCGAGATGCGGGGTTGCAGAGGGAAACCCGATATACGGGGAGATGCTGGAGGCAGCGCGTCTGGCGAAACTTCGCTTCATTCTGAACGTCGTGTTAGACGGGAGGAAGCAGATTATTTCAACATTCGCAGGCGACCCTGTTGAGGCTCATAGATGCGGACGTGTTTTCACATTAAAATGCTGTGGTGTAAAACCGGTTCCAGGAGACATAGTAATAACTTCAAACGGTGGCTATCCTCTGGACAGAAACCTCTACCAGCTTGTTAAAGGGATTTCAAACGGCGCCCTAATAGCCAAGGAGGGCGGCGTAATAGTGGCATGTGGCGAATGCGTCGACGGTGTTGGGCACCAGGGGTTCTATGAGATGCTTGCCTCCTCAAGCAGTCCAAGCGAGTTCCTAACTAGGCTTAGGGCTGGAGAAATATGGAGGGAGGCGCAATGGGAGGCTCAAGTGTTAGCGAAAGTCTTAGAGAGGTTTCGCGTGGTAGTTGTTTCAAGGGGTGTGGATTCGAAGACTGTTGAATCCATGCACATGATGCATGCGAAAAGCCTGAAGGAGGGTTTAGAAATCGCTCTTAGCCTTAAGCCCAGGGGGAGGATAACTCTTCTTCCTGATGGTCCTTCCGCAATACCTCTCCCACAATAAGAATTTACAGGTATGTCGTCATTACGGATTAGCCGGCTGCTTTACCATCTAGTGAATTCAGCTGTTTTATCTCTTTTTGGTGGTATTCCAGACGTGTGCACAAGATACCGGATCTGAGAGGAAGCTTCAATCATACAGGTGACGTGGTATGCCTCTTCCAGGAGCTTAGCCGCGGCGAATGTTCCGTGGCCCCTCACCACAACCCCCTTGTAGTGTTTAAGCGCCTCCGAAACCTTTTCCTCGAGCTCCTTGGAGCCGCTCACCTCTTTAACAACTAGCACAGGTATCTTTCTAAGCACGTAGTCTCCCTCAGCATCCATCGGAATTATCTCGTCGAAGATCAGCGAGCAGACTATGGAGTAGGGGGGATGAGCGTGTACAACGGCTAACGCTGAAGTATTAAGGTATATTGCCCTGTGAACCATGGTTTCCGAGGAGCTTAACAGTATGGAACTATCCTCCTCGAAAAGATCTACTTCAACAACGTCCTCCGGCCCTATCTCGTCGGCAGCCGCGCCCCTCCTCTTAATATACATCTTGTCTCCAACCCTAACGCTTATGTTCCCACTGTGGCTAACCATGTAGCCCTTGTCGAAAAGCTTCTTACCATACTTGCTTATCTCCCTCCAAACCTCGCTTACATTGCTTGAACCCAATCTCCGTAATCCTTCTCATCGGCTGGGTACTTAAGCCTTCAGGCTTCTTAGCTAAGCCAAACTAGACTTTTCATGCTCAACTAGGCTAGTCCAAGTCTTTCAAGCGTTCTCTTGGTTGGACGGCCCTCTTTATCCCAACCCCTAGCTCTATAATATTCTTCAAGCATCTGGTCAAGCTCAACAACCTGCCCCTTGGTGGGTCCACTGGTCAACGGCTCGCTTAAAAGCCTCTTGGGAAGAGTATCGTCCTTCCTGCTAAACCCCTCTCTAATGTTGAAAAGCCTCTCGAGGTTCCATATTCTCTCACCCACGAGCATGAGGTCTTCAGCCGTATACTTTACACCGGTCGCTGCTGAAAGCATCCTTGAGTAGTATTCTTCGTCAAGCCCGTATCCCGTGAACCTGCAGGCTACAAGCGTATCCATGGCTGAGTAAAGATTCTGCTGATATATTACTAGGCCGGCTTTGTTGACTGTTGAAAACCTGTCTATTCTCTTAGGAACCCCGAGTATTTCCAGACCTATCATATACGACCTTAGGTGGCAGCCTCCCCTATTGCTTGTAGCATATGCTAATCCCTGTCCCTTAGCCCCCCGCGGGTCGTAGGCGGGCAGCTCCAAGCCTTTAACCTGCATGGCTGCATCTGGATCCCCGTATTTCTCGGCTAGCCTACGCGAGCCCTCTGCAAGGTCGTTCCCTAAACCGTTCCTGTAAGCTGTTTTCTCAATCAGCTCGACGATCTTATTCCCATCGCCCCATTTTACCTTCTCAGGCAGCATGCCTTTCTCGCTAAGCTCCATCGCGCAGGCTATTGTCACGCCTGTTGAAATAGTGTCCAGCCCCAGGTCGTTGCACAAATGGTTCGCCCTCCAGATCGTCTCCAAATCCCAAAGCAGGCAGCATGATCCGAGTGCGTAGACAGTCTCGTACTCTGGTCCCTCGCCTTCAACACTGTCTAAACGGGTTCCCCTGCCGCACGCGATCCTGCATCCGAAGCACGCTTTAGGCTTAACCAGCAGCCTCCTAGTTATTTCCTCGCCGGCAATGTTCTTGGCCTCGGGCAGGAAGGTTGCTTGAAAGTTTTTAGCAGGAAGCACACCGAGCTCGTTCATGAGGTTTACGAGAACCGCCGTTCCAAACCTGGGTAGGGCTTTACTCGTGATGGGATTCTGGCCAAAAACCCTATTGCATTCGCCTACTACAAAGAGAAAATTCTCCTTATCAGCAATTTCAACTGTCTTACTTCCTTTTGCAACGATTGCCTTCAGCTTCTTGGAGCCCATTACTGCACCCACCCCACCTCTAGCAGCAGACCTGTAGTAGTCGTTCATTATGCCCGCTATCCTCACAAGGTTTTCCCCAGCGGGGCCTATGCAGGCCACTCTTGCTTCCTTCCCAAACTTTTCAGTCAACATGCTCGTGGCTTCAAACACTCTCATTCCCCAGTATTTTTCCCCGTCCAGAACCTGAATGTCCTTATCATCCATGTATATTATAACTGGGTTTTGAGCTGCCCCTCGAATAACGAGTACGTCGATACCGCATGCTTTGAACTTGGTTGCGAAAAACCCTCCAGAGTTCGCGTCGAACACCGTCCCTGTCAACGGGGATTTTGTTGACACTGAGAACCTGCCTGATGTCGGCGCAGCTGTTGCCGTAAGCGGGCCAACCGCAAAAACCAGCACGTTATCCTTGCTTAAAGGGTCAACCTCGGGACCAACATTGTCATAGATGATTTTAGCTCCTACTCCTCTTCCACCGATAAACCTTAGCTTCTCCTCCTCGTTCCATTCGCGAAAAATTATCTTTGAACTAGACAGGTCTACCTCGGCGATGGAGCCCATCCAGCCAGCCATGGTAATGGTCGGGGAAGCATGTTTTGCAAGTATTTATAAGTATAGTGTAGGCCACGCCCAGTAAAAACATATAAGCATGAGGGGGTTAGAAGGAAGCGGGATGAAGATTCTGGTTAAGTATTTCGCCTCCTACAGAGAGGCTGTGGGAAAGTACGAGGAGGAGCTGGAGCTCACACCCGGCTCAACCATTAGGGAGGTTATTAGAGAAATAGTTTCGAAACATCCTGATGTTGAATTCGATAGGGAGGCAATATTTGTCTTAAACCAGAAAATAGTTAGGGATAATCCTGAGGTTAAAGATGGGGATGTTCTGGCAATTTTCCCGCCGCTTGGTGGCGGGTGAAACATGAAATAGCTCAGTATTTCTATGCTATGTAAAGGTAAAGTTAAAAAGTAGCTGAGAAGAGTAGAAGTGGCAAATGAAGTTCTCAGTCCAGGAGAATCTTGTTCCCGGTGTCAACTTAGAGGAGAAGCTGAAGAGGCTTGAAAACTATGGTTATGACGGTATTGAGCTTTGGGGGAGACAGGAGCTCGGCGGGGCTCTAAAGGATGTTTTAGAAGCGTTATCAACTACAAGGGTTAAGGTGAGCACTATTTGTTCAGGGTACTCGGGAAGCCTGCTTTCCCCGAGGAAAGAAGACAGAGAGGCAGCATTAAAAGGGATAAAGGAGAGGCTTGAGTGGGCTAACAGGCTTGGTGCAGTAGGGGTTATAACTGTACCGGTCTTCGGGGAGGCAACCGTCCCCGATCTTTCTCCTCTTTTCAAAGACAAGTTTGAACTGGAGTGGAAGCTGGCTGTAGAAGAATACAGGATTCTCGGGAGGCATGCAAAGGATGTCGGAAGCATAGTGATCGTGGAGCCGCTAAACAGGTATGAGACGCACTTCCTCAAGACGCTTTCTCAAGCCGCCTCGCTCTGTGAAGAAGTCGGCTTAGACGAAGTGAGGATAATGGCTGACTATTTCCACATGAGTATTGAGGAGGCGGACATCGGGTTAAGCTTGAAGAAACATCTCGACAAGATTGTTCACATACATCTTGCCGACAGCAACAGGTTGACGCCAGGAAGAGGGCATACTGATTTCAGTTCTCTGAGGATTCTAAGGGAAGGAGGCTACAAGCATTATCTTACCTTGGAGTGCGGCATACCCGGAGAACCTGAGGAGGAGTTAAGAAGAACGCTAAGCTTCCTTAAATCATTCTGATCAAGTAATCCGGATTGAGTGTACCTAAAAGTTGAAGCCTATTGATCGTGTTCTAACTACACTTAACCACGAGGAGCCCGACATGGTTCCATGCCTCTGGGCTGTTGCAGACGGCCTCAGACGGCTTCAAGAAGCTTTCAGATCCAGAGAGATGCCCCAGGACCTTGTGGGTGTAGGAAGCATTCCGGAGACAAGGGTTTTAGAGCAGGATTCTGAACACATGCTTTTAGAATCCTTTTTCGGAGATATTCATCGTGTCTCTTACAAAGTGGATTATGGTTACAGGGAGTTGGTTAAGCCCGCTATCTTAAAACCGGAGGATCTTGATAGGCTTGAAGAACAAAGGTTCGAATTATCCAGGGAACATGTCAAGAGAATCGGGGAGAATGTTGAGAAAAACAGTGATCGCTTCACCTTCATAAGTCACGAGAGCCCCTTCGGCTTCGCGGCATACTCTTTAAGAGGTTTCAAAAAGTTTCTTACAGACATGGTTATGAACCCATGTTTCGCCAAAAGGATTCTCAGTTTCGGAGTTAAGAGGCTTACGGAAATAGCGAGGCAAATAATAGAGGAAACAGGTGTCAACGGCGTCTGGCTTTCAGGCGACCTGGGGGATCGCAACGGCCCATTCCTGTCGCCAAAACTATGCAGGGAAATTCTCGAGCCGTTTGACCGTGAGCTTTGCAGAATCTACCATAACCAGGGGGCCTACGTTTTCCTCCACAGCCATGGTAATCTGAACCTCATTCTAGACAGATTGGTTGACGCGGGGTTCGACGGCTTAAACCCTTTGGATGAGGCTGAAAACATGGTTCTCGCCTCTGTGAAGGAGAAATACGGGAGCAAAGTGACTCTAATACCTCAACCCTCCACCTATAAATTGGAGAAGATTCCTAGAAACCTGATAGAGGAATATGTTGCAAGCCAGCTCCACGCTGGGGCTCATGGCGGAGGATTCATATACTACGGTGTAATAGTTAACATGCCTCTTGAAAATGCTGAGGAATATGTAAAGACCTTTTTAAAATTGAGGAGTTACCCGCTGCAGTGTTGCAGGCGCTGAGCCATCATCGGACAACGGCTCAGCCTAGGCTTGCATTTACGCTTTTTCTAGGCAAAAGGCTTAAAAGATTATCGGCGCTTTTTGAAACGATGTCCCCATGAGCGTGATTGAGAAAACCATAGTTTACTTCGGCACGCCTGGGAGGAGCAATACTGAGGCTGTTCTGGCTTCAGCGAAGAAGAGGGCTGAGGAGCTGGGCATAAAGAACATTGTCGTCGCGTCTACAACTGGTGAAACCGGGGTTAAGGCCTCACAGGTGTTTAAAGGCTTTAACTTGGTTGTCGTGACTCATCACACGGGTTTTAAAGAACCTGGGCAACAGGAGTTGACTGAGGAGAATCGTAGAATAATGGAGGCAAACGGGGTTAAGGTTTACACCGGGACGCATGTCTTCATGAATGTTGAGAGGGCGATAAGAAGCAAGTTTGACACGGCTTACCCTGCTGAGATAATGGCTCAAACCCTTAGGCTTTTCTGCGAGGGCATGAAGGTGGCTGTCGAGATCGTAGCCATGGCTGCGGACGCTGGCCTAATACCTGTGGATAGGGATGTGGTGAGCATAGCCGGAACCGGTAGGGGTGCTGACACCGCTATAGTTGTCCAGCCCGCCAACTCCTCCAGAATATTCGACATGATTATTAAAGAGATCATAGCTAAGCCTCTGAGCAGGATGTGATGAGTAAAAACAGGCGGATGATTGAACATGGCTTGGCTGGAGTGTGTGGTAAAAAGATTTTTGGAGGCGTAGCGTCTTGTTCGCCCATATAGGGAAGGGGCTTAGGTTAAGCAGGATTTTCTCCAAAGATGGGAAAACACTGATCATCAGTCTTGACTCTACTTTCATGGGCGGACAGGTTGAAAACCTGTGGGCGACGCAAAGCATCTTAACGAGCGTTTTAAAATCTAATCCCGATGCCATCATACTTAGCAAGGGGCAGGTCACTGGACTGGAAAGCTTGATCGGAGGAAGAGGACCCTCTGTTATACTAAGGTGTGATTTCACTAATGCTGTGGGAGGCTGTTCGAAACTGACTCGTAAAAAACTTGAGCATGTTAAACTGGTTAACCCTAGAGAGGCTTTGACATTGGGTGGTGAAGGCGTTGCCGCTTATCTTCTCGTCGGGGATGAGGATGAAGAGGCTAGAAGTATTAGAATTGTTTCAACACTCGTCTCAGGATGCAGGAGATTCGGGCTTCCACTCCTTGTGGAGACAATGGCAATAGGTGAGCGGGTTACTCAGGCTAACCGGCTAGACTGTTTAAAGCTTGCTGTCAGGATGGCTGTTGAAGCGGGTGCCGACCTTGTTGCGGCACCATATGTTGGAGACGAGAAGTCTATGCGGGCCATCGTAGAGGTGTCTGGTCAAACCCCGGTTGTCGCGATTGACGATCCTGAGACTCCGATCTCAGAGCTTAGTAAGGCTCTCTCAGCCGGATGCTTAGGTCTTCTCTTAAGGGAGAGACTGGCCTCGGGCAGCGTTGAGGAGACCGTTGCGGAAGCCAGGCTTCTGGTTCACGGGTGTTAAGAATGCAGACCGGAAAGAGGCTTAGGCTAAAAAGAATATTCGGCGAAGACGGGAGATCCGTGGTTGTCGCCGCGGACCATGGGCTTATGCTTGGGCCAATAAGGGGCGTTGTGAACCTTCGGGAAACTCTTACTCGGGTTATTCAGGGAGGCCCGGACGCTATTCTTCTGACCCCTGGGCAAGCATCCAGTCTAGTCGACCTCTTCCATGGGAGGGATGCACCAGCGCTCCTAGTTAGAGCTGATTGGACAAACGCTTTCAGAGATAAAACATACACTCTCCCCGCAAGAGTCATACGTGACGTGGGCACTGTGAAAGTGGATGATGCTTTAGCACTAGGCGCCTCCGGAATAGTGGTCTACCTGTTTATAGGTCTCGGCGACGAGGATGAGGAGGCTAAGAACATTAAGACGATATCAATGTTTTCGCGTGAATGCGAGAAGCGGGGAATGCCTCTAATAGTTGAGCCCCTCCCGATGGGTGAGCGTGTTACGAAGGCGAACTACGTCGACCTTGTAAACCTTTCGGTTAAAATGGCTGCTGAGCTTGGGGCTGACGCGCTTAAAGTCCCTTACACCGGGGACCCGTATACTTTCGAGAGGACCGTTAAGGCTGCCGGCGGCATACCTGTTCTAGCCCTAGGCGGGTACAGCGGCGTCACGATAAGGGACTCGCTGGAGGTTGTTGAAGAGGTTATGCAGGCAGGTGGTGCTGGAATAGTCTACGGCAGGAACATAGTGCAGGCCCAGGATCCTGGTGAGATGGTGAGGCTAGTAAGGAGTATAGTGCACGAGGGCAGGAGCGTCTTGGAAGTGGTCGGAGCAGCTAAGAAGGGCAGGATCTCTCTAAGGGTTGAGCCTGCTGCCTGCGTCGGCTGCAACCTGTGTACTGCTGTCTGCAGCCTCTACCATTATGGCAAAATAGATATTGGGCGCGCTAGGCTCAGGGTTGTTCAAGAATGGCCCAGCGGAGCCAAGCCGGTTGTATGTGTTCAATGCGGGAAATGCATAACTGTCTGTCCAACAGGAGCCTTAAAAAAGGGTTCAAAGGGTAACGTTGAGCTTGTTGAGGAACTGTGCACCTCCTGCATGGCCTGCGTGGAATCATGCCCGCAGAAGGTTATCCTGTTCAACGAGGAGGCGAATAGGCCTCTCTTATGCGACCTTTGCGGCGGAGTTCCCCAGTGTGCCGAATGGTGTGGCACAGCAGCAATAAGAGTCGTTGAGGAGGATGTTTGAGATGAAGGGCGGCTACACGGGTAGGGTTCTCTGCTTTGATCTCTCTCTGAAAAAGGCTAGGGTGGACAGTCTGAGCGAGAAGGAGGCTTTCCTAATGTTGGGGGGAAAGGGTCTTGGAGCCCTCTGCCTCTACCGGAGCCTGCGGGGCAAGGAGGATCCGCTGTCGCCTGAAAACCCGCTCATAGTTTCCACAGGACCATTAACGGGCACGATTGCTCCAACCGGCACAAAGTTTAGCATAGTTACAAAAAGCCCCCAGACGGGTGTTTTCCTGGATTCAAACTGCGGCGGAATGTTCGGGGTTCAGCTTAAGAGAGCCGGTTACGACATGCTGATCATTAAGGGATCTGCTGAAGCACCCTCTGTGCTCGTGGTGGATGAAAACGGGGCCGAGCTTAGACCAAGCAAGCTATGGGGCAGAACAACATTCGAAACCATTGTGGAGCTGAGGAAAGAGTTTCCGGTTCACAGTTTCCTAATCGTTGGGCCCGCGGGCGAGAGGCTCGCCCCAATATCCGGTCTAATGACTGATGATATGAGGTCCGCCGGACGAGGTGGCTCCGGCGCCGTAATGGGCTCTAAGAGGCTGAAGGCAATAGTGGTTGGTGGTAAGAGACCAATAGAGGTTTATGATCCTGATGGTTTGAAGAGGGCTGCTTGGGTGGTTAGGAGAATGCTGAGGCTGCACGAGGTTACTGCTAGAAGCCTGCCGAGACATGGGACGGTGAACATAATAGAGGCTGTTAATGAGATGGGTGCGCTCCCCACTAGAAACTTTCAAAAAGGAAGGTTCGAAGGTGCAAGCGAGCTTTCAGGAGAGAAATGGAGATCCGGCCTTTGGAGGGCCGATAAGGGTTGCTACGGCTGCACTATACGGTGTGGGAAAATCGCTGTTTTAAACGACAAATGGGTCGACGGGCCTGACTACGAGACAATATGGGCGTTCGGCCCAAACTGCGGCATCAAGAATGCTAAGACGATAGCTATGGCTAATTATCTTTGCGACGCCTACGGCTTAGACACGATAAGCACCGGTGTCACAATAAGCTTCCTCATGGAGCTCTACGAGAAAGGGTTCATACGGGAGCTGGACGGGTTAAGGCCTGCGTGGGGAGACGACGAGGTTTTCATAAGGCTTGTTGAGAAGGCGTGTAAGGGCGAGGACTGTGGGAGAATGGTTGAGCAGGGTGTAGCTAGGCTAAGCAGAAAGTTTCCAGGCAGCGAGAGCTTCGCGATGCATGTGAAAGGGTTGGAGATTCCTGCTTACGAGCCGAGGGCTGCGAAAGGAATGGGTCTTGGCTACGCGACCAGCGACCGGGGAGCATGCCACCTTAGAGGATACACCGCTGGGCAGGAGCTGCTTGGGTATGGTGGTGGTGTAGACCCGTACACTATCGAGGGCAAGGCGAGGCTAGTGATAGATAGGCAGGACGAGAAGGCTGTGATAGACTCTTCAGGCTTATGCTTCTTCGCATTTTACGCAATAACGCTTAAAGAGCTGCACCGCATGGTTGTCGCGTGCACCGGACAGCCATATAAAGACTGGTATGACTTCATGAGGATAGGAGAGAGAGTTTACAACTTGACGAGGCTTTTCAACGTGAGAGAGGGGTTAACAAGGAAGGATGACTCTCTGCCCCGCAGGTTCTTAAACGAGCCAATGACGGAGGGGCCTGGGAAAGGACAGGTGGTTGAGCTTGAACCAATGCTTTCCGAATACTATAGGCTCAGGGGTTGGGACGAGAAGGGCGAGCCAAAGATGGAGACTCTTGATAGACTAGGGTTGAAAGAGCTACTTGGAAGCAACGGGTAGTAAATTGGAAACTTAGCAGGCGCTATTTTTCACCGCCTTAATCATCGTCTTAACGTTCCCCATCGGGGTTTTTGGGTGTAGGGCGCAGGCTGGAGCCACTATTCTGATTCCGAGGCTTATGCAGGAGAGCGAGGCTTCAACAATACTCTTCTCATCACCTTCGCAAAGTAGAGATGTGCTTACCCCTCCTGCTAAAGTTACACCCCGAACCAAGTCTTTTGCAACCCTTAGGTTGGTTTTAGGGTCAATATGGAAGACTTTAACACCTGTCTCAGGTATGTCTTTCAAAATCTTTAAAGTGTCTCCGCATATGTGGAGTATGCAGGGGACTTTCAACCTAGATGTCAACCGTTTAAGAGGCTCTACTTCAACCGTTTTGAAAATCTTTGGGTTAAGCACGTCTGGAGACGAAGCCATGTCTTCAATCACTATAGCATCAGCCCCAGCGGAAACCATTTCCGTGGCGTAATCAGCTACGGATGCTGAGAGCTTGTCAGCATAATCCTTAATGATATTCGGGTCCCTTCTACTTAGCAACATGGTTTTAGCAGGGCCGAGAAGATAGTTGAGGAGGGTGAAAGGGCCTGTGACGCCCCCCAGTATAGGGAAATCTGGGCCCACAGCCTCTCTAAGCTCCCTAATGGCTTGTAAAACCATCATCGTCCTGCCTCTCCCCATAAAGTTGAACTCCAGTATTTCCTCCAAGAATCTCCTCGGCTTCGGATAATAGCCTTCAAAATCGAGTTCAACGCCTAGGGCTTCCGCTTCAACACACTGGTCGAAAGGGACTCGAACTGTTTCAAAACCCATTGCGGATTTAGCTACCAGCGCGACTTTAACCATGTTTTCGTGATTCTTGTGGACTGAGGACCACGTTAAGCCACACATGTTGAGCAGCTCCTCTGTCAGAGGGCTTGTTATTGCTGCAGCCACCAGTCCCGCTGTGTTTTCACCCTGCGCAAGAGAGAGAAAGATGTTTCTCTGATCCAAGTTCTCCGTGGGAATGCTTTTTGCTCACTATTAGGCTTTTACCATTTTAAGGTTGAAAAGATTAAAACTTAAATAAAAAGAGCTGCGTACAAAACCGGTGCTTGGGAGCTGGGTTCCATGTTAGTCGATTATGATGAGCATGCTCCCCCTGTTTTCGTCGAGGGACTCGTTGTTAAATATGGTTCTTTCGTCGCCGTCGACGGTGTTTCCTTCACCGTTAAACCTGGTGAAATATACGGGCTTCTCGGGCCGAACGGGGCTGGTAAAACCAGCACTTTGAAAGTGTTAACCGGGCTTTTAAAGCCTGCTTCCGGGAGGGTTGAAATCTTCGGCAGGCCGCTTTCAGACGAGGTTGCTGTTAAAAGCATGATGGGATATGTTCCAGAAGAGGTCATCCTCATGGATTCACTAACCCCCAGAGAATTCTTGGAATTTGTTGCTTCTATTAGGCGTCTAAAAGCGGACATGGTTCACCCCCGGCTTGAGAAACTGTTTTCAGCTTTCCAACTGAGAGAGTATTTCGACACGCCTATCGCAGCCCTCTCTAAAGGGAATAAGCAGAAGGTCGCGGTAGTGGCAGCCCTACTGCACGAGCCACAGCTCCTGATTCTCGACGAGCCGCTGATGGGGCTTGACGCGTTCTCATCCAAAATACTCAAGGAGCTGTTGACCTTCCACGTGAGCAAGGGGGGTGCAGTGATTTTTTCAACGCACATAATGGAGGTTGCTGAAAGACTCTGCATGAGAGTAGGTATAATAAACAGGGGGAGAATGGTTGGCGAGGGAACAGTCGACGGTCTTCGAAAACTGGTTAAGAGCGCGGAAGGCTCCTTAGAGGAAATATTCTTGAAAGTAACTGAGCAGGAGGCTGGGGTACAGGAGATAGTTAAAGCCCTGGAGGCATAGGGTTAATGAACGTTTCTGAACTCTGGTGGCTGTCGAAAAAGGTTTACAGGGAGATTGTTTTCCAATCGTTCTTCTCACTCCGCGTGGGCGGAACCCTGCCTCAAGCAGGTGACGCTGAGAAAAACATCGTTCAACTCGTCAGGAGCGCGGAGTGGAATTTTATGCTTAACAAAGTTATATTCGCTATTTTCATCGGCGTATTCGGGGGTTTTACCTTCTTCTCAGGCGTTCTGCTCGAGATGGATAGGGAGCTGGCTGCTGCGTGCGGCGTTTCATCCATGCTCAGCATTGTCCTGTTCATGATGGTTTTCATGGGGCTGCAGGTTGCGACATCCTTCGTCTCCTCCAGGGTTTCAGAGTTTCTGACTCCACTCCCGGTTTCAAGCAAGGATGTTTCAAAAATTCTCCTTATGTGTTTCATACGAATCTTCGACGTTCCATTAGTAGCAGCAATCTTAATAATTCCAATGGCGTACGGGATCTCATACGGCTCTATCCCGGGTGCTTTAACTGTCCTTTTGAGCGTTGTAATCACAGAAGTTTTCGCATTAGCAATAGCCGTATTCCTATCCTTCTCTTTCTATTCTAAAGTGGTTAAGGGTGGCGGAAGGTCATCACTGAAAACACTCCTGAGGCTCTTCTACATGCTGGTCTGGATTATTCCAATGTTCCTCATGTACGCGGTTACGAGCTTTGCGATGCAAATGGTTAGCCTCATGAAAACCCTTACTCAAAGTCTCTCATACCTGCTTACATTGCTATACCCATTTTCAATGGGTTTCTTGGCTTCATTAGCCACCTTCTTCAAAACCTATGACCCTAGGATTGCGGCCTTATCCGTGGGCTCCTCACTCCTCTACTTAGCCCTGGCAGCATATTCCTTCAAGTGGCTTGTTAAGAGGGTGGTTGGAATAGGCTTTGGAAGCGTTGCCGCAGGCAGCAGGGTGGAGGTTAAGGAAATTTCCATAAACCCTGGGCCACCGTGGCTGGGGGTTCTTAAGAAGGATCTCAGGATTGCCTCAAGGTCTCCTTCCTACTTCAGCATACTTGCAATGCCGGTTATACAAATCATAATTTTCAGCTTCACCTCCTTCCACCCTGATGCGGGCGGTGCTTCAGCCGAGTTTCTGCCCCCCATGTTCCTGCCACTGTTCATGATTTCTTTACTTATGGTGTTGATACTTCCCCCTGCGCTTTTAAACACCGAGAGCATAGCCTATTCTTACGTCGGAAGCCTGCCTCTGGGAAGAAGGACGCTGATTCTTGCTAAAACAATCCTATCGTTAACCGTGTATTTGGCTTCACTCCTCGTACTCTTGGTGATAACCATGCTGAGAGCACCGGGCTTCGTCTCTGTGTTCGCGCTTTTCGGAGGTGTTTTCACGTTCTCCGTCGTGGCATCAATAATATTTGAAATAGTTCTTCTCTCAAGAACATTTGGGCAAACAATCCCATCTGGAAACCTGTATCTAAAATTCTACTACTATATTCTCCCTTGGATACTCGGCTACATAGTTGCAATGATTCCGATTCTAGTTTACTACATGGCTCTGCTTCTAACTGCTTCTTTTGTCCTAGGCATGGTCGGTTTAGTAGCAACTTCGATCCTAGAGTTTTTAATAGCAGTACTTCTTCTCCTTAGAAAAAAGTAGTTGTGAAAGGGCGTTGTGGTAAAATTGCAGCTGCAAATGCTAAACACATTTACATTTTTAAAAAAACTTAAATAGAAGTTTTTCGCATATAAAAACCGTGATAAGACATGAGTGAGGAAAAAGAATTCCTCCTCAGCGAATTTTTAAAGTCTAGAGGATTCATAGTCGGCCTAGTCATCTCCATAGTGATGATGCTGATACAGCTATCAATAGACTGGACAAACGTTAATCTGACACTGTGGGGCATGAACGCGGGAGCATTCCTAGTACTTTTTGTGCTGGCAATACTTGGCTACTTTCTCAGTTCCCTGAGGCTCAGGGCAGACGAATACGCCATCGTTTTCGCCATGGTGACGGTAAGTCTTGGCTTCGCATGGTCTGTGGCAGTACCGTTTTCAATATCGATTTTCAACACGGCCTGGGAAAAACAATGGTGGTGGATGGGATACTGGGTGTCCACAATACCTGGAGCATTAGAGATGAGCCCGCTCTTCGGAGTAAAAGACATGGAGGCTGCTTTAGCTGCTTTCACCGGGGGAACTTCTGTTCCCTGGGCAGCATGGGCTCCGGCGTTAGGATTCTGGATGATCTTCACTATAGTTCTATTGGTTTTCATGCTTTCGATGGGGATGATACTTCGGAAACTGTGGATAGACATTGAGAAGCTACCGTTCCCATACTTGAACATTACTAATGAGCTGATAAACCTAGGCATGGGCGTAACCCAGAAACCCCGCGTTAAAAAGATTCTGATAGGTCTGCTGGTGGGATTTTTACTGATGCTTGGTAACCTTATAGATGCTCTTGCACCCGGAAGAGGATGGAACCTGTGGCAGACCTACCACATCGAAGCACTGGAGGTCGCGCTGCCGAATTCAAGCTGGTTCTTCAGCGTATCCCCGTCTCAGCTAAGCTTATGGTATCTCGCGCCACTTGACGTTCTATTCACTGCAGTCGTCGCCTGGTTTATATTTGCCGATATTATTCCGGCGGTTTCCGCTTGGGCTGGGTACGCAACGCTGCAAGCACCTTGGGGAAGCTCCGGAGGCGCGTGGCACAACATGGCGTCATGTGCGATAGCTCCCATATCCGGTGGGATGATCGGATGGGGTGCAATGATTGGCTTAGGCCTCTGGCTTCTTGTCTACGCGAGGAAATACATTGTTTCTACGCTTAAGAACGCGTTTGGCAAGAAGGTGCTTGATGAGTCTAACGAGCCTTTCTCATATAGAACTCTGTGGCTTGCCTTCATAATTTCAACAGTGCTGCTCATTGTGCTTATGGTGGTTGTCTATATTCCAGTCTGGGCGGCCGGCATAATCGTAGTATATACGTGTCTCCAGTATGTGGCGACATCAAGAATCAGGGGTGAAAGCATAGCGAAGGGAGACATACCTTGGGAGTCCCAGGAGGTTTTAGCTACGCTATTGTCTCAGGCAGGGCTATACTCGCTTGTCGGGCCCCAAGCCTCGGCAGCGTCTCAAGCCGCATACGGGCCAGGTGCCTACACGGCTTGGAACATGGGTTACGTGGTGACTGGGCATTACACTTGGTACTGGGGTGGAGCAGGCACGCCTCAGAGCGCTCAGCTCGAAGCCTTCAAATTGGCGACTCTAACTAAAACCAATAATAGGGCTATGGCGATTTCAACCATTGTGGCCATGGTCCTCGCCGTCCTCATATGTCTCCCGCTTTGGCTGGTCTTTACATACATGATTGGGATCGACAAGGGCTTCGGATACGGTGGCACCCTGTACAGCCAGTGGGTCAGTCCTGCATGGTGGAGTCAAGAAGCCATTTTTAACGCTGCTTTCAACCAAGCTCAGGGCTGTTCCTGGTTTAACTGGAACAAGGACCTGCTAGGTCTTGAGCTGGCAAACTGGGCTGCGGGCTTCTTCCTCGCCGGAGTTCTTCTTTGGGCTAGGGTTGCATTCGCCAGGTTTCCATTGAATCCGGTGGGTCTTGTCATAGGCTTATGTCAGCCCGCACACTGGCTTTGGGGCTATCTTCTCGTAGCATGGGTTTTGAAGTTTCTAACGTTTAGAATAGGCGGCTCAAAACTCTATGAGGAACAAGGCGTCCCGCTAGCGATAGGAATATTCCTAGGTGCATTCATAGTGTCAATAGTTACCGACATATTCCTGCCGGTTGCACAAGCAGGGATAGAATGGACTCCTGCTGTTCCAGGTTGATCACTTCCTTTTTTTCTATTTACATTTTTAAACAGGGTTGAGCATGAAGGTGATTAGGGAATGTCTCTAGGGGGAAGAGTCCTGCTTCGAACAGTATTGAGGAGAAGACTTATTCCCCTGTCTATTATATTCCTCTTATGTTCAACAATCGTTTTAAACATTGCCTATCAAGTTGAGGCAGACGGGCTGCAGCCCTTTAAAAATAGCGAGATCGCAAACATCATAAACACAGATGCGATTCGCGAGCACGTTAAGTATCTGTCTAGCCTTAGATGCAGGACCCCCGGCTACCCTGGCTATGAAGCTGCAGCGAAATACATCTATGAAAACTTCGTGAAAAATGGTCTTAAACCAGGTCCTTACGGTTATTTTGAAAACTTCACGGTCCTCGTCCCAGTAGTTCATGAGTCAAGGGTTCAAGTATTATCTCCAATCCAGTTTACCCTTGACAATGTTTTAACAATGTACCCGATGGGTCTAAATCCGGGTATGACTCCTCCCGAGGGTATTGAGGGGAGGCTAGTCTACGTTGGGAAAGCATCCCTGTCGGAGCTTGAAGGAAAGAACCTTAATGATAAGATAGTGCTTGTGGACTATGAAAACAGCGGGAACTGGATTCGCACAGTGATGTTTGGCGCTAAAGCCGTACTATTTATTGAGCCGGAAATCTACAATAACGTTCAAAGTTCTTTAAACGGTAGGCTTCCGGATGCTCCACGATTAGCTTTCAGAGGGGGAGTCAACTACCTAGGCGTCCCGTTAAATATTCCTAGGCTCGTGGTTTCAAGAAGAGATGCGGAGAATCTGATTGCTCTTCAGACAATAGGCGAGGTTAAAGTAAGAATTATGCTGAATGCTTCCTGGGAGGAAAAGCCGGCTTGGAATATTCTAGGTGTAATACCCGGAAGGAGAGAAGAGATTGTGATTTTAAGTGCATACTATGATTCGCAATCATACATAGTTGGAGTGGCTCCTGGAGCAGATGAGGCTATAGGCATTGCGATGATCATGGAGCTGGCTTCCTGGTTTAAGGATAATCCTCCTGAGAGAACCATATGGTTTCTCGCTATAGGTTCTCACTACGGAGGGTTAAAGGGCTCCAGAGAGTTTGTAGAGCAGCACTTCGAGGAAATAGGCAATAAGATCAGCATATGGGTAAACTTCGACCTGGCTTCCGACGTGAGCGATCTAGGGTTATTCTTCTGCGGGTACAACTATTACTTCGAGGCCTCTCTCCTAAGGTATACTTGGCTACGTGATAGATTATTCGGGTCGCAGTCTGAGGTTAAGAACATTCTGCAGAATCTGGGCCTCGATATAAATGTTGAAGACGGTTTACGCGTAAGAGAATGGAGAGTATACTTGCCGACTAACCTGGCTTTCGACCATGAACCGTATGTTTTAGCGGGCGGGGTTGGAATAACAGTAGCTACCGCTAATTCTTTCAGAGCCTTCTGCTCCACGCCTTCAGACATCTATGAGAATAGTCTCGGCTCTCAGAGAAGGTTCGAAAACACTAAGAAACAGGTTATGTTTGCAGCGGCCTTAGCGTCAAGCCTGATAAACGGTCCTGACTTCGGAAGCAGGGGTATTGGACCAACGAGGTACGCTTTACAGCCGAACGCAGGCGGCTTCGTTACTTTAACTGGGAAAATTGTTACATACGATTATGCGAAGGGATGGTTTGAGGGAGTGCCTCACGCGCTGGTTTCAGTCCGCCTGTCTTATACTGAAAGCGGGTATACTCCACATTTCTACTCTTTGTGTAAAACGGATGAGAACGGTGTTTTTATGGTTCACGGGCTGCCTTCGGAGACAACCTATACGGGTGCGCAGCAGCTGGGCGTGGGTGTTGCTGAGGTCGCGGTTCCAAAAGTCATGGTTGAGGCATTCGTCTTCAACAAGAATGGAAACGTTATATATGCTCCTGAGCTGTGGCAGCAAAGATCCGACGTATACCCTATTTCATTCCAGGTTGACAGCGGGCGTATCGGGACCCCGGATGCACCTCGCTATTTTCCAGTCTTCCCCTGTGGCTCAATAGTCTTGTTCAACCTTATTCCACCCGTGAATATGCTCGGGAGCATTTCTATTCTGGATTCACGCGGTCATACTCCACCTACGTCCTACGGCTATGTTCGCGACAGCTTCATTGAGGGCGAGGACATAACAATGATATTTGCACCTGAAGACGTGCCTATTGAGGTTATTATCTACAGTCCGGGAATTCCCTCCCCCCAAGGAGTTTTAAAAAGTATCACTGAAGAAACTCTTGAAGGAAGAGGATTCTCGGTGAAACAGGGTGAGACATTAATTATCCTAGCCACGCCTCTAAGGCTTGTTAATGATTTTCATCTTTTGAACAAGTATAGGCTTCATTTGGCTTCAAGCTACTTGGCTGCGAGTGCTCCTGCTTTAGAGTTCTCAAAAAATACGGGCAATCTGTTAAGCGAGGCTTTAAGATGTTTCTCGGCAGAAGCCGGGTTTAACTATTCTCGCATGGTCTACGCTACTTACGCTGCTTGGCAGAGCGAGATAAACGCTTACACGTTTACAAGGGGCCTAATTTTCGAAATAATTTCATCAACCCTCTTCTTTTTCATACTTTTAGTTCCATTTTCAATACTCCTTGTCGAACTCGTGTTTTCACCGAGAAGCGGCATGCGGAGAATATTGTATGCATGCGGAGTCTTCGCGCTTTTCACATTTCTACTCTACTGGTTTCATCCTGGTTTTCACTTAGCAACAAACATCTATATAATGCTGGTTGGCATAGCGATCCTAGTTTTCGTCACCCCCATTGTAGGAATACTGTGGGGCAGAATATCCGGCTTTATAAGGGCGTTTAGAGAAGAGGTAATCGGCAAACATTTCGCCGAGATAAGCCGGTTTGGCGCGATTCTAATCGCTTTCTCAATGGGCGTATCTAATATGCGGAAGAGAAGGCTGCGGACTGCTCTTACACTTGTAACAATCACATTGATAGTGTTCTCCCTTATTTCATTAACATCCATATACTTGATATCAATAGTCAGAACCATTCCGAAACCCGGGAAAACCTATTATGACGGAATCCTGATAAGTGAATTCAGGTACCTGCCATCTTATCTGGAGGCTTTTCTTAAAGTGGAGATCGGGGACGAAGCTGTCATATGCCCAAGAAGCTGGATCTATACTTCCAGCGGCTACGTGTCGGTCTTGGGAGGCCAGGTTCCGGGGACGAAGATAAGGGTAACTAGGATCACGGATAACCTGCCTAGAACACAATACGTCTTCTCGGCTTTGCTGGCAGTTGTGCCGGAAGACCCTATCTTTGAGCAGGGCATTACTCTTCCGAATTGCTCCCAGCTATTAAGTTCTTACACGGCCATAATACCGAGGGAAGCTGCGGACACCTGCGGCTGGAGGATAGGCGACACAATTTATGTCGGTGAAGCCAATCTGACTATCATCGGAATCTTCGATTCTTCCACTCTTAACAGCCTGGTTGATTTAAATCTGCACGAGGTGACGCCTATCAACTGGGGGGTCCAATGGGCGGGCGGCATCCAGCATATTCCCGCTCAATTAGTACTTATAGTTCCATACTCGCTGGCAGAAAGATTAGGCTATCCCCCAATGCAGATAGTCGCTAAATTCCGTAATCAAAGCCGGGTTTTCGAAATTGCCCAAAGCCTGTCTAACAGGTTGCCGTTTGTCGTTTACGCGAGCGCCGGGGGTCAAAGGGCCAATTTCCAGCAGCAAGCATGGTTCTCCCTCAGGGGGATTGAGCACCTTGTTTTCCCAATTATTATTGCTGCTCTAGCAATCTTGGACGCGATGCTGGCCAACGTTTATGAACGGGTTAGAGAGATCGGTATTTTCAGCTCACTGGGGCTCTCACCCCTGCATGTTGCCGGTCTCTTTCTGTCGGAAACGCTAGTATACTCCGTTGTTGCTGCAGTCCTAGGATACGTTGCAGGGCTTGTGGGAACCAACCTCCTCTACATGTTTCAATTGATGCCGAAAGACTTTTACCCTAACTTCTCCTCAACAATCGTAATTTTAACAGTCTCAATATCGATATTAACCACGATAGCGTCCTCCATCTATCCTGTTCTGAAGGCTTCAAGGCTGGTCACACCCTCGGTGGAGAGGGTTTGGAAGCTTAAAACCAAGCCTCAGGGCGATGTCTGGGACATACCTTTACCCTTCACCTCCTCGATCGGGGAAACCGACGGAATAATAATGTTTTTAGTTGAATTTTTCAAGGCTTTCACAACGGCGGAGGTAGGCACCTTTAGAACGGACAATCTCGCATTGTCTGAAAGAGTTGAAGACGGGGCTGTTGAGAAGATCATAATCGTTGATACTACTCTGCCTCCTTTCGACATGGGCATCTCTCAGAGGGCCGAAATACTGATTCGCAAAGATGCTGGCGAAACCAATTTCAAATACGCTCTCCGTCTAAATAGAAAATCCGGCACGCTTTACATGTGGCAGAAAGCAGGATACAGGTTTGTAGACAGTCTTCGCAAACAACTACTCATTTGGAGGACCCTTCCAGCGGCAGATAAGCTTGAAGCGATTGAGAAAGCACGGGAAATGCTGGAGAAATTTAAGGAGGCTGGGAACCATGAATAGTGCTAAAGGCGTCTCAGGGTTAACCTGGAGATCGTTTTTAGTGATACTCTACGGCATAGTGGTTCTTTTGCCGGCGGCAATATGGTACCAGCTTTACAGCGGCGGTAGCCTTAGCTCCGGGATCCAGTATACTCTGCTCCTGTTTGCTGTTGAACTCGGATTTTTGGCTGGACACCCGTTAAGCAGGCAAGAGGCATTCCTAATATGGATGATGGGGCATCAAATCTGCTTCGAGGTTATAAGCATACAGTGGATATACGCCACTTGGTTCAGGACTAGCCCATATGCCTATGGGTTGAACATACCGGATTGGTGGGCTCCTTCTCCAGAGACAAATCTCTTTATCTACAGAACGTTTTTCTCCCCTGGCTTCATTCCGCCTATTCTCATATCTCTCATAGGAGGACTACTTTGGAAACTTGCAGATATGTCTATGGCTTTCATTGCGAAAAGCATGTTCATCGAGGTTGAGGATCTGCCGTTTCCAACGGCTCAAGTAGGGGCTGATGCAATCCTGACTCTTTCAGAGAGAACTGATCCTAGGAGAACCAGGATTTTCACACTTTCTGCGGCGCTGGGTTTCGTCTATGGGCTTCTGGTCTATTTGCCGGCGCTAGTAATGGGTTATACGACTATCCCAATTCCATGGGTTGATCTTACTAGCAGAATAGAGCCGTTTCTACCTGGTGCTTCGTTCGGCGTTGCGACTGATATAATAAGCATCGCGACAGGGTTCATACTTCCAGTAAGCGTCGTCTTAACCTTGTTTGCAAGCGGAATGGCTTTCTACTTCTTCGGATGTTTTCTCACCAGTTCCGAATCACCGTTGCCGGCCCTTAGGGGGCTGTTCAGCTATTGGTCTCCCGGCTCCTCTCTTTCAACAATATACCAGCATTCGCTTTTCGAGCTTTGGGTAAGCCCAATAATAGGCTTAGCCATAGCTGCAGGCATCCTCCCAATATTAAGAAATCCTCAAATTTTCATTAACTCTCTAAAAAGCCTCTTGAGAATAAGGGTCGGCAAGGGTGTTGACAATTACCCATTATGGTTTCTTCTAGCACTGTTCTTCGGCTCAACCGTTGGGTCGGTTGCTCTTTTCGCCTACCTTATACCTGGTCTCCCGGTTACTTTTCTACTTTTGCTTCTTGCTCTTTCATCCGGATGGTCATTCATATACACTTTAGTGGGCACGAGATCCTATGGGATCGTTGGTTTTAAGCAGGATGTTCCATACCTTAAGGAGGGGGCGTTTCTAGCATACATGGGTGCAACAGGGTTTAATGATACCAGAATATGGTTCGGTCCACTTATTATCACTACTTTTGGGGCTGATTTTTGCTACTTCATGAAGATCGGTCAACTTTGCAACACTCCTTCAAAAACCATGTATAAGACATACTTCCTGGTTTTCCCAATAGTCTGGCTGGTTGGCTTCATCTACGTGTCTGCCTTCTGGAACATCGCGCCAATGCCGTCTAACGTTTACCCTGGTACGAATATTTACTGGCCGATTCAGGCCAGATGGCTCCGCCTGTTCGCTTCAGGGGGGGCTGCTGGCCTGCTAAACCCGCTTCTCGTAGCCGGATTCTTCGTGATTGGCCTTATTGTTTTCGCCGTCTCCGAGGTGACGCGCCTAAGCATTCCTGTCATAGCTCTGTCTGCGGGCGCGGCGCAACCATTACCCTACTCCGTTTCCCTACTGATAGGAATGATTATCGGAAAGCTGGTTGAAAAAAGAATAGGGCGAGACTTCTGGTCACGCTATAGGAATTCGATAGTTGCCGGGATCTCCCTAGGGGTTGGTTTAATTATAACGATTAGCGTGGCTATCGGTTTGATTTTGAAAAACATGTGGATACTTCCATATTAGTTTACAAAATATTTTTAAGTTAGTTTATTGAATACATTTACTTGTGGTGTAGAAACATGATTATCGGTGCATGGTTCCACCCTTCCGGTGTCAGAAGGATTGAGAACTCGGGTTTTAGCGAGGCTGCGAAGATGGGTATTAACGCGGTCAGAACCTACAACTATGAGCATTCCCAAAGAATCGCAGGAATAATAAAGAAGCTGAATATGAGTTTGTATGCAGGGATACACGTAAACTCTGAAAATCTTCTAAAAGACTGGCATAGTGAACTTAAGCAGGAGCATATCCTTGGTACGCATGAATTGAACATCCCTTTAACTGCAATATGTCTAGGAAACGAGCTTAGAGAGTACACGAAGGGTGAACCGCCTAACTGGAGGTTTACGGGAAGACTAGCATTCGCCATTTCAAACCTGATTACTGCAGCCAGAAAACTTATTCAGGAACACGGGTTCAATACGCCTGTTACTTACGCTATGGAGGGATTTGGTTTAGATGCCGAAGGCAAAATAAAGGAATGGGTTGTGCCAATTATTGAGGCAGCAGACGTGTACTCCATTAACTGTTATCCTATGGAAGCAAAAGACTGGTTTACCCTGGACGCGTTTGAACACAATAAGAGGTTTCTCACAAGTCCGAGGGAAGCTAATTTGAGGCTTGCAAGGTTTGAGTTTATGCTCCGCAGCCTTTTAAACGAGCTTGAAAAATACGATAAGCCACTTATAATTAGCGAGACTGGGCTTCATGCTGGCATAGGCTTTAAGATTGTAAAGGCAAAAAAGGACGGGAGAACACCCAATATTGAGACCCGGGACGGAAGAAAGATAATTCCAATTCAGGATCCCTCCAACTTTATGAAAGTCTATCTGCAATTATCTGAACTAATAAGTAGGGTGAACAGGGATTATTCGGGTAGAATACATGGTGTATTCATATATGAGTGGCGGGATAACCCGTTTCATAGGAAAATAAAAAGCGAAAACAGCCCTGTTCACGCATGCTTCGGCCTCTGCTATGTTGATGGAACACCAAAATTTGATATTTCTCAGATAACATCAATCCTAAGGATGGAGAAAAACAATACGAATTAAGGTAGTGTTGCTTATACATTAAACAACAGAAATCAGCTGCTCAAACCGTTTTCAGCAGTCTTAGGTTGTTAAAGTTTAATACGTCTAATATGATATAGGTGGCCGTTCTGTCAAAATGTTCTCGACGACTTTACCTGGATTTCAAATGCTTATATCCACAGTTTAAGGAGAGCGAGACCTGTCAAGAGGAAATGTTGCAGGGAAACTCGCCTCAGTCCCTTGCTCGTCATCTTTATCTACAACATACTTTTCATACTGCTCCGGGTTTAGCGCGCTATGGCTTCCCTAATGTTCTTAGCATGCCTCATAATCATCTTTGGAATAGGAAGAACTTAGCGGTCTCAGAGTCTTTTCAGCTCCTCCAGCTTCTGTTTAACTAGTTTAACCAGGTTGTCTACAATGATGTCTACAGCCTTTCTTCCAAGCTCCGGGGAGGAAACAATCCTTATATCCTCCCTCCACTCCCAAACCGGGCTTTCACGATAATAGTTGTACGGAGCATCAGGATAAGTGTGCACCTTGATCCTCCCCGGCTTGAATTCCTCGAGTACTGTAAGCTGAGGATACATGTGCCAGAACATTGATGTCTCCCACTTGCCCGCGTGGTCCGCGGGTACTTCTCCATCAATCTCGATACCCTCGTATTCTGGTTGGACGATAACATAGACATCTGGGTGGCACCTGTTGAAATCCTCTGCCACCCCTTTTAGACAGTCTACTTGGCAGGGACCATAGTGGCCCGTAACAACGAGCACCAGCTTCGCCCCAACCTTCCTCAATTGTTCAAACAGTTCCCAGAAGAGTGTTCGAATCAACCCGTCGCTGAAGGTTAGGGTTCCAACGTATGTTGAAAAGCCTGGTCTTCCCCAATAGTTGGGAGGAAGAACAATTCCTCCTCCAAGCTTTTCGGCAACCCGTAGACATATGCCGTAGGCTTTCAACGCATCCTGTCCGAGAGGAAGATGGTCGCCGTGCCATTCGAGAAGACCTGTTGGAACTATGAAAACAGGCATCTTTTCAACCGCCTCCAGAAACTCTTTCGGAGTCATTTCCTCATACTTTACCTTCATCGGATTCCTCTATTTCAGGATTCTACTTAAATTTTTAATACTGTATCTAAAGGAGTGAAAAGGTTTTAAACTCTTGCCGCCAATAACTATATAGCTTTAAATAAATCCTCCATATTGTCATGTGAAAGGTGAGGAGAATGGGGGATAAGAGGGTGAAGTGTGGTGTTGTAGGGTGTGGCGTTATTGCTAATGAAGCCTATTTCCCAGCCATAGTTGAGAAGGGCGAGCTGGTTGCAACATGCGACAGGATTAAGGAGAGAGCTAGAAGAAGCATGGAGCTATGGGGTGCTAAAGAATACTATACCGATGTCGAGGAGATGCTGAGGAAATCAGATATAGACGCTGTTTTCATACTTTCAGGCATGGGTATGCATGCTGATCATGCGGCGAGGGCGGCGAAGGCTGGGAAACACGTCTTGGTTCAGAAACCGTTGGCCACTAGCATGAGGGATTTGAGAAAAGTGTTCAACGCGGTTAAGAAAGCCGGTGTCAAGGCGCTTGTAGAGCCTAATGTTCAGATGAACCCATTATACTTGAAGGTTAAAAGCATTCTGGAGGAGGGAACAATAGGAGAGGTTTACTGGTTTAGAGCCGGGCTGGGGAGGGGAGCACCAAGCTGGGGTGAGGAAACCTTTTTCACAAGGCAAGCCGGAGGCCCGCTTTTTGACCTCGGCGTATACCAGATAGCCGCACTAACCTTCCTCCTAGGCCCCGCCTCGTCAGTGGCAGGCATGGCGAAGCTATCTATACCGGACAGATTCATCGTGCCCGATGAGTTTTTCACCGATCATCTCTCCCATAAGCCTTACGAATCCTTCTGGCCGAAGCTAGCAGCCGCGAAGCCAACTAAACGGATAAAGATGGAGGCTGAGGACAACACGTTTACACTGCTCAATATGAGAAGCGGAAGCCTGGGGTGTGTCATCGCGAACTTCGTAACTCCTGACGGCCTCAGGACAGGTGTTGGGAATATGCCTGACATAGAGATATATGGTAGCGAGGGTGCTCTACTCGTAGGCGGGCCGGCGGCAATATCTGTCATGACGAAGCGCAAGGATAGCAAGTATTACTTGCCAGATGGCTGGTACTGCATACCCAAGGAGGACTTTCCGCCTTGGAACTATTATAGGGCTTCCACGGAACACTTTTTCGACTGCATATTGAACGATAAGGAGCCCCTGCCGAGTCTAAAATGGGGCATGCATGTAAGCGAAATAATGATAAAGTCGATACAGTCTTCGAGAACAGGCAGTAGGCTGAGGGTTTCGTCAACCTTCTAAAAAGACATGGACGAGTTCGCTGTGAACAGCGTTACACGTCTGAGGGCGATGAGCGTGCAGCTATCAGTATTTTTCCAAGAATGCTTTACCCCGTTTAATAGACTCTACAACATCTATGCCTGTTTCATCCTCGATTGCAAACCATCCTGAATAGTTTACTGATTTAAGCGTGCTTATGTATTCGTCCCAAGGCACTAGGCCTTCGCCGACTGTTGCACGTCTTGTAACGGGGTTATAGTCCTTAGCATGGGTATGCACAATCCATGGGGCCAGGATTCTAACACCCTCAACCACGCCATATTTAAGCATATTTGCAGGATCATAGTTTACCTTTAACCCTTCACTCCCCACATCTTCGAGGAGACGTCTAAGAATTTCAGCCCTCTCCTGCCCAGTCTCTATGCAAAACACTGCTCCAACCTGCTCAGCGTATCTCGCCAGCTTCTTGCAGGAGTTAAGCATGTTCGCATACTTTTTACTTGACCTGTCTGAAGGTATTTCGCCGGGGTGAGTTGTGACTATTGCGGAGCCCATGTCTGAGGCAAGCTCCAGAGCCCTCATGGTTTTTTCAATCCTGTTTTCAAGGTCCCTTGGATCGCCGAGAGCGGAACCAGGCCACGGCATGCCGGGATCCATGGGTCCAGTGAGTTGAGCGCAGAACCCCGTTATGTTAAGCCCATATGATTCCACAATCTCCTTAATCCTTCTTCTTTCACTTCCTACGCATCTGTCTGGATCAAGAATGCAGGGTTCCGAGGGGGAGTAGTCGACGCACCAGAGTTGAACACCCTGAATACCGATTCCTCTAGCTGTTTCAAGAGCAGTCTTAAACTCGGTCTCGTTCCTAGTTGGCCCTAGCGACCATAATGCTAAACCTATCTTGAGACTCCCCATCGTCCATCTCGTGTTAAAGACCCTTAAAGGATATTAATCTTTCCGAAGCTTCTAGCTGCTAATGTTTTCAACATAAATTGCAAAGAGGATGATGCTGCTTTTCTAAGCTTAGGTAAACATTTAAGGATAATGCTCTACCTAATATTAGGCGGAGGAGGGGGCGGGATGGGTGAAAAAGAGTATCTTTACCAAGAGCGGTTGAAACGCTACTTGACCGCTATGCGCAACGAGAAACCCGATCGAATTCCGATTCGACCCTTTGTAGCAGAGTTTACTGCAAAGTATGCGGGCTACACTTGTCAAGAGGTTACGCATGATTACAGGAAGGCTTTTGACGCGGTTTTGAAGTGCGCTAGGGATTTCGACTGGGATGCGATGGTCGCCAACATGGTTTATGTTTGGACGGGGCTTACACAGGCCCTTGGCCTGAAATACTACGCTATACCCGGTATCGACATTCCTCCCGACACCGCGTTTCAGTATCTTGAGCCACCTGAGCAGAAAGCGTTCATGAAGCCTGAAGAGTATAACCTTTTGATAGATGATCCTACGGAGTTTCTTTACACGGTCTGGTTGCCCCGTGTCTCCAGCGAGATTTCTGGAAACGCTCTTCAATCCTCGTATCGGAGCATGCTTGCTCTTGTGAAAGGAGCTATGGCAATGAGCGATTATTTTAACGCTTTCGGGCCTCAGGTTGAAAGAATGAGGAGGGAGGCTGGAACCGTCTCCGCAATAGCGGGCATTCTCAAGGCCCCGCTTGACATTATTGCAGATAAGCTTCGCGGATATATTGGTTTAGCTAAGGATCTTCATAGGCAGCCTGAGAAAGTGCTTGAGGCATGTGAAGCCCTAGCCCCGCATTTGACTCAAGTTGCCCGCATGACTGCCGACCCGGAGAAAAAGGTTCCAATAGGCTTCTGGATGCATCGCAGCGCCATACCTTTCATCAGTATGGATCATTTTGAAAAAATCCACTGGCGCACACTGAGACCCATTATAGAGGAACTCTGGTCTAACGGGCTCAGGGTGCTTTTCTATGCTGAGGGAGACTGGACGCCGCACCTGGATAGCTTTGCCGAATTGCCGGAGGGCAGCATAATCTTCCATATTGACAGGAGCAATATTTTTGAGACGCATAGGAAACTTGGACATAAGTTCTGTCTGAGCGGGGGCCTGCCCAACTGGCTGCTTACTCTGGGAACGCCTGATGAGGTGCATCGCTATTGTAAGAAAATCATTGACAGTATTGCTTCAGAAGGCGGATACATAATGGATGCGTCAGCCATAATTCAGAATGATGCTAAGGTTGAAAACGTTAAGGCTATGACTGAGTTTACACGTAGCTACGGAAAATACGAAGACAGGGGCTCTGAATGTTCGAAAAATCCACAGCTGGATGAGAAAGCTGTTGAGGAGAAACATGTACCAAGGCTTAAGAGTCAAAAGTTAAAACCGGGAGTGTGCATACCTTGGGATGAGAAACGCAGAGAGATTGAAGCAATCTCTGGAGATGAGGGACTCTTTAGAAGAGTCTGGGAGGAAATCGAATCACTAGGATACTTGTTCATCTGGCAAGTATTGCTGTCTTTCTAGGCATCCGAATGTTTCATAATGGGTATCGCGTTTAAAGCTTGAAGTATTTTTAAGCATGGTTCTGCATGCTACACACCGCTAAGTTTCTCTGAAAACATTAGGTCGATCAGTGAGCAGAACAGTGCGGTTGAAATCGGATCCTTAACAAGGTTTTTCACCAGCCTGAAAGTGCAGAGAACAGCAATCCCTGTCCCAGTTTTTACTGGGAGTATCGTGGCAGCTGGCTCCCGCATCCAGCCGACGAAAATGCCTCCTAAAGCTTTCCTAGCGTCCTTAGTATTAATCCCCTCCAGAACCATCTTGGGAATACATTCTATAAACGGCATCCCCAAGTGGCCCTCGTAGAACAGCCTACTTGTAACCTCCTTCTTAAGCCAGAGGAATGCTGTGCACCAGTCTCCCCAGCGGCCTTTTTCCCTCCTGTCTACAAGCCGGATTCCGCCTGGTATGGCGGATCCTGCTCCGCAGTCTTCAAGCAGGAAGAGCACTCTGCCACCCTTCTCAGCAAAAACGATAGCGTCTTTATTAACTCCTAGAGACACCGCAACGTTGGGTTCGCTGGGCTTAACGATGGTTAGGCCTATCTCCCTAATCTTCTCCATAACGCTTTCATCAGCACCGAACACGCTGATTTTTCCACTGCTCCTGACGGATTGATATGGAAGAACCAGGATCTCTTGATAGTTTCGACAGGTTTCTCTTCCATGTTCGTCGAGCAGCCTTGCCCATATGGTTAGCTTGCCAGGAAACTCTGCTTCCGGAATCCTGAAGCTTGCTTCCCCCACCTCTGCGCAGCAAGCCTTCTCAATGCTCACCGGCTTCAACACGCCACCTACCGGAGTGTTCTCAACCCACCATTCCACAGCTTTCGGCTCAATGTCTGAAAACCTGGAAACGTAGATTTTTACCCTGGCTTCCTCACCTTCAATATAGCTCCATTTTCCAGGCCTTATTACGACAACGTCTTGCGCTTGAAAGAATCTCAGGAAACGGTGTAGAATCTTCTCACCCCTACACATGTCCATGAGCCCATTGCTCTCACTGTTTAAGTCTGTAAACTGCGTTATAACGTATCCAACTATCTCGGGGTGAAGCCTCATTGTTTCAACCTCGAACTTAAGGGAGTCAAGCTGATGCTTTTGAGCGGCTTCTGCAAGCTTCTTCAGCGAGCCGTAAGCCTCATCCAGTCCCAGTCTGAAGAACTCGTTAATGCCTGTGCGAATCGGCCCCCCGTAGCTCGCCTGGTTAAACCAGTAAGGGTCCTTCCAATCGTAGTAGCGGAGAATCTCCTCAACATCCGGAAGCCCCCAGTTGCCGAACTCTGAAACCATCAAGGGTTCGAAACCCCTTCTCTCAGACTCTGGGAACCTAAACGTCCAAGCAGGATGTTTAGAGAAATCCTCAACCCAGTCTTCGAACTCTCGAGCATGGTCAGGTATCGCCATGTAGACATGCTGGTCCTCAACGTCGCTTACAATGTGTCCCGCGTTTGCAGGAGAATTGTCGACAACAAGTCTAGTGGGGTCGAGCCTTTTAACCAGGTGCCACGTCTCCTTAAGCCATCTTCTCGCCTCCTCCTCTTCGGCAAGTGGAACACCCCACTCCTCATTCACCAGACACCAGCAGAATATCGATGGATGGTTAAAATCCCTCCAAACCCATTCTTCAAGCTGCCTCCTCATCCTTTCCCTCGCCTTCACGGTGAACCTGTAGAAGCTTGGAAAATCTATCCAGAGCATGATTCCAAGTCTGTCCGCCCATTCAAGATAATTCGGGCAAGGGATCTTGATATGTGTCCTCAGAAAATTAAGCCCCAGTTCCTTGGCTTTGAGAAACTGGTTGCGAAGCATTTCATCAGAAGGAGTGCCGTATATTACGTCCGGATAGAAATCTTGGTCTAGAGCCCCCATAAGGTATATGGGCTCGCCGTTAAGGAGAATCCTGTTCTCACGCACCTCAACCTTTCTCATGCCGAAATCTACGAAACAAGTATCGTCAACGTCTTCGCCGGAGAGAAGGATTTCAAGCCTATATAGAGAGGGGAAATCCGGAGACCATAGTCTCACGCCCCGGATAGGCATTTCAACATCGTAAACAGGCTCGCCTTTAAACACTTTGACGACTTTCTCCTCTCCGCCTGGAGAAACCCTAAGGGTTAGCCTAAGACCATCTTCAGGAGCCTCCTCAATGTGGGAAAGAATTATGCGAACCCTAATTCTCGAATTATCAACCTCCGGTACTATGAATGCTGAATGTACGTAAACCTTTTCCCTGATGAGGAGACAGACCCCCTGCCATAGGCCGCCAATATTGCAGTAGTGAGACTGCTTACCGTTAGGGATTTCAGAGCAATCCTGAGGATCGTAAACTCTAACCATAAGATCGTTATCCTCATCCAATTTCACAATGTTTGTTACATCGAATTCGAATGGAGTATAGCCTCCCTCATGGGAGCCAAGCTCAACGCCGTTCAACCATACTTTAGCTTCATAATCAACAGCGTCAAACCTGAGGATGATCCTTTTACCCTTCAGCATGCGTGGAATTCTAAAGCTACGCCAATACCATGCAACCCCATCATAATTTGTAAGGTCTGAGAACTGTGCCTCCCAAGGTAAGCCTGCTTTTGCTTTTCTCACATCTCGGACAGAGCGAACAGTCTCTGGAGTAAGATTTCCCTCAGGGTCAACAGCGAACATCCAGTCTTCATTAAGAGTAATAACATGTTTTACGGAAAGCTTAACGTTTGACGCGAAACCTTCGACTTGACTCCCTATTGCCCAGTTTCCCATAAGTATGGTGCTCATGCTTAATTGAAAGGTTAGACAGACATTTAAAAATTACTTTCTTCCAGTAAATCTTTAGCATATCCTGAGGAGGATTTTTAAACATGAAGCCTCATACGCTTGCCGACTAGCATTCTAAGCATATCGAACTTTACACCCTTTTCTACTTAAAAGGTCATGCTTAAATATTGTTCAGGTGAATCAAAACCTGGTGTATGCAGGCTTGAGGCTCTGGATGTTTGGAATTCCAAGGCTCGAATATGCTGATTTCCTTCTCGAAAAAGGTTTTAAAGATATTGTTATTGGTTATGATCCTGAGCTGGTCGAAGGATTACGGGATAAGGGCTTTAATGTTCACATCGTCATCGGGGCTTTTCGAATCGACAATGAGTTTCGAGAACCGAGGTTTCTGGCGGAGGACCCATATGGCAGGAAACACGTATGGTTTGGATCAGGATGCCCTAATAACCCTGACATAAGGCGTAGGACCCTCCGACAGGTTTCCGAGATCCTTGAGAAACATGATGTTAGCAGCATTTTGCTCGACGGAATCCGATTTGCATCGATGGGCAGTGGGCTAGAAGCTTTTGCGACGTGTTTCTGCGAAAATTGTAGGAATAAGGCTGATAAATACGGATACCGTTTTGAGGAGATGAAGCAGTCAGTTAAAAAGATGCTTAACGCTTTCTATGATTTTAAACAGGCCTGGGAAGTTTTGCAAGCATATCGTTATTCTCAGGTAGGATTTTTAGATCTTGTTAAGGAGGGGAGTGGACTACTTGATTGGCTTGGGTTTCGGGAGCATAGCGTTGAAGAGTTTATAGTTGAAGTTAGAAATACGATCAAGTCATATAGTGGGAAGACCCGCCTTGGCGCTTATGTTTTCACTCCCTCTCTAGCTTTTCTAGTCGGTCAGAACTATAGGAAGTTTTGGCGCCATCTGGATTTCGTAAAACCAATGGTTTACAGGAGAGGGCGTGGGGTTGCCTGCCTCAACTTTGAACTGGCTAAAATCGCCGAGGACTTGCTTCACTGGAACTCGTGGCTACCAGAATCTGAGCTTATAGACGTGCTCTACCGTGTTTTCGGCTTTCGAGGGGAAGAGTACCCGCTTAGCACCAAAAGGCTGTTTGAAGACTGCTTACCTATATCCTTGATTAAAATCGAGTTTCAGGCTGCTAAAAGACTTTTAGCAGGCAGGAGTGAGCTTCATCCAATTATAATGCTGGATGACCCGCAAATCGAGCAGGCTGTTAAAATCGCTATGGAAACAGGATTAGATGGAATCGACTTCTTCTCCTTCCGAGAAGAGGAGAAAAACAGGATTAGCAAGATTTCAGAGGTGATTGGGAAATGAAGCCCATAGGTGCTTTCATCAGCCTTAAGGCTCTAAAAGAGTATGGAAACCGGCTTCTGGAAGAGTACGGCATAGAGTACGTGCATACGCATCTGCCTGTTTTCCCAGAGGAGGCTAAAGAGCTTTACAATGGTGTAAGGTGTCTCCCGGAAAACTTTGAGAAGGAATCCTATGGCGATCTTAAGAGGCTTCTCGAAGAGTTACGCGGAGTAGGCTTGAAATTCTTCGCCAGCTATCCTGTTTTCAGCAGGCCCGAGATAGCTAGAAGAGGACCAGAGTATTCCGCATGGACTATACTTGGAAAGCCTCATTATGCTCGAGCCTGTCCAACAAACCCTGATGTTTTAAGAAGAATAGTCGCTGATCTTCGAAGCCTCGTGAGACTATACCATGTGGAGGGCGTTGTGCTCGACTTCATCAGGTTTGAAAGCCCCATGGCTGGCTTAGACTATTTTCTAACATGCTTCTGCCCCAGTTGCTGCGAAGAGATGAAGAGCTTAGGTTACAATCCGGTTTTCATCAAGAGAGACTGGTTGCGCATGATGGATTTCCTTGGCAAGGGGGAGTTCCCTAAGGAGATTGTTAGACAGGGAACCTTAAGCACCCCTGATGTTCTAGATGTTTACAACGAGTTTCCAGGAGTGTTCGAATGGTTCAAGTATAGGAGCGAGTATATTGAGAGCGTTGTCAGGATTTTCTCTTCAGCAGTCAAGGAGGAGGGTGGCCGGGGAACAGTCATCGGTGCCAATCTTTTGTCACCATGGTGGAGCATGTTGACAGGTCAAAGCTATAGGGCTCTCAGCCGAATTCTAGACATTATTGAGCCGATGCTTTATTTTGACTGGATGCAGTGGGAAGGCTTAACCGCAGTCAAGGAGCTTAGTCATACTTACGGCCTAGACAAGGATCTTCTCAGCAAGTTTTACTACGTGGCTACAGGGTTGAGCACCATAGTTCAGCCACGGAACTATGATGAGACGCGACTCTCAGGGCTACCTTCAAGCTCAATAGAAGCAGGTTTGATGAAAATCTCACACTGGAATGTTGGGGGAGCGAGAATATGGCCCGTCATTTTGATTCTTCGCACCGATTTCGTGCATTATCTGCTGGGTGAACGTATTTCAAATATCTCTGTGGCTGGCAGAGAGTTCTTCATGGAGAGTGTTAAGTCAGCAGCACGGGGCCGTGCCGATGGGCTAGTGTACTGGAACTTTGATGGTGCTGAGAAAGATGTTGTTCGGGAGCTTTACACTGTTTGGAGGAGTGAAAGCCTTTAGGGAATCACTTTCTACGTATTTTTAAAGTGATTATTTCCCTGTTGCGATATGTAAACTCCAAACCATTTCGATCCGTCCTAATATCCCTGTTAACCTTGTTTAATTCAAGCAGGTCTAGAGATTCTGCACTCTGCACCTGAGCGGCAAGATTGATACGTGTCCTCCCCCTTGCATTATGGAACTCATAAAGCCTTAAAACAATACCGTCCCCATCCTCTGCGGCTTTCACAGCCTCTAGCATCAAGTTGTCAGAGCCTATTTTCAAGAAGCTTTTACTACTTTTCTTCCCTACAACCACTCTTAGTGGGACATTCAGCTCGTATGCCCTCCTTAATACTCCTGCTTCCTTCCAGTCTCCAACATGCGGATATATGGAGTATGTGAATGTTGTCTCCTCAAGGTCTGTAGACGGATCTGGAAAGACAGGTGTTCTTGTGAGTGAAAGCCCTATTGAGGAGCCTTCTATAGAAACCCCGTATTTACCGTCGTTCAACAATGCTACGCCATAGCTGTGCTCGGAAAGATCAACCATTTTCTGCATTGCCACCTCGTATTTTGCCTTCTCCCACGAAGTGTTCCTGGTAGTGGGTCTTTCAGTAACTCCGAACGGGACGTCTGAAACAGCCTTATCCGTGTTCACGTCAAAATCAAACCAGGTTTTAACCAGCAGCTCCCTATCCTTCATGTTAATAGTGGTTTT
Source organism: Candidatus Brockarchaeota archaeon (assembly GCA_017601225.1). GTDB lineage: Archaea > Thermoproteota > EX4484-205 > EX4484-205 > JAAOZP01 > JAAOZP01. The sequence continues at coordinate 7,622 of JAFNIX010000004.1, read as the reverse complement.
GAAATCAATCCTCCTAGAGTCAGAGAAGATCCTGACCTCTTGCTTGATCTCAGACCTTCTAAACGGGTAAATGAAGCATATGGACACCATTAACGGGCCTTTGCTAACAATCCAGCTTCTCGACGAAGTTATTTCGAAAAAGGTTTCCTTATAGCCCTTCTCAATGTTCCAAGCATCAGCCCACCCCGGAATATTCTCGTAGGCAACCAGCCTGTTCCCGGGGTTTTTCAAAATTTCTCTACCGGCCTCCTTATCCCATATGGAAACCAACCTTCCGGTTTTCGAAACCCTCACCGTGAAGAACCTGTTCTCAACCAGGTAGGAATCATTTTCCTCAGAAATTTTCACGCGGGTCGTTGGGGTAGTGTTGAGCGGGGCATAACCAACTGAAGGTGCTCTAACCCTCAGCAAGAAGCCTTCAGGAACCTTTTGAGACCCTTCGACTTCTTCCTCTACAATAACGTAGTCCTCCCTGTCCCAGGGTAGAGAGTTGAAAACAAGTTTTGTACGTCCTTCTCCCGCTATTCTACTCATGGCTTCTCCAGCAATCCTATCGGCCTCAGAAATCACTTTTTCAAGCTCGGGATAAGCCTCGCTGTAAACCTCCCTTATAGAGGAGCCTGGCAGAACGTCGTGAAACTGGTTTTTAAGCAGGATTTTCCAAAGGCTTGAAAACCTTTCCTTATCATAGGTTCCGGCAAAAGTTGCCCATGTTTCCGCCTCCCTTAAAGACAGCTCCGCCCTCCTGTTTAAAAGCTTCATCTTGGAATGTGATGTGAAAACACCCCTGTGATCCTCAAGATAGAGTTCTCCCCTCCATTCTTCAGAAACAGGATCGCACACTACTGAATCCAAGGATCCCTTGAGCTCCACCCTTGGCAGGATCGGAAGCGAGTCCACAGCCTCTGCTCTTAAAAGCATTTCTTCAGTAGGCCCACCTCCACCGTCACCATATCCGTACGAGTAAAGCATAGGGTGATCCCTATCAACCCAGTTTTGCCACTGCTCGTAAACGCTGTCTGCTGTGAAATCCGAGTTATAGCCCCCCCTACCGTGGCCGAATGCTACTGCCTTAAGCCTGCTGTTGTCTGGGCCGATCCAGTGGAACACGTTGTAGGGGAAAGTATTCGTATCGTTCCAGAATACTTTATGCGTCGCAAAAACCTTAACACCCCCAAGCTTCGCTGCCTGAGGTAGAGTTGGTGAAAAGCCGAAGGTGTCTGGAAGCCAGAGCACGTCAGCGGTTTTTCCAAAGTTCTCCATGTAAAACCTTTGAGAGTATAAGAGTTGTCTAGCCAGAGATTCGCCAGATATCATTTGAGTGTCGAACTCCACCCAGCCTGCCCCCAGTATCCATTTCCCCTCCGCGATCCTCTCACTGACTCTATCGAAGATCGAAGGTTCATCGCTCCTGATCCAGTCGTAATATATGGCAGCGCTCTGAATATACTTAAAATCATAATGCTCCATTAAAGTTAACACTGTGGAAAATGTTCTGAAAACCTTTCTCTTAGTTTCCTCAAACGGCCAGAGCCATGCGGTGTCTATGTGCGCGTGAGCAAGCGCAACCATTTCTTCCCTCTTACCGTATTTTTCAACAAGGCTGTTCAGACTATTCTTGAGCAGGCTGAGCGCCCTCCGGTATTTTTCCAGATCCTGCTCCTCAACAAATACTGGAATAATGTCTTCGGACAATAATCTTGGAACACTATCGAGCCCTCCTATCATTGCCTTGAATGCGGTTGCTAAGGAAACCTGCTCCTTGGAAACAGTTTCAAAGGGGGCTTCTCTGAGAGCGTTGCTCAACACCCTTAGAAGATCTTCTTTAAGCTCCTCATCCTTAGTTGCGCGAGCCAGCTCTAATACGGATCTTCCATAGGCCCAGAGCCTTAGAGCCTCCATGTTTCTGTTGACGCTCACAGGCTTGCCTGGGTGAACATCCACTTTTTCGCCGAATGCGAGGAAAGGCGAGAACTCGGCTTCCACAAGGTGATTCCCCTCCGGTATTGGTATTGCGTAATGATAGCCGTCGAGGGAGAAATATGGTTTCGAATCTAGCTTTACTAATGCAGAACCCTTGTAGTCCAGAACTAGGAGTTGAAAGTTTTCTCCTGCAGCGTTTAAAGCCATTGTCGCCCTATTATTAGCGAAAGAATCCCATTCGAGCATTCTGACATTCCTAAAGGAAGCAGCATGCAATAGGGCTAGTCTCGCTTCAAGCTCCTGAAGAGTCCGCATAAAGCTTTCCAGTAGCAGGATTTATATAAATCTTTTAGAATGCCCAGTTGGCTGCTTTATGAAGCCTAATGGAAACGTTATTCTCTTATGAAATGGCCCGCCCCCACTCTGAACATTCTCATTGGTTCCACGCATCTTCCTTTTTTCCTGCTTTCTTTCCTCAAGTTTCTCACCAACTCCCTTCTCACTTCTCCCAACCCCTTCTTCATAAGATCCTCTGGGAACGATAGGGACAATTGGCTCTCATGCCTCATGATTGCTTCAGCCTTCTTCTCTATAAACCTGGTGATGTCGATGAAGAGGTTTGGGCTGCCCGTAGCGAACAAGAGTATAAACTCAGGCTTATGGGCTTCAATTCCTGAAAGAATCTGTTCCTTGTAGAAGTTCGGCATGCCCGCGAAAACCGTCGCTTCAGAAGCCATAAGCCCAGTAACTCTGTGGTCAGGATGTATTTCGTATGGGAGCCAAGCGTCAAGCGTCATGACAATATTCGGCTTAACTTTTCTTATTATTTCCACAAGCCTCCCCCTTAATTCTAGAGACGGGTACAGGTCACCATCAGGATAGTCTAGGAAAAACAGCTGTTTTACTCCGAGCACGTCTGCCGCAGCCCTCTGCTCCCTCTTCCTAGTCTCGCTTAAAGCCTTAGGATCCATGTTCACATCGAAAGTCCCTTTGCTTCCATCAGTCACCGTAGCGTAGTTCACGACGCAACCTTCTTCAACCATCCTTGCAATGGTTCCGCCAGCATGATATTCCGCGTCATCGGGATGCGCCTGTATAACTAAAACCCTGTCTCCCTTACTCCATATTTTTTTCAATCCCGCTCTCGCCATGACTATGGTAAGCACGAGGTGAATAAAAAATCTTCCGCCCAAATTGTTGAGAATACGCTTAAATAAGGCTGTAAAAGCGAAAACCCATGGGAAGGCTAATACTGTGCTGTTCGCATAAAAACGACCTTTACACGATACTCCACGAAACCGGAAAACCCTTGTTACATTATGACTGCTTAAACGATGCTGTTAACAATGCTTCCCACGGTGACGGAGTGCTTGCCCTATCGGATTCGTATCCTGTTCCAACTCTGAGGATGGAGCCTGCTCTGCTGGAAAAGATTGAAGAAAAGGATTTAAAGCTCTACTTGGAGTATCCGTCAACTCTTCCCAGTATTTTGCTCGGTATGCCTAGAACCGTGGAGTGGGAAAGACTGATTGTAACTTCAAGGTTTTTCGAACCCGAGCTTCCTCGAATGAGCATATTGAACATGCATGACTGCTGGTACCTGCCTGTTGAAAAAAGAGACTCCCACTTAATGTTGGCGAAGGTCGCAGGGTACGATAAAGCTGTTTTCGGCCTTCCTGAGAACTCACATCCCATTCTCTTCGAGTATTCTAGGAACGTAATGGTTTCAACAAGTAAGCTGAGCCAGTTTAGAACAGGAAGATATGCGCCTAGCTGGGCTTGGAAGCAGTTGTGGATTAAGCTGTTGAAATGGTTAACTGGTGAAGAATATGGTTTATCCTGGGTTCCGACGGTTAGAACAGCATTCGGAAAAAGCGAACCGTTGCCCGCGCACGTTGAGAAAGAGGCCTACAGGAGGTCTGTAGAATGGTTCCGTAAACATGTTCTCTTCGGCGTTGAGAGAAACAGGGGTGTGATTGAAGGCTACCAGTCCAATATAGATTACGAGGGACATCAGCTTAAGAGGGTAGTGATACGTTCAGACTGCTTAGCTGAGGCAGCCATGGTGTTCGCCTACGACTGGAGGCTAACAGGAAACCCAAGGAGCAGGCTGATCGCAACAAGGGTCCTCGACTATGTATGGTCTTTTCAACAGTCTGAAGAGAAAAGCCCCGCATACGGGTTGGTAAACTGGATGGAGGGGCTACCAGTCTTCTATGGTGATGATAATGCGAGAGTAATTCTTTCAACGCTTTCAGCCAGCAATAGTCTGGGGGAAGACAGGTGGGATAGGCCCCTAGCCCTCTGTCTTCTCGCGAACTTCAGGACGACTGGTCCACTGGGGTTTAGAAGGAACAGGATCGACCTCCCTAACTTGGTTGGGAACGGTTGGGAATATTACTGGAAAACCCCCGTCACTTCTTACTCTCCGCACTACCAGGCCTATCTTTGGGCGTGTTTCCTATGGGGGTTTCTACTAACCGGATACCGCGGGTTTCTTGAGAAAACAGTCAAAGCGATCCGGATGACTGTTGAGAAATACCCGGACTGGAGGTGGACGAATGGGCTTACCCAAGAACTCGCCCGGATGACCCTGCCTCTAGCATTCCTAATCCGGGTTGAGGATAATCCTGAACACCGGATGTGGGTTGATAAAATAGGCGGAGAACTTCTCTCCCAGCAGCAGTCTTGCGGCGCAATTAGAGAACTGCTTGGCCCCGAGGGTAATGGGCAGTACCCGCCGCCCCGTTCAAACGAGCAGTATGGCACGACGGAGGCTCCAGTCATCCAGGAGAACGGGGATCCTGCGTGCGACCTGCTTTACACCTCTAACTTTGCTTTTCTCGGCTTACACGAGCTGGCTTCCGCATGTGGAAGCCTAAGGTTTAAACAGGCTGAAGACCGGTTGGCAAGATTCCTGTGCAGGATACAACTTCGTTCAGACGACCACCCTTATTTAGACGGCTGCTGGATGCGGGGTTTCGACTATGAGAAATGGGAGTACTGGGGAAGCTCCTCGGACACAGGCTGGGGTGCATGGAGCGTAGAATCAGGCTGGACGAACAGCTGGATTGCAGCCGTCTTTGCAATGCGTCTGCTTAACGAATCCCTCCTCAATTTTAAAAGGGCGAGCGAGTTTAAACAGGTTTTTAAAGAGGTCTTCTACACAATGCTTCCGTCAGAAGAATGATGCGGAAAAACATCTATCTTAAGGATATTCTTGCGGCAACTATCAGAGGGTCCCAAACAGGGTTGAAAGGCGGAGCATAGGGTAGATCCGTGAAGACGAGTTGTTTCGAATTAAACCTGTTTGTGATCGCCAGTGTTAACGCCGCAATCCTTCCCCAAACACCCTCGTAACCAACTATCTGCCCACCGATGATGACATTGCTAGACTTTTCAAGGATAAGCTTAACCCAGATTTCCCTTCCATCCGGATAGTAGCCGGCCCTTGACCTCGCCTTAATTAAGACACTCTTTGTTTCAACACCATACTTCTTAGCGTCCTCCTCTCCCAGGCCTGTCCTGCCTATTTCAAGGTCGAAAACCCTGGTTATAGCACTTCCAACCACGCCTGGAAACTCCTCGCTTCCACCCGCCGCGTTAGCACCGGCAACATACCCCATTTTGTTAGCGGTTTGAGCCAGAGGAATATAGACAGGCCGGTTCAACACCATATGGTTTGCCTCACTATTGTCGCCTGCGGCAAACACTCCCTTCACACTGGTCTCCATCCTGCTGTTAGTCTTTATCGCCCCGCTTTCACCGAGCTCGACGCCGATTTGCCTTGCTAAGGAGACATTCGGCTTCACACCGACAGCAATGATTGCAAGATCCGTCTCGTATTCAGCATCCTCGGTAACAACTTTTTCAACCCTACCACTACCCTTGAAGCCGATGACCCTCTTATTCAACTCAAGCCGGACACCATTCTTTTTAAGCTCCCGGCTTATTATCTCTGCCAGCTCAGGATCAATATTAGGCATTGGTCGAGGCAGAAGTTCTATTACAGTAACTTCCTTGCCGACTCTTTTAAAGTTCTCAGCCAGCTCCAAACCTATGTAGCCGGCACCAATTATCGTTACCCTCTTTGAACGGGCAAGGTCTTCTTTAAGCTTAACCGCACCATCTAGAAAGCGAACAGTGTAAACCCCATTAAGACCAAGGCCTTCGATTTTAGGGACAGCAGGCCTAGCACCGGTGGCTAGAACAAGAGTATCAAACCCTATCTCCTTCTCATCACCCTTTTCGGAAACGTAAACCACTTTTTTAGAAGAAACGCTAATATTCTTGACGTAAGAGTTTGTAAGAACTTCAACTTTCCTGCTCTTCCTAAATTCTTCAGGAGTATACGTCACCAATTTCGAAACGTCGTCAACAAGGCCCCCTAGATAATAGGGTATTCCGCAGGAACCATAAGAAACATGCTTCGAAGCCTCCAGCACAGTTATTTCAGCAGTAGGGTTAACTCTCCTAGCGCTCGCCGCGGCAGCCATTCCTGCGGCCCCGCCTCCAACAACTACTATTTTCAAAGGATACTCGCTGGCAAAGTTCATAAGTTAGTTATTAAGTTTTAATCGAATTTTGAATGCAAATATCTTGATGCTTAAGCATGCTTACCCTGTTTTCTTTTTACTCGTATGAGTTCCTATGATTAATTCCTGTTGGATTTTTAGAATAAACTTAATAAATAAGCATTGACAACATAGGGTGAATGGCTCCCATCATAAGAAGCCTGAGGCCTGAGGAGTGGGATGGCTTCATGCTGTTTCTCGAAAAATGCTATGGACATTCGAGAAACTATTTTACCCGCTCCTACCCACAGCTCTACAGGCGGGAAGAGAATGCCCTGTCCTCATTCATGATTGTGGAGGAGAATGGAAGAATAGTTTCCCATGTTGGGCTATTCCCCATTGAACTGATTTGCCTTGGGGCCCATGTAAAGGCTGGAGGAATTGGAGGCGTGGCAACCCTACCGGAGGAGAGGAATAAGGGCTACATGTCTATGCTGTTAAAGCATGTAGGCAATGTTATGAAGCAGAAAGACTGGCCGTTGTCAGTCCTCTGGGGAGACAGGCAGAGATATTATTCATTCGGATGGGATATTGCAGGGTTAAAATATTCGCTGACAATAACCACTCGCTCCCTTGAAAGGGCTGACGTGAAACCCATTGAAGTTGAGGAGGTTTCTCCAGAGGAAGCAGCACCCAAAGTAGAGCTCCTACATAGTACTCTTAAAATGAGAGTTGAAAGAAAAAGCCATATTCTATCTTTGAAGAAGCAGGGGATTAGAATATGGTTGGCGGACGAAGGATACGTTATTTCTTCTGGTGAAATCGGCTCGCCCAAGATACTTGAAATCGTTTCGAAAAAAGGCAGAGAGCCAGAATTAGTTAGAGGTGTTATGGAACACTGCTACGGGGATTCTGCCTCCTTGGAAGTTAATGCGTTTGACACGGAACGTCTTGAACGCTTAATTAAGGTAGCCTCTTACTGGGAAATAGTTCCTGAGGGATTGTTTAGAATCATCAACATAACGGGCTTGCTTAAAGCATTCGAGAAAGTTCTGTCAAGCAGGGCGGAAATGCTGAGAGACTTCGATCTCTCTCTCGGGTTAAAGCTTGATAATGATGTTGACACTGCAACAATCTTCGTTAACAATGGCAAAGTTAGTGTTGAAAAAGGCGTGCTTTCTAAAA
>JAFNIX010000046.1 GCA_017601225.1 Candidatus Brockarchaeota archaeon | reverse complement strand
CCCTGTCGAGAAGCGTTTTAACCACGTGCGTAGACTGGCCGTGTGGAAGGGCTGTGAAGACTACTTCAGCACTGGCCACGTTCTCAACCTTAGGCTCCACGAAGCTCATCTGGCAAACCTTCCTAAGGTTTGGGTGAACCTTGTGAACAGGCATGCCGCTGAACCTTTTAGAAGTGGCCGCGGTGATTTCCACCTCGCTGTGTGAAAGAAGTATTCTAAGCAACTCTCCTCCGACATACCCGCTTGCCCCATACACCGCTACCTTAACCAACCTTACCTCCTAATCCTCCAAACCAGGTGTTTAAGAATCTTTTTCTACTCCGCTGACAATAGGACCCTGTTTTCTCCAGCGTGCTCTAGGCTTCTCCAAGTTTAACGAGAACCAGACTCATGCTAGATTCTTAACAGAGGGGGCTTACTATAGTTTTCCCACCCCTTCAGATTAGACACACAAGCCATCCTGAAAGCTTTAAATGTCCCTCTAAACATTTTTCTCGTAATGCCGCATATCTATGAAGTGAAGCTTTTGAGGAAGAGGGCAAAATCCTTTTTCACAAGGGCCTTAGAAAGCTTTAATTCAGGAGAATATGATTTAGCTGCCTTCTTGTCAGAGCAGGCGGTGCAGCTCCATCTTAAATCAATACTGTTGGAGAAAATAGGTGATTATCCTAGGGTGCACTCGATACTGACTCTTGCCTCGATTCTTAATAGGCTGCCTGATTGCAAAGAGCTTGCAAGATTCCTTGAGGAGAGTAAAACTGAGATCCGTCTTTTAGAAGATGCTTACATAGCTTCAAGATATTTGGTAAGAGAGTACACTAGGGAAGAGGCTGAAATCCTTGTAAACGTCGCGAAAGAGGTTTTGAAGCATGGAGAGCTACGTTGACATCCTTGTGAAAAGGGCTGAGATGGTTAAAAACTGGAGGAAATATGCTGCTAGGATAGCGGAAGCCGCTAGAACCATTCTGCCAGGTTCAAAGATTTATGTTTTCGGAAGCGTGGTGAAAGGCGAACCCACAGGCGGCAGCGATGTTGACATACTAATATTTTCAGAAAGCCTTCCGAGAAATAACTTGGAAAGAGCGAAAATAAAAGTAAAAATAGAGGAGCTTTCAAATCTTCCACCATACCATCCGTTCGAGATTCATATCGTAGGCAAGGAAGAAGGAGAATGGTACTTTAGCAGGATCAAAGAACTGGTAGAGTATTAAAGCAGTTTAAGGAAATCGGTTTCTACGATGCTTCATACTCCACTCGCGTTAAAAACGAATTCTAATTCCGATACTCTATGCTCCTACTTTCTCGCTTTAGAAAGGAGGTACCTGATAATCTTCTCAGGGATGTTTACGCCGGTTGCCTCCATGCTTCCCCTGAACTCAGGCGTCGGGTTAACCTCGTTAACCACATAGCCCTCCTTCGGGCTTTCCATCACGTCGATTCCCACTATTTCTCCACCCACTGCTTCAGCTGCTTTAAGCACTACTTCGGAAAGCTCGTCGGTAACCTCTGCCTTCTCGCTCTTCCCGCCTATTGCTATGTTCGTCTTCCATTGATCAGGTGGTGAAACCCTGTATATTGCGGAAACAACCTCACCCCCTATTACCGTAGCCCTAATGTCTCTACCGGGCTTCTCAACATACTCTTGAACGTAGAACACCTGGTAGAGTGGAAACATGTATAAACGGTCTTCAAGCACTGCTTCAGCAGTATACCTGTCCTTTATGAGGGAGATTAGTCTTCCCCAACTTCCTATGACGGGTTTCAACACCGCCGGGTAGCCCGTCTTGCTGAAGGAGTCTAGGGCAGACTGGTAGGAGAAGGAGACTACTGTTAAAGGGGTTTTCACATTGTTCCTCATGAGTTCAACCGTTGTGAAAAGCTTGTTGCCGGCTATCTGCAGCGTTTTGAACGAGCTTACCGACGTTATCCCAACCCCTTCAAGGTAGCTTGAAAGGTGGAGCGACTTGAAGTAGGATACGCATCTCAGCAGGGCTGTGTCAACATCCTGGAGCTCAGGCTCCCTCCTGCCGAGTGTAAACGAAAAATCGTCAGCATTCAGCCTTTTGAAAGGTGTTGAAAGGTTTTCAGCGGCTTTGAAAAGCTCCTTCTCCTCAAACCTTATCTGGTCATAAAAAATGCTTAAAGGCAATTTCTACCTCTTCACCTCCACCAACGGATTGTAGTTATTCATGCCTATTGTCGGATCTATCATAGCTTCTTTATTAAAATTTAATTTACAAATTCGATCTTTTTGGATCGAACATGATCCCGGTTTTCTAGCGCTTTAAGGTAGCTAGCTAAAAGGTTCGATTAACGAGCGCTAATCGTTCTGCAAGCCACTTCACAATCTACTCTTCTTTCGAAGGGTCAGGTAGGATAGGAGAGTATCCTTCAAAAAGGATACTCTAAATAGTCTCCTCTTTATCCCGTGTCTCCTTGTGTAAGGAATGATCTGTTAAGACTAGTCTTACCCCTGTTTTTTCATCCTGTAACTTCAGGTTTGCCCTAAGTAGACTGCCGGTAGTCTTCCAGGCTAAGGAACATCATCCTTCACCATCACCTTCCGGAAAAACCCTGTGAATCAGGCTAGCCGTTACTCAGTCCGAGGCTCGCGCGCTAAAGAGGCTTTGCCATTATCTCAGAGAGAACGCTGAGTTGAGGAGAAGTTTCTAATGGAAAATAGCAGGTTTTCGATTTTCGGTTGCGGTCTTAATGTTCCTTTAGTTTTCTTAACCTTTCACTCAGTACTTAAAGCAGATTTAAGTCTCTGCCATAATTTAATTCGAAAGCTACCTTCTGGTTAACGGCACGCTCCTGTTATCTCTTCACGGGAGTACTTGATATCTGTGCGCTAAAGTAGTTTATTATGCATATCATGGGTTCATTTGAAAGCAAATCGTAGAGTGGATCCATTTTGAGCTTGAGGCCTAGAGCTTCGTTAATTCCCTCATCGATGATTCTTTTGTCTTAGGATTAGCGAACACTTCTGGAAGGGGTTTAAATTTTAATTCGCAAACCTTATCAAGGTCTTAGAAGGTATCTTCTTAGCGCGCGCTTATATTTGTACGATGAGCGGTATCGCCGTATTCATCCTCGGCAACAATGTTATCGCCTCGCCCGTTTTCAACTCCTGAATCTTTAAGGCCTGTTGCTCGTTAAGATGCATGGTATCCGCAATCTTCTCGATATCGCTCGAGTACTGCAGCCTCAGACAAATCATCGTTCCACATAACCCTAGAACATCCCTCGACACCGTTAATGGCCTCTGGTCTATGAGCCACATGGATTCCCCGAATTTCCTCATCTCTTTAAGCATTTTCTCAACTATGGTCTCCTGTCCCTCGAATTTGGCTGGGGCGATGTTGTGGGCCTCCTCGCAAACCACTACGTGCGGCAGACCCGTGTTGGGCTCCTTCTTCCTGTAATCGTAAATCTGCTTGAGCATTAGCCACGTGAGTATGTTCGCATCCCTATCCGTATCCAAATCGCTTAGGTCGAAGATAACCATGTCTGAGAGAAGCCTTTCAATAATGTCCTCTTGCTCATCGATCGTGTTGAATATTTTCCCAATGCTTCCCTGCGTAAGCTCGCTCAGCCTCCCCACGAGTGAGAACAGTTTATCCCTAGCCTTCCCGGAGCGGAGGATCATTACGTCCTCGGAGTCCACGCTTTTCTCGAGGAATTCTATGAATTCTATAAAATCCGGACGGTCAACTTCTTTAGTGTACCTAAGGTACATCCTCCTGAAAACGTGTGAAACCAGAGGTCCGAACTCATCGGGCCAAGCCATCGCGAAGACCTCGCTCAAGACCTTGGCATGGCCCTCCGGGTCTCCGTGGTGCTCTAAGAGGTTCATTCTGGCGTTATCCATGTTAAGAACTAAGGCATCGTCGAATTCATCGACGTACTCTCCATGCCTATCGAAGACCATCGCAAAACCTCCTAGTTCCCTATACCTCCTCAACAACGCTTTCGTCAGGGTGCTTTTCCCTGAGCCGGGGACTCCGAATATCGCTAGGTGAAGGGGAAGATCCTCTATGCCTATCCTGACTTCAAGCCTCTTTCCCATGGATTCATAATACCCTATGGGTATGCCCTCCCTTTCTAAGTCGACTGGGTCGAACGCCCCAAAATCCACATCTCTCTTCGGCATGTAAGATATGCTTGGCGTTATGGGGTCTGGGATGTTTACAAGAGATGATAGTTCACCGTCGGTTAAATGGACCTTCTTAGATTCCACGATTCTCCTCGCGAGGATGCTCCTCGCCGCCCCGCCTAGGCCCAGCCATCCAACCTCCTCCAGCTTGATCCCATAGGCTGAGGAGAAGGCTGCTTTAACCGCCTCCACGTGATTCCTTTGCTCCAGATAGGCTTGCTTAGGGCTCTTTGCCGAAGGACCTATTACAACGATCATTGGAGAACACATCCAACACCCGGCCTCATCGTTGAGCATCTCGTATTCCAGGCGGAGCCTTTCGAGTTCGGCGGATTTTTTGAGGTCGTAGCCTACGAGTTCTCCCCTGCTGTTATACAGCCCATTTTCTCTCAGCCTCCTGTAAGCTCTGGAGTACTGTGAAGAGATGCCCTTCTTCCTGACCCACAGGCTTAAAGCGTGAAGGACTCCCCTACAAGACTTAACCGGGGTGCAGAATCTAAGCGAGCAACCGGATTCTGCGGAGGACCTTAAAGCGTTCTCAAGACCATCTTCGGGAAGGTTGAGCGCATCTTCTAACCTCATGGATAGAAACGAGGCTGCCGAGATTTTCCATCCCCTAAACAGGATTAAAGCATTATTATACTTCGAGAATGGCAAGCCCCCCAATGGCCATAGGGCGACTTGAGGAGAAGCATTAAGCGTTTCGAGTTCGGCGTTTGGAAAACCAGCGGCTATGCTCGCCCTTATCCTTGAAAACATTTTACATAGTCCTTTAAGTGACTTGGATGCTGACGAAAACCTTACTTCGTAGTTGAACGGCTCGTAGGATACTGTGAACATGCCCTCGAAACCAGTTGCAGATAGGCCGCGAAGCATTCTAATCCCGGATAAAGCGTCCTCGTGGTCGACGGACCTCAGCCTGGTTTCCAAGATAAGCCTCTCAGAAACGCTGAAGACATCCTTTCCCAGAACGATTTTCGAACCCAAGATTTTAAAGACCCTAGGATGTCCTTGGGTCCTTTCAACCCGTCCCCTTAGCCTAGTTACCTCGATTCTCTCGTAGACGGTTCTTCCAAACTCCAGCGATGCCAACCCGGCTTAATCATCCTCAAGGCTTCTCATAATTATTCCGATCGTACTCAGATCGTATACGGATCGTACTCGGATGAATACGGTTCGTTCAGGCTTGTGGACTCGCTTTTTCCAGCTTCACGAGCCTCCTCTTAACTAGCTCCCTGACATCGGCCTTGTTTTCAACGATGCTCCTTGAGACCCCAACGGCATGCTGGACGGATGCGCCTCTCGCTCTTCTCGGAAGCTCCCTGACCTCCACCAATCCGAGCTTGCTGAGCTGGTTTACTGCCCTAAGCACCCTTGGATAAGTCGTTTTAACCGCCTTTTGAAGCTCCTTCTTGGAGCACTGCTCTCGGGACTCCAAGAGCGTCAGGAGTATCCTGCACTCAACATCGTTCAACGACTCTATGAGGACGGGGAGCCCTTCATCCCCCTTTAAGCGGTTGAATTCCCCGGATCCCTCAGGTTCCTTCAGCTTCTCTTGCTCCCCTTCGAATCCCTCCATCTCAAGCTCCCCTTCACCCCTGTGAAGTGGCCAAGGGATGCTTATCCCTCCTCTCTTCATTACAACAGCTAGAAAAATCATTCCTCCCATGAGGAGCGCCATGGTTGGAATCCAAAAATAGCTTGGAAAAGCTGTAGACATGCCTACGAGCATATATATCCACATCCCCGCTAGGTAGGCGACCCAGATAAGGGTGAAGAAGTATTTTGCCCATTGAAGCCTGCCATAGAAGACCAGGATGAGCATAAAGGGGAGGCTCACCATCAGGCCAAGGCCCGTGACGTTAGAGAGGAAGGCGTCGAGAGGGTTTAGGGCACGGTAGACAGCGTAGGAGACGAATAAACCGATGAACAGGGCTGATAACAGCTTCGCTAAATGCCTCAGCACTCTCATATGTCTTAAAATTGGCAAACGGGTCCTTTGCTAAAAAGCTTTTCCCCAAGATCCATTCGTATTCCATCCGTATTCATCTGAGTACGATCCGTATACGATCTGAGTACGATCGGAATAATAATATACCGCCTATTGTTTTGATATAGCTGGGAGCTGCAGAGGGGCGCGAAACAGGAAGTTTTCGAAAGGGCATCTTAGTCTGCTTTGTAGTGGCTGAGGCCCGCCTTTAATGGGGCACAGGCCATGCGTGGCTTTTCCGCAAAAACTAGAGTTAGCCAGGGCTATCGCTCCGGCTCCCAGGAGGTGGTGTAGGAATGTCTTCTTCGGAATATGTTATAGCTAGGAAGACTATAAAGGCTAAGATACTAAAGCTGAACAGGGAAGAGGAACTCCTTAGGTGTGAGTACGAGAACTTCCAACGATACCTGCGAGGCGAGAAAACAGTTCCGCTATATGCTGCTACTAAGCAACAAGCGGATAGACTCCTGAAGAAGCTGAACGGGAAGCTGAAGAAAGGAGAGTATCCACAAATCCTGAGGAACGACACCTACCGAATTGAAATTGAGCAAAGCCCCTACATACTTAAGATACCTATCTACGGGATCTGGGGAGGGGTAAGTGTTCCGATTAAGACTCATGAGCCGATAACGAGCGACATGAGATGTAAGGAGGCCAAGGTAATCCGCAAAGGCAATGAGTGGTTCGTCCACATCTGTGTTGAGAAGGAGGTTAGGGAAAGGATTCCGAGGAACGTCTTAGCCATCGACATGGGGATAAGGTGGATAGCAACCACGGTTAACTCCAGCAACCCGATTCCGAAGTTCTACGGCAAAGAGTTGAGGAGGGTCAAGGGGCACTTCTTCTACCTAAGAAGGAATCTTGCGTTGAAGAAGGCGTATGGTGCGATAAAGAAGATCGGAGACAAGGAGCAGAGGATGGTGAACGACATACTGCATAAGATAAGCAGGGAGATAGTGGACGAGGCCTTGGAGACGGATGCGATGATAGCAATGGGGAACCTGAAGGGGATCAGGGAAAACGATAAGGGTAAGAGATTCAACAGGAAACTGAATGGGTTCTCATACTATAAGCTTGGCAAGCTTATAGAATACAAGGCTAGATGGCTTGGAATCAAGGTGGTCAAAGTGAATGAGAGAAACACTTCGAAGCTGTGCCATAGATGCGGAAACAGAGGGGTTCGCAAAGGGAGCCTATTCCAGTGCCAACATTGCAACTACGCATGCAACGCGGACTACAATGGTGCGATGAACATAATGAAGCGGGCCATGGGCTACACGCGTATGGCAGGGGCTGCTTTGACACAGCCCTGAACCCAGTAGGATGAGCCCCTGAGGGTGACGAACTGGGAACCTCCTGCTTCAGTAGGAGGATGTCACTCGCCCCAGTCTTCGCCTGAGAGCTGAATCTTCCTAGTCTTAACCGTGTCGCCACTTATTTCTATTATCTCAAGGTCTGACCCGCACTCGGGGCATGTCACGACTTCGCCAACTATCGCGTCCTCAGAGACCTCGAACACTGCTAAGCATTCCTCGCATTCCGTCTTCATGGAGTGTTGAGAATTCAACATGTTCCTGCTTATAAATTTAGCTTTTGCCGCGGCGCACCTCGTTCGCCCTCACGGTTGAAAGGCCCCAGAGCTGTATGAAACCGTTCGCCAAAGTCTGGTCGAACCTTGAAAGAGAAGAGTAGGTCGCTCTCTTCTCATCATAAAGCGATTTCGCTGAGCGCCTCCCAACGATTAACGCCTCACCCTTAAACAGCTTAACCCTAACCTCGCCGTCAACATTCTCCTGAGTAAAATCTATGAATGCTTCAATAGCCATCCTTAAAGGCTCAAACCATAGGCCTGAGTAGACGAGCCAAGCCCATGTTGCTTCAAGCCTCCTCTTCTCCTCAAGCTCAAGCCTTGTTAAAACTAGCTTCTCCAGATCCTGATGTGCCCTTATCAGTGTTAAGGCTGCAGGAGCCTCATAGACTTCTCTGGACTTTATTCCGACCACACGGTCCTCCATGTGGTCTATCCTGCCGAAGCCGTGTGACCCAGCCACCCTGTTAACCCGGAGTATTAATTCAACAGGGTCGAGCCTCTCCCCGTTGAGTCTTGCTGGAACACCCTTGTAGAACTCCAGCGTCAAGTACTCTGGCTCACCCGGAGCCTCAGAAACCGGCCTGCTCCAGACGAACGCCTCCTCAGGAGGCTCCACCCACGGGTCTTCAAGCTCACCTCCCTCGATAGACCTGCTCCACAGGTTGTCGTCTATGCTGAACCTGCTTTT
>JAFNIX010000045.1 GCA_017601225.1 Candidatus Brockarchaeota archaeon | reverse complement strand
ATGCCTGACATAAACCTGTTCAACACCACGAGCATAAGAAGATGGGTGGAGCAGACTGATTTCTGCGTGTTCGCTCAAGTAGGTGGAGTATTCGACTCTATTTATCCATATATGGGCTTAACGAATTATGTTAAAGCGCTCTACCTCTATCCAAATGCTTTAAGACACGTGATTGAAGAGGTCTACAGGTTTAACTTGGAGGTTATAAAAATGTTTGCTGAAGCAGGGGCACACGTAATACTGGTTGGTGACGATATAGCGTACGATAACGGTCCTTTCATACCTCCAAGCCTTCTCAGGAAATATGTGTTCCCATACTTGGCTGGCGAGGCTGAAGCTGCACATCGGCTTAATCTCCCAGTTATACTGCATTCTGACGGCAATATCACGCTATTAATGGAGGATATTGTTAAGGCTGGATTCGACGGCTTACACAGTCTCCAACCAAGCGCAGGCGTCGACATAGTTGCGATTAAGAAGCATTGGGGCAGCAGGCTATGTTTAATGGGAAACGTTGACTTAGACTCTCTGCTGACACTCGGTAACCCGGAGGATGTGGAGGCAGAGGTTAAAAGACTCATTCGTGAAGTGGCTCCTGGTGGAGGCTATATTTTAAGCACGACAAACGTGTTGACCAGATATGTACCACCTGAAAACGCCTTAGCGATGTACAGGGCTGCAGAGAAGTATGGCCAGTATCCGATTAACATTTGACAAAAATAGGTCAAACTTAACTCAAACTTTATATATGTAAGCTCGTTTTGCAGACTGATGAGCAAGCAAGACAAGTTAGAGAAGTTAAAGTTAAAACTCGAGAACACTTATCGAAGGTTGACCGATTATCGTTCTAAACTATATTGGAAATCCTTCCAAGGAGATGTTAAAGAAGCTTATAAAACGGATTTTGATGATTCTTCATGGGACACTGTTTCACTGCCTTTTGAGTGGGATGCTTCTAAAGGCGACGTGTGGTTGAGGTGTAAAATCAGAATTCCTGATGAGATAGAGGGGGTCAAAGTATCCGGCTCGAAAGTTGAAATATATTCTTCAGCAATGATAAACGGTGGCGAGGTCTATGTGGACTCTAAACTAGTATTGAAGGAGGATTACTGGACTGACTTCCGGGGACCCAGAATAACCATTGTGGAGAAAGCTAGGCCCGGCGATGTTCATGTAGTTGTGATACACGCCTACGAAAAAAGACCTTTTTCCAGAGGGGAGAAAAACAGAGTTCCCCTGCTCCATATAGGATATGATGCTGTTGACAATGTTGCATTTGAAATAGAGTCTTTTATTCAAGAGCTGAATTTTGCCCAAATCCTGCCCGGCGGGCTTGAAACATTAAACAGGGTTGCCGAGGAATTCGACTTCAACGTATTTTCACGCGACGTGGAAAGCATACTGATGGAAATAGATAAGGCGAGGCAGAAGCTAAAAAACCTCTCCATACATGCTAAGGAGTTTAAGGTCCACCTTGTGGCACACGCCCATATAGACATGAATTGGCTCTGGCCTTGGGAGGATACTGTGAAAGTCATAGAGAGAGACTTCTCCACCATGGTGTCTCTAATGGATCAGTATCCGGATTTCCACTTTTCTCAAAGCCAAGCTGTAACCTACAGTGTTATTGAGGAGAAAAACCCTGTTCTCTTCGAGAAAATAAGAGAGAAAGTCCGCTCTGGAAACTGGGATGTAACGGCCTCGATGTGGGTTGAGGCAGACCTAAACATGATAGGAGAGGAAACACTGGTTAGACAAATACTGTATTCTAAAAAATACGTGAAAGAGAAATTTGGCTTCGAAACTAGAGTAGGGTGGGAACCCGATACTTTCGGCCACATCTGGACGCTGCCGCAGGTGTTAAAGAAAGCAGGAGTGGATTACTATTATTTCATGAGATGTGGAAAGGGGTATCCGATGTTCCACTGGGAGGGCCCAGATGGCTCAAGGCTGCTCGCTTTCAACAGTGTTTACAACAACACGGTTACTCCTGGAAACATCGTTGAAACAGCGAAACTCTTCCATGAGAAATATGGTTTAAAGACTAGCATGTTCGTCTACGGGGTTGGGGATCACGGTGGCGGTGCAACTATTGAGGATATTAAGGCGGCGATGAAAATACGGGAAAAGCCAACCCTTCCCCACGTGATCTTCAGCTCAACGCACCGATTTTTCGACGAGGTTTCAAAGGAAAAACCGGAGTTACCGGTAGTTAGGGATGAGCTTAACTTTATTTTCGACGGCTGCTACACGACTCACTCCGACATTAAGCGTTACAACAGGCTTTGTGAAAGATGTTTAGTTGACGCTGAAAAGCTTTCAGCAATATTAGGAGACTATTCTCGAGAAAAATTTGAAGAAGCATGGAAGAAAACGTTGTTCAACCAGTTTCATGATATTCTGGATGGAAGTGCGTTCCACGAAGCCTACTCTTACTCCGGCCGCCTGGCTGAAGAGGTGCTTGCAACAGCAAGAGAAGCCTTAGACAAATCCATGAGGAAGATAGTTGAAAGAATAAAGTTTTCTAAAGAAGGATTAGCGATAGTCGTGTTCAATACTCTGGCTTGGGAGAGGAGGGATGTTGCAAGGGTTAAAATAGCTAGAGAAATGGTTCCGAGAAACCCAGTTGTTATAGATATAAGTGGAAAGCGGCATCCTGCTCAGATGGATGGCGACGAGCTTGTTTTCATCGCTGAAGTACCAAGCTTAGGCTATTCAACTTACTATCTTATTGAGGGAGAAGAGTCTCGTCAACAAGAGTCACAGCAAGCAGTGCTTGAAAACGAGTTTTTCAAGATTGAATTAGACCAGAGTTCTGGAGCAATAAGGTCGGTTTATGATAAGAAGGCAGCTAGATTTGTTATGAATGCTTTCAGACATGATGCTACGAGGCCGGAGTTCAGCAACCTGTTTCAAGTGCTCCACGAGGCTCCCCATGGAATGTCAGCTTGGATAATAGGGCCCATAACCAGGGTTGAAAACCTGCTTACTGGAGCCGAGGTAAAGCAGGTTGAAAAAGGCCCTGCGATGTCTAAGATTAGGACTGTAAGAAGATATAGGGATTCAACAATAACCCAGGAAATAATGTTGTACACAGGGATTCCCAGAATAGATTTCAACACATCTATTGACTGGAGGGAAGTGTCCGACGCGTTCACTGACGCTCCAATGTTGAAAGTATCCTTCACACCGATCTTAGGCTCCTCGACCGCAACTTTTGAAATACCTTTTGGAAGCATTTCAAGAACCGCTGACGGGAGAGAGTTCCCAGCTTTAAGATGGATCGACCTCTCGGACGGCGAGTATGGAGTAAGCCTGCTGAACGACTGTAAATACGGGTTTGACGTGTACGGTAACACGATGAGGATGACGATAATCAGAACAAGCTATAGCCCAGACCCCAAACCGGATCAGGGCCGACACGAATTAAAATACTCACTATATCCTCACACCGGAGACTGGAGAAAAGCCTTATCCTTCCGAAAAGGATACGAGCTGAATCACCCGCTTGAAACAATTGTTACAACAGCCAGAATATCGCAAGAAGGTCTTCCAGAGGAAGAATCGTTCTTAAGAATAAAGCCTGAAAACATAGTGTTGTCCTGTCTAAAACTAACTGAGGATTCAGATGATATCATTATTAGAATTTATGACGCGACTGGAAAAGGAGGAGAGGCGGAAATTACTTTAGGTTTCCCAGTTATAGAGGCTGTCGAAAGCGATTTACTTGAGAGAGATCTGTGTAAAATTGATGTTCAACACGGAACTTTAAAAGTTAAGATGGCTCCGTGGGAAATAAAGACGATAAGGCTAAAGAGGTTAAGAAAAGCAGATTTTTAAAGCTTCTAATGGAAGCTCCGCATGTAAAAATGAGCTGTATCGCGGTTTCAAGGTCTGAATACTGGGATAAAGTATATGCTTGCTGGCTTGGCAAGAATATTGGGGGAACTTTGGGTGCTCCATTTGAAGGAAAAAAGTTTGTGAACGACCTTGATTTCTACGCTACACGCGTGAGCGAGGCTGCTCCGAATGACGACCTTGACTTTCAACTAGTCTGGCTGAGGATGCTTGAGGACCATGGGGTTGATGTTAAGCTTGAAAAGCTTGCAGAGTATTGGCTTAAACATCTCTCAGCATACCCTTGGAACGAATACGGTTTTTGCCAGAGAAACCTTAGAAGAGGCCTCTTACCCCCGGTTTCAGGGTGTTTCGAAAACTATTATGTTGACGAGATGGGTTCACCGATAAGAAGCGAGATATGGGCCTGCATTGCTCCGGCTAACCCGCAGCTAGCGGCCTCATACGCTTGGAAGGACTCCTGCTTGGACCACTCTGGCGGTGAGGGTATGTACGGCGAGATGTTTTGGGCTGCTGTAGAGAGTGCTGCATTCGTTATAAACGATATTGAGACTCTTATAAGAATAGGTTTAAACATGATTCCAATTTATTCCCAAATATCAAGGGTCATTAGGGAAGCCTTGTGGTGCTATAGGAATAATGTGAGGTGGGCTGAAGCCAGAGAGAGAATAGTCTACTGGTACGGACATAATAGTGCTTGCCACGCTGTTCAAAACCACGGTTTCACAATATTGGGCCTGCTCTATGGAAGGGATTTCGGCGACAAGCTGTGCAAGGCTGTGAACTGTGGTTACGACACCGATTGCACGGGGGCAACCCTCGGCTCACTTCTAGGAATACTTCTTGGGACTAAAGGTATTCCAGACAAGTGGAGAAAGGGTGTTGGTGATAAGATAATTCTCCACAAGTATACTAGGCTGGATGATGCACCAAAGACGGTGGCTGAGTTGACGGATAGGGTTATGACTGTTGCTGAAAAAGTCTTAGAGAAAAACCCAAGCGTAAAATTTGGGGAACATACGGTGATTCCTGAAAACTGCGTGACGTTGCTGATGAGAAACGAGCTGGCAATGGGTCTCTTGAAAAACGATGTTCAATCCTCTGTGAGAAGTGTTGGCGACTATGAGGTTTGGCTGCATTATAATGGTGAGCCAGTCATATATCCGGGTGTTGGGAAAATTTTAGGCGTAAGGGTTTTAAAAGACAATAAGGAGACGAATCTGGCTGTCAGGCTAAGGGCTCCGCCCGAGTGGAGAGTATTAGAGTTAGAAAAAATGTTTGGCCAAAAACGTTTCATGGTTGAAGCATCTAAAGTTGAAGATATAAACAAGCTTAGCGTCGAGTTTGAAAACACCACAACGCATTTCATAATCTTGGGACCCGGGGAGGCTGAAGGATATCCGAGCGGGAAAAATGTACCTACATGTCCAGTCTGCCATGGCTACCAGGGTCATTGCATATGTGTATAAGAATAGAATCACCTGGTTCGAAATTAGAAACAGTTGTTCATACTGTTTTTACCAAGTATTCTAGTAGTTTCGCGGTTTCTTTAGCAAACGCCGTTTCCAGTAGACTGTCAACTTTACCAAGGGTTTCCTCAACCATCGGATCGTAAACTATTCCCCCTAGAAAACTGACGTTAAGCTTCCGGCATTCCTGTTGAATATTGCTCGACCCTGTTTTCATGTTTTCCACAACGCCTACTATCGGGACGCTAAGCTCCTTCAGCATACATACTAGTTTCCTAACTGTTTCGAAAGCCAGTGGAGAAGGGGTTGTAACCAGTAGAAATCTCGGCCTCTTCATTAAACGTATGACGTCTAGTGTAGCATCCCCAATGCCCGGTGGCATGTCTAACACTAAGAAGTCTAGGCTGCCCCAATTTGTAACGGAAAGCAGCTCGATGAACGCATTTGAAAAATCTGTTCCCCTGAGAGGAGTCGCACGGCCGCTCGAATAGTATATTATCGACATGTATCTTAAGCCGTGGACGAGAGGCGGGATAATCCCCTTGTCTTCCACAGGGCAGGTTTCCTCAAGACCTAGAATAATGTGGGTTGAAGGGCTTGTAAAATCTAAGTCGAATAATCCAACTCTGTAACCCTTACTAGCCAAGATTAACGAGAGCGTCGAGGCTAGAAGGCTCTTACCAACTCCACCTTTACCGCTTGAAACAGCAATTATTCGACTCACCCCTCTCATTCTTTCATCAATAATGCTTATCCTCGGGTCAACCATTCTTCCCCAACCCCTTTATGCTCTCAATCCAAACACCCCTGCCCCCGGTTACCTCGAAATCTGGGCTTCTGCAGTTTGGACACTTAACGTAGGCATGGGAAACCTCTGGAAGAAAGTGTATTGCCTCCAGCATGTCCTCATCCAGCTCTTCCTTTTGAAAAAACCATTTGAAACCGCAAACTCTACATTTCAACTCTGTTTTAGCAACCTCCACTATGAATACAGTTTCCTTTAATAGATCAGGTTTCAACCTTGACAGGGCAGCTCTAAATATTTCATGATCCACCTGCTGCATTTCGCCAATTTTTATTTTAACTTCAGTAATATTCTCTATTCCCCTTTCCTCAACTATTCTTAGAATCGTTTTCACTACTGATTCCGCCAAAGCCCATTCATGCATTAAGCCTATGATGCCACTACCGTTTAAAAACGTTTCAAACGCAAACGGGTAATAATAGAAATACTGCTAAACTCTAACTACTTCTATACCCAGTATTTCGCAAGCATCTTGAATCGGCTTCGTGTAATCGCCATGAATCATGCTCGCGTGATGAGTGAAGCCATTCTTCAGAATAGCTTCATAAAGCTTCTTTAAATCAGCCACTTCAACCCAAGCCCACGTACCTTGGAGACTCTGGTGAGACTCTAAAATTCTCCCTGTTGTAACCAGCATTTTGAATTTCCCTTCATACTCTGCTAACCTGTTGATTGTCACAATCCCCGGTTTAAGCTGGAAGACTCCCATGCCTATTTGGTTAATCTTGGGCCTGTCTTTTGCTAGAGATGGCGGTGCATTCCCACAGTGCCAGGCTAGGAAAACGTTCTCCTTCTCCTGGTGCTGCACTGTCCAGTCGATGAAATGGGGAGACGTCTTCTTGAAGGAAGCTAAATGCTGTATTAGCATGGTTAAGGCACCCAAGATATCAGCCTCGCAGGCCACCATGATACCCCGATCTACAAGTCTGCCGCTCACGTGGCATGGTGCAACCCCAAAGACACGATACATTGGGCCCCAGCATTGGATTCCCATAGCGTCCAGCCTCCATTTATCAGTCAGCGCAAGCAGAGAGTACTCAAGCCTCGCCATCTTGGTTAAAGCTTCCTCACTCACAGTGGACACGTCAACCTCATTTCTAATGGACTGTGTAATCCTCCTAATCTCAGTGTCGCTGACTTTTTCCACTACGGCGCCGGCTTCAACCAAGGAAACAGGGATTACTCTTTGATTGAAAACCCTTATTAAAGTAACCTCGTCTAGGGCGCAGGTTTCGAAGCTCTCCGGTCTGGGCCCTATTAAACCTATTCTGGCTTTCAAGAACCCGTTGACCACCACACATGTTCTGGCGAAATTCTCAACAGATTTAGTAAACTCTTCCTCCTCTGGAAAAACTATTCCTCCCCAGATGAACGGTATCTTTCTCCTGTAAAGCGCCGATCCTATCGATATTGTTCCACAGAAAGAGTCTGAGATACGCTCCCCCTCGGCGTGAATGGAGGCTCTTTTGTTGCGAACAGTATGACGGGCTTCGATAATGCGGATGCGACGCGTGCCGCAGACACTTCATCGCCAAAATCTACGGCCATGATAATGATTCCATCCACCAATTTCTCTTTAAACAGCTGTATTACTTTCTCAGCATCCTCCTCATTCTGAACAAGGCCGTTTCCAGTGAGTTTTTCATCCGGTGCTACAATCTCTAGACAACCGGTTCCCTTAAGTATCTTCAAAGCCCTGTCGCGGAGACTCTTTGCCCATTGTTCGGATCTTTTGAACATTTGTCTGTGAGAAGGAACAAAACCAAGTTTCACTTTAACATCCTTGTTTCTCAACTTAAATAAGCCTCAGAAAATAAAAACCAGGTTATATTTATGTTTTGTTTAATGACATGTATTCCTCAACCTCTCTCAAAGAAGGTATGCCAGCCCTGCCGCCGAGCCTCCTGCATTTAAGGGCTGCAACAGCGCTTGAAAACTCCACGATCTTTGGAAGACTCCATCCCTGCAATACTCCGAAGCAGAAAGCACCGTGAAACACGTCGCCAGCCCCAGTAGTGTCTACCGCTTGAACTTTGAAGGCTTTCTGCCTCACCACCTCTCCCTTCTTCGTCATGAATACGGAGCCTTCTTCACCGAGCGTCACCCCAACTACTTCAGGCCCCAAGCTTAGAATCTTTCTACACATGGCCTCCGGGTCAGTTTCTCCAGTAAAACTGGCTGCCGTCCTCCTAGATGGTATGCAGTATGTTATGTTCCGGAGAAGATCCGCTAGTTTTTGGTGGAAATACATGTCGAGACATGTTTCAACGTTGTTTTTCCTAGCAACAGTGGCAGCACCTAAACACTCAGGTTGAAAACAGTCTAGGAGGAGGATTCTCCCTTCAACTATGGAGTCAAGCTCATAATCCGTGTATCTTCTTGTAATAATATTTTCAGCCCATTTTTTCCCTTCTGCTAACTTAACCATGTGTCCTACCGGTTCAGGTAGAACCCAGTTTTTTAATGTCTCAGCATTAACCCATCGAGGGTTACCGTATGCATCTACAAGTATGAAAAAGTATTGGAGTACTGTAGCCTTCTTGCACGATGATTCTACTCGTATCCACCCCGTACTTTTTAAACTCAGAGATGATGAGTTCCCCCGCCTCATCCTGTCCAACTCTAGTCATGATTGAGACCCTTGCCCCAAGACGAGCAGCGGCAACCATGGCTGTAGAGGCTTTCCCACCCCCTGGATGGTCCAGTCGAGCACTTTTCCACGGCTTAGATTCGCGGTGTCTTCAACTTTTAAAACGCAATCGACACAACTCATTCCCAGTCCAATTACGTCAAACTTCCCACACAATCCCCCTTTTAAGCCTCTTTTTCTATATATAAGTTTTCTTACTACCATGCGTTGCTACTCGCTAAATTTTTTTCTTTAACGTAGTTTATCATGTGAATAAAGTTCTCCACGTTATTATTAAGCGCAACACTCGCCGAAGCTGAAAGAATGTAGCCTTCCCTCCCTCCTTCCCTTAGGCATCTTTCAACCTCTTTCTCCACGTCATGTTTAGTTCCATATTCGATTATTCTGGGGTCAACATTACCGATAAGGCAGATTTTATCCCCAAATCTTTCCTTAACCTCTCCCATCTTCATACCGGCCATCACATCAATACATTGATAAGCATCTATCCCAGTATCAACAATATCTGACAAAATAGGCATGATGTATCCGTCGGAGTGGAGAACTGTAAACGCGCCTTTTTTCTTAAAAGCATCAACTTCCTTTCTCAAGGCAGGTTTAACAAGTTTTCTAAACATTGCGGGAGACATCCATGGGCCATTCTGATTCCCATAATCGACGCAGAGCTGTATGGCATCCGCACCCTCGTCTATGGCCCACCTCCCGTATTCTATCGCTAAATCGGTATTGTGGTTTATTAAGGCCTCCACGGCATCGGGCCTCCTATGGATCCATAACAGGACGTGTTTAAGTAGGTTCGG
>JAFNIX010000044.1 GCA_017601225.1 Candidatus Brockarchaeota archaeon | reverse complement strand
ATTGTCGGAGAGGGTGCAACTAAGCTTGCTAAGTTCTTCGGCCTATATGTGGATAAGGCTGACCTCCAGCCTGAAGCAAGAATGGAATGGGAGAAACGCCTGAAAACCGCTCTATCCATCTCTCCAACGGAGGGCTCGACTGACTACTGGCTTAAAATTGCTGCTGAAGGAGGCTATAATCATGATACAATCGGCTGCGTAGCCATGGATGATAATCAGAATATTGTTGCAGGCTGCTCTACAAGCGGGTATGCTTTTAAACTTGTAGGCAGAGTTGGCGACTCTCCAATAATAGGCGCCGGTTTATACGCTAACAGTTTTGGGGGTGCTGCAGCAACAGGCTTGGGGGAGAACATACTGATTCACAATATTTCTAGAAAAGTGGTGGATTTCATTGAAAAAGGGCTTCGTGCAGATGAGGCTGCCCAGAAAACAGTCCAATATCTCCTTGAAATAGGTAAAAGAGTAGATCACATATCGTTTGTCACGCTTGACAAGAATGGTTGTTTCGGAGCCGGTACTACTGAAGAGGTTTTTGAGTTCGCAGTAATGACGGAGGTTTTGTCAAAGCCATGTTTAATAAGGGTCAGGAGGCTTGATAAATAGGGTTTTAATGTGTTTCACGAATCGTTTCTTCATAGATAATAATTATTTTTGCAGTAATAAACCTTTTATTAGGATAAAATTTATAAACAACTATGGGAGCGCCTTCCCTGGTGAAAAATGTCAAGCGAAGAATTTAAAAAAGGCTTGACTATGAGAGCAATAGCCATAGCAACCATCATTGCAATCCTTTACACGATCCCCCTAATATGGTGGATGCGTTATCCTTGGGCAAGGTTTGCCTATAGAAGGCTTTCTCCCCTAGCGATGCATTTAACGTTCATGATGTTCATAACAGCCATAGCTGCTCTTATAACTAGGAAAGCATTTGGTAAAATGCTTTCAAGCCAAGAGTTGACAGTAATATACGCCATACTGTCTGCAACCATGCCTATACCATGGGCCCTTGGAATAATACAGTATTCATGGATTCTGGCACCTATAAAAGTAGGCGAATACCCGGGTGTCTGGCAAGTGGTGCCTGAGTTCTGGCTGCCTAAGTCGCTCGGGGTCGATGCTATTTGGAATGGAGGAATCGGCCTCTCAGCGTTCATCCCGGTGGCACTTCTGTGGGCATTTGTAACAATGGTTCTATATGTGTTCAGCTACTCTATCGGCTTACTCCTAAGAAAACCGTTTCTCGAAGTAGAGAAGCTTCCATACCCGTTGGTGACGCCTGCGTCCTTCATGATTGAGAAGGCCACCACCACTGAGAAGGAAGGGGGGTTGCCACTAATACTCAAGTCAAAGCTGTTCTGGATTGCCCTGCTAATCGGCTGGCTAGTTAACTTTTACTATAGTCCCACGGGAGGCGGAGGACAGGGCTCGGGACTGGAGCTCCTACTAGGCTACCCTGAGCCAGAGCCATTCCAAGCATATACCTATCTCAGCGGTAAGCTTCCCTCGCCCTTTACAAACATCCTAGTGGCATGGGACTTCGACGCCTTGGGAATCGGCCTTTACATGCTGTTCCCGTTGGATGTCTTGCTTACAGGCATAGTGTTTCACGTCTTATTCTACATCATATGGCCAATAGTTCAAGTGTCGACGGGACTAGTTAAGCCGCAACCGGGAGCAGGAGAGTGGGGTGCCTTCAGTGCAGCCAATTCCGTAGAGGCGTTTAATCCATCAGCATTTCTCGACCATGGTGCATACATAGGCATAGGTCTCCTAGCATTGTGGATTATTAGAAAACCGTTGGTTGAATCTCTCAGACACGCTGTTAAAGGCACAGGGGATGAGAAACCGTTCTCATACAGGACAATATGGGCTTTGATCATTGTTACAGCAATAATTCTCTTAGGGTTCCTAGTCGCAAGCGGGGCTGACGTGTTGTCGTCGATACTAACCATAGTATTCCTCGCCTTTACTATTCTAATCATCGCGAGGGTAAGGGGTGAAACATGGCTCGGGTACTCTAACGCTTGGGGGTGCTGGACTGGAGGAACCTACTTCACGTACGTTCCGACTCAAACAGCGGTCTCAGGAATACCCTTCAACACTCCTGTCAGTACAGAGGTTGCAAGATCGATTTATGTGACTAATGGCTTCTTAGGCATCACGAGCTGGTATGGATTATGGACTCCCGCAATAGCGTCGCTCGAATCGCTCAGGCTTGCAGAGGAAACTAGAACCGACTACAGAGACGTGATAATAGTAGCGTTGCCAGTAGCCATTATAGTGGTATTCTTGACGTTTCTATTTCTCTCAGTAAATGTGACTGAGTTCGGAGCAAAAACCTTCCTCTCGGACTGGTGGTCAGGATGGCAGTTTGCTTGGATAGGAAACAATATTACAGTAGGAGCCCTTAGAAGTGGAATAGGCGCGCCTTCCACTGGTTCGGTGGTCTCAGTTATTCTTGGAGCGCTGGTCGCGATAGGATTGGGCCTGGCTAGAATGAGAATAGCTGGGTTCCCACTAAACCCGGTAGGCATGGTCATGTTCTCAGTTAGTTTCTATGGCTTCGGTTACGGGCTAATCGCTTATATAGTCAAGCTGCTAATCTTGAAAGTAGCTGGTGCTAAGACATGGGAGGAGAAAGGACTGCCTATCGCATTAGGGCTGTTCTTAGGAGGATACCTCGGCTTCTATCCAACAAGGTCGGTTCTACGCTTCCTACTAGGAAGATGAATCTCCCATATCAAAGATTTTTTTTATTTCTGACTTTTAATTTCCTACTTTTATTTTCCTTTATCAGTATTACTTCTTTTAATATAGTGTCGCCCAATCGGGCTGAATATCCGGTTAAAGAAAGCATGTCTACGGGTGTAAGGTTGCCCAGTATAAGTATAAATTTTAACAATTTAATTAGCCATTTAAAATATTTATCGTCTTTAAACAGGTATACTGGATATCCCGGCTGTGAAGAAGCGTCGAGATACATTTTCGATTATTTCGACAAAAAATTGGGATTAAAGACCTGGGTTGAGGAGTATGAACTCCCGATACCTTTTGACTACGGTTCCAGTGTGTCTATTCAACTGGGCGGAGGAGAGACGAAGACCGTGGTAGCGTACGCTCTACTGCCCAACAATGTGCAGGTTTCCTGTGGAAACTATACTGGCCACCTTATTTACGCTAGGTCTGGAACAATCCAGGACCTTAACACTGTCGAAGCAGATATAAACGGCAGCATAGTGTTGATGGATTTCAACTCTGGATATAACTGGCTTAACGTTATGCGGTTGGGGGCTAAAGCTGTTGTCTTCATAGCTCCTGACGATACTATCCGTAGTGAAAGCGATAATAAGAATCTAGATATCCCCGTTAAGTTTCCGAGAGTTTATGTCTCGAAGGAAGACGGCACCTATCTTAGAGAGCTAGCCCTCTCTAAAAAAGGTGTGATTGCAACCCTGAGGATCAATATGAAATGGATTCACGCAAAGGCTAAGAACATTATCGCTATACTGGACGGGACTGATCCGAATGAAATTGAGAACACGATTGCCATAATGGCTTATTATGACTCGGCATCAGTAGTCCCGGCTATTTCTCCTGGTGCCGAAGAGGCTATTGGCATATCTTCCCTTCTCGAACTAGCCCGCCTACTGAAAGAGAATCCTCCAAGAAGACCGGTCTGGTTCATAGCCTTCTCCGGACACACTCAGGCAATGGCTGGGGGGAGAGACTTCATATGGCACAGCAAAGAATTAGTTGAAACCGAGGAGGGGGTTAAAACGTTCGTATGGCACTTTGACCACATTGGCACTTCTGAAAACAAGGAGTTAGCCCCCTACTCCATAAAGATGGCTATAAGTCTTGACTTCTCGTCCGATTCGGACGCGATAGCGGTTGCGGGTTATGGGCGTTTCTACGGTTTTAGAGGCCCATGGTATGATTGGTATAGTTACGATAAGGATTTGACAAGGTTCCTATTTACCGGAGGAAGATATGGGAAGTATAGCCCGTCAGATAATATTTATCTATTGAACAATGACGTTTTGCCTGCTAACGCGTCGCGCACCAGCTACAGGGTGTTTGGACTCTGGGCTAGTCAATTGGACCAGAACCAGTATCTTCCTGGAGCATTAATGTACGAGGCAGAAATATTCGCCAGAACAGGAATATGGGGTATCTGCTTTACTACTGCCCTCTCAGTCAGGCTGTCTTACAACACGCCGTTTAATTTATTCGAGCGTATAAGGCTTGAAAACATTCTTCCACAGGTAGAATTCTCGTTTGCATTAATAAACGCTATATTGAACGATACCGAATGGTTTGATTTCAGCAAAGTAACGATTAGCGGAGGTCAAAAAGCTGGTGCTTTTTTCACTCATAAGCATAAAGATGACGCTGGATTGGGCTATGTTGTTGTTCACGGCAGAGTGGGATTTTGGAACATAACAAGGAATTGGTATGAATATAACTGGACCAATATGGAGGGGAATGAGTATGATATTATGCTATCTATACGCATCACAAACAGGCCTGACGTGTATGGTCATTCCTGGATACAATTCGCAAATATGGATGACGGTACCTTTATTTCAAAAGGCATGTTGCCAAGCTTAGGCTGGGCAGCCCCCCTCGCTGAATACGAGATCTTACCATATCTTGTGAAAAAAACAACCGGGGATATAGAATATGCTCCAGACATGGGCGTATACGGGGGGTATCTATGGCCATATGGTTTCAGGTTCCTAACTTATGATGAGCCTCTTATTGATGGTAGTGGAGACAAGATCGTAAACCTTAGTATGTTCAGAGCATGCACAATAGCTTTACATGACTTGTTTGACCCAAGGACTCTTCTAACCCCAAGAATGGGGGCTTATATCCGGGTTCTTGACGAGAGTGATGTTGAATTAAAGCAATTCGGCTACATAATGTCTGCTCCTCCATCGTTTGAAAGTAGTGAGAACATTATACTCGGAGATCCGACTTCGGGCTATGAGGCCATAGTTTTCGTACCTCCAAACACCCGGATAAAAATACTTTTCATGACTGAGCAGACCGCGTTAGGCATATTGGCAGATGGTGGGGAGGGAATTAAAGTTTCAGAAAAATATTTGAACATCGTCCCGACTCCATTGCATTTTTCACGCGATCTCATAAGCCTGGTTGAGAATAGAATCAGCGATTTGACCAAGGTACAGCTGACGGGAGGGGGAAGAGGCACCTATATCGACGAACTTTATAGTCGGAGTCTTAAGGAATTAGAGGCTGCCTATGAATTAAAAAAGGCGAATAAGTATGGCGACTATTACCTTTCCCTCTTAAAATCTTGGTACTATATTCAAATCGCCTATTCTGAAACTAAGAATATACTCATGGATTCATCAGTCACAGCAGTCTTCTTCTTCCTCCTAATTGTGCCCTTCTCTTTCCTGTTCGAACGACTTGTTTTCTCAGCCAAGGGAAATAAACGAGTCCTAACTATAATACTGGTTTTCACCATGCTAATGATAATGTTGTTTTTGATTCATCCAGGTTTCAGAATTACTCCTTTCTCAATGGTTTCCGCACTGGGTTTCATATGTCTGTCATTAATAGCGCTTATTCTTATTTTCATGTCGAACGAAATAGCTGGAATACTTAGAGAAATAAGAAGAAAACTCATAGGCGTTTCTTTCGTTCAGGCGGATGTTCTAGGTTCAGTTCTGCTATCTTTCTCGCTGGCTGTTGAAAACATGCGGAAAAGGAAGTTTCGCACTATTCTTATCCTCTCCAGCTTGGCGATTATAACTTTTGCTTCTGCAAGCTTTATTTCCATCAGTCCCATTCAAATAACAGTGAGGCTCCCTGTCGAGGCTTCAGGTGATTTCAGAGCAAGGTATCAGGGAGTACTTATTACCGGTACTGAGTTTTTCGCCCCCCTCAACCCAATGGTCGGCTCTATCGCAAGTAGCATGGCAAAGGATGCTACTGTTGCGTTGAGAGCAACCATCCCTGTAGGTACTGGGGGAAGCTATCTTTATAACAATCAGGGAAAGCAGATAATTATAGCAGGAGTCTTCGGCTTTGCACCTGAAGAGAAGGATATTCTACATCTTCAGGACATTATAATGCAAGAGTTCAATGGTGTTGCCGCCTTAAGACCATGGTTTTCAGAAGAGGATAGAAATGTTTGCTATATTACCGAGGATATCGCTAAGGAATTACAGATTGTCCCAGGTGAAACAGTTGTTTTTTATGGTGTTGAACTGAAAGTACTGGGCATCATAGACCAGCGACGCTTGAGCAACATTACTGATATTGATGGGAATCCTATAGCTCCCTTCGATCCTTTAGATAATATTCCGCCTAGGGCTAGAGTTTACTGGGGCATAATCTTCATTCCCTATAGGTTTGCGATTGACTTGGGAGGAATAACATACTCTGTAGCAGTGGGCTGTAGAGACTCGTCTTCTGTTCCCCTTTTGGCAGAGAATATCGCTAAATACCTTGGTTTGGCTTCACACTATGTTTTCGCGGTTGAAAATGCTGGCTCAACTAGAAGTTTCAGATATACTTCTGAAAGAATGTTCGACGTGTCAAACTGGCAATTCTCTCTTATTCCAATGGCTATATGTGCACTAGTATTATTGACTACGATGACAGGAGCCGTTTACGAGAGGATGAGAGAAATATACATCTATTCAGTAGTTGGTTTGAACCCTATGAATGTTGTGGGAATGTTCTTAGGGGAGTGCGTAGCATATGCTTTGATGAGTGCACCGCTAGGCTACATTTTCAGCTCCATTCTCGGCAACTTTTCAAACGTATTTGCAAACTACGCTTCCACCTCAGTTATTCTAGTGCTCCTGTCTTCAATACTGATAATAGTATCCTCATCTATCTATCCGCTCCGTAAAGTTTCCAAGTTCGTAACCCCCTCCTTGGAGCGAGTTTGGCGTCCTCCAACAAAGCCTAAGGGTAATACTTGGGATATACCCCTTCCTGTAGCGATGGAGACGGAAGAGGAGGCTGTTGGAATGGTTGCGTTCATCACGGAATATCTGAAATCCTACGGAAGTGAAGCGACTAGCTTCATGGTTGAAAAGCTTACGAATGAGAAAAAGACTGAGGAAGGGAAAAATGTTTATCTAAGTAGGGCCATAATCAGATTAAGACCTTACGAAAGCGGTCTAACTGAAGAAATGGTTTTCAAAGCGTCACGTATTAAAAACCGCTATGTTGTTACGTTGACTGCAAACCTCATTTCCGGCCCCCGGGTCCTATGGGTGGGCAGTCATTTAAGAGTCGTCGATACGGTTAGAAAAACAATGCTCGTCTGGAAATCTTTAGCCAGCGATGAGAGAAACAAGTTTCTAAAGGTTGGGAAGGAGATGTTTCGATGATGGAAAGTGAAAAATCCGGGTTAACTTTTCGCTCCATGTTGGCTATTGCTTTCGCCGCCACCATACTCATGCCGGTCACGATATGGATGCAGCTGGTTGGTGGTCAGGCTGCTGGCTTAGGTTTCACAACTATCCTGCTCTTCATTTTCATAACAAAGTATTTCGGAAGAAGCCCCCTTACTCCGCAGGAGATAATACTCATAAACATCGGCATCGGAATTGCTGCCTATGTTCCCTTTTTCGCAACCTTCATTAACCGGGCTTATTTTGCCGGAAGCCCGGAGGCTTATATGTTCGGCATCACCAAGTTCATTCCATCCTGGTGGGTTCCGGAGAACCCGCTTATACGTAGTCAAGCAATAAGGACTCTTCTCCACGCCGATTGGGTTTTGCCGATGGCTATAGCGCTGCTTACTTCAGTCGCACTATATTTGCCCATACAGCTTCTTCTCGGCTACATCGCATACCAGACATACGTGGTTGAGGAGAACCTTATGTTCCCGCTCGCTAAAGCTGAAGCTGAAACAGCCATAACGCTTGGAGAAAGAGAGCCTAGAAAAACCAGGTTCATGCTAATCGGGTTTATAATTACATTCTCATACTCGCTGATTGTCTACGGGCCTTATATACTTGGTCCAGTAATAGGTGTTCCGGTGAGTGCTATTCCAGTACCTTTCGCAGATTTTACATCCCGCATCGAGCATCTCCTGCCGGGTGCTCTCATAGGTGTAGCTACTGACCCCTTCACGTTCTTCAACGGGTTCATCATACCTGGAAAATCAGTACTCTGCATGATAATCGGCTCTATAACCATATGGATCATTGGCAACGTGATCGGGATTACGTATTTTAAGAGCGATTTCCTACCTGAATGGACATCGGGTTTCAGCTTAGCCTTAACCTATCAGCGTTCCTTCCTGCATACTTGGGCGAGCGTTATGATCGGCTTCTCGTTCGCCATCGCGGTAACGCAATTTATAGATGCTAGGAAATCAGTGGTGAAAGCATTATCTTCACTTAAAAGAATCGGCGGCTCAAGAGGCTCATCATTCTGGTACCTTATACTAATGTATGCTGTATGTTCATTAATATGGGTTTTTCTTTCACACTGGCTTCTCCCCGATTTCCCAATACTGCCACTTGCCTTCCTAATAGTGGTTTGGCCCTTTGTCACCGCGCTTATAAACGCTAGGGCCCTCGGCGAAGTAGGATACCCTGTTGCAGCCCTACCGATGAGGGAGATGATATATGTAGCAACTTTAACGGCTGACAATATACCTGTTTACAGCAATCTGGGAGTAGGCGTCTGGTTCCTACCCTTGCCTTCTACAGTAGGGGTTTATCCTTCGGCTGAAACATGGGTTGGCCATTTCTACACGGCAAGATACGTCGGGCTCTCTATTAAAGACGTGGTTAAGGCGGCGGTGATGATCGCTATCCCCTTGTCCTTAATCATGAGCTTCATATACACTAATGTAATATGGTCTTTCAGCCCGATACCCTCCCAAGTCTATCCTTGGGCTGCGATAAACTGGCCTGTAGGTGTTATTCAAAGTGCGTTATGGATCACACGGTCAGTTACTGTTTTGAAGTCAGCAATAATAAACCCTGGTACGCCGCCACTTTTAGAAGGGTCATTTGTCATCATGACTCTAGCCTATGTGATTACTAAAGTGGCTCGCCTGTCTTTCTCTCCTGTAGCCTTCGTTGTGGGGGGAAGCGTACTGCCCCCCTATGCTATAACTGCTTTAATCGGATATATTGTCTACAGAGCCGTGTGTTCAAGATTTGGGAAGGAAAATGTTGACAAGTATAAGTGGCCCTTCTACGCTGGCGTATTCATAGGATATGGTTCAGCAACCGCCATGTTGATCGCCCTCACAATAGGTTTGAAAGCCATGTGGATGCTACCCTACTAGGCAATATGCCTCTTTACACTCGGCATTATTAAGGGTTCTGTTAAAGTTTATGATAAGACGGGTTTTAGCTTCTCTCCCTAAGCACACGTAGCTGCATTAAGATTGTTTACCATTGTTTTTAAACTTTCTACGAGTCATGCGTAAATCTTAAATAAAATCTACGCATCCTTCGTTTGCAATATGGTTAAGGCTGAAGTGAAGATTTTGAGAGGCGGACCAACCCTTCTCCTAGATGGTAAACCCGTCTTTCCGATGCTTCATTGGATTCGCTCCCCTCCTGCTGAAGGTGACTGGATTGAAGAGGAGTCGGTGAAGGGTTTTGCTGGAGCAGGCGTTCATCTTAAAACCTTCGGAGTCAACATTGGGGATTTTGTCGACTTATTGGAAGGTGAAGGCTTTGTAAAAGACGTCAAGGATAGGAAGAAAGCATTATCAATCTCTTTCAATACACAGGAGGAAGGCTACACATACGATTTCTCCAAGCTTGATAAACAGCTCAAAAGGCTGTTAGACGCGGACCCTGAGGCTTACGTGTTACTGAGGGTGAGTTTAGAAATGCTGGGCCCAGAAAACTCGTGGTGGCGGCAGAGAAACCCTGGAGAGCTTGAAATATATAGTGATGGGAGGGCTGAAACCCAATCGTACGCTTCGAAAAAATGGCTCCAAGACTGCTCAAACTTCTTAACCCTTCTCATACGCCACCTGAGAACCACAGACACGGGTTTAAGGGTTATTGGAATCCATCCTTGCGCGGGCCATGCGGGTGAATGGGTTAAGGAAAGCGCTATGGAGGGTTACGCCACGGATTACAGCGAAGTTATGAGGGAGGCTTTTAGAGCCTGGCTGTTCAGAAAGTATGGGTGTTTGAATGC
>JAFNIX010000043.1 GCA_017601225.1 Candidatus Brockarchaeota archaeon | reverse complement strand
GCATACTGACTCAAAAGGTTAAATCGATGTGTGCAAGAGGTATTCACGTTGACCAGAGAACAGAAGCTTGAAACCCCTCTTAGAAGAGAAGAAGTCACTAGGCTCAGGGCTGGAGACATTCTGTATGTCAGTGGGGAAGTTTTTACATGTAGAGATAGGACTCAACGCCTGATACTTGAGAGTAAGAGTAGGGGGAAATTGCCTTTCTCCTTGGAGGGGTTAATAGAGTATCATGCCGGACCAATAGTCAGGAGGAAAAACTCTCAATGGGAAATGGTTTCGCTTGGACCAACAACAAGCTTCAGGATGGAGTCTGGGGAATATGGTTTCATAAGGGAGACTGGTGTAGCGGGTGTTATCGGAAAAGGCGGGATGGGAGAGAAAACCAAGGAGGCATGTAGAGAGTTTAAAGCTTTCTACGGCATACTTCCAGGCGGGGCTGCAGCACTCTTAGCTAAGAAGGTTGAAAGCATCCTCGGTGTGTACTGGCTTGAAGAACTCGGCATACCTGAAGCAATGTGGCATCTAAAGGTTAAGGATTTAGGGCCGATAATTGTTGCAATAGATAGTTCTGGAAATGATATCTACGATTCTCTGAGGGAAAGAGTCGATAGGAACCTCTCAATACTTTTGAAGGAGGTTTAACACATGGATATTTCAGAGCTTAAGAGAAACCTAGTTGAAGCAATAAGGGTTTGCGAAACATCTCTCCCAGAGGATGTTAAAAACGCTTTAAGAAGAGTATATGAAAACGAGGATAGGGAGCTTCCTAGAAAAATCCTAGAGATCCTTTTGGAGAATATCAGAGTCGCTGAGAAAGAGCGTAGGCCAATATGCCAAGACACCGGGATTCTAACCTTTTACGTTAAGAGGGGGAAATGGAGGGAAGTGGAGTTGCAGAAAATAATCATCGATGCTGTTAAAGAGGCGAGTGAAGAAGTGCCCTTGAGACCTAATGTGATAGATTTCCCTTCAGGTAGGAACTCTGGAAACAATACTGGCAGATTCATCCCGTGGATTATCTGGGAACCAGGTGGAGAAAAATTGGAGATAACGGTGATAGCTAAAGGTGGAGGCTCTGAAACTGTTTCAAGCTTAAAAGTCTTGCCACCCACTGCTGGAAGAAAAGAGATTTTTCAGACAGTGCTTGAGAATGTTGCGAAAGCAGGAGCTAGACCATGCCCTCCGATAATCTTGGGTGTGGGAATTGCTCCTTTTTCAGAAATAGCTCTTGAGCTAGCTAAGAGGGCAATATACTTAAGGCCTCTTGGCCAGAGGCATGAAAACAGTATTATTGCAGAAATGGAGGAGGATCTTTTAAGAATGGTTAACAGCCTTGACATAGGTGTCCAAGGCCTTGGAGGTATAACAGCTCTAGACCTTCACATCGAGAATGCATCAATACATCCGTCTTCCATGGCTCTTGGAGTCGTAGGAAGCTGCTGGGCACTGAGGAAAGCTACGTTGAAGGAGTGTGGCAGTACGGTGAAGATTGTAGGCCACAATACTCATCCAAAATCTAAATACTGAAGAATACTTTAGAAAAACCCAGCTAACTAACGAATCATCGCAAATATTGAAATCAGCACATAATACCTTACTACCTAACTTAATTTAAGTTTCAGATATCAGCTTCTTGATAAATTCTACGTCCTTTTTCAACACCGCTTTTCTTTCTTCCCTGCCATATTTTCCTAGAGACTCGTCTTCAATGGTTAAATCACCAGTATACCCTGCTTTTCTCAAAACCTGAACGATTCTTTTAAAATCAATATCTCCTTCATACAGAGGCACTGCAACCTGTGGAAAATCTTCCCCGGGGTGCCTCTGCTTTTCCCTACGAGCCGCAGGATACTTTAAACTTTTAAGATGAGTATGTTTAACTAGTTTAGCATACTTTTCTATGAGCTCGTGGACCTTGCTCAATGGATAACCATACCAATAGAAGTTCCCAGTATCTAAGGTTAAGCCTACTCTTTCATCATTTATCTCTTTAAAAGCGTAATCTAGAAAACGTTCATCGTTGCTGACATAACCGTGATTTTCAACGGCATAAGCTACGCTGCTATCCTTTGTTTCTTTTAAAAGGTGCCTCATTATTTCAACAAAATGCCTAGCATACTCTTCTACCGGTTTCTCTTCCCTTATTTGCATGTGAGAGTTTATCCGTATCACTTCAACCCCGATTGCATCCGCAAGTTGCGTCGCCTTCTTAATGTAATCAAGCTCCTCCTCTAGATTTTCACTTGAAAAATCGTTTTCCAACAATATAGTGCATGGTTTTACACCCATATTTTTAGAAAATTTCAGAAATTCTTTCCTTTCATTCGCGTTTCTCAGGTTAAAACCTAGCTTCACCAAGTGACCCATATCTTCATACGTGTCTTGAGTCAATGTTTTGTTGACGTACATTTCATACCTGTCTAAACCCAAATCCTTTAGCCCTTCAATAAGATCATTGTAACCCACCCATATTACTGTGAAATCTCTAACTGCAACGTACATTTGGCCTTCCCAAGAATAGGACATTAATAAATCTTATTAAGATAACTGCTAAGGTAGATTCTACTAGAGCTGTGCGAAATATTCGTAAAAATCAAAGCGGCGTAAAGTTGATCAATCATGAAATATAAAACTCGACTAGCACATGGTTATTTTGATTTTAACCCATATTTT
The DNA here is from genome assembly GCA_017601225.1 of Candidatus Brockarchaeota archaeon. GTDB lineage: Archaea > Thermoproteota > EX4484-205 > EX4484-205 > JAAOZP01 > JAAOZP01. The sequence goes on along the minus strand of JAFNIX010000043.1, from coordinate 8,104 downwards.
TCCCAATGCGTCACTTCTTCAAGCGGTCTTCTGCTTCTACTAGGCTTCTCATCAGGATATCCGACCGAAACAGTACATAGGACTCTAAGTCCATCGGGTATTCCAAGCAGTTTCTTTATGGGCTCTTCGAAAGGAGTGTTCAACACGCCCATCCAGCATGTCCCAAGCCCCAGAGAGTGGGCGGCAAGAAGGAAGTTTTGCACGGAAACCGCAACATCCCCGTGATACCAGTTGCTGCTCCTCTCGGGGTCAGCTATGAAAACCACTACGACAGGGCTCTCAGCCATGAATCTTCCATACCTATGTATCTCCGCCAGCTTCCTCCTGGTCTCCGGGTTCTTAACCACCAAGAACTCCCATGGTTGAGAATTGTTGGCTGAGGGGGCCCATCTAGCTGCTTCAAGACACTCCATTATCTTCTCATCCTCCACGGGAGTCGACTTGTACTTCCTTATGCTCCTCCTAGTTTTAATCGCCTCCATTACATCCATCTTCAACACCCAGAAAATTATAATAGAACATCCTAATATAGTTTAAGGCTAACAATTGGCGAAACAATTTCCTAGAAAAACTGAAAATTACTATCTAAACTTATGCCGTAGTTGAGAGGGATAAACGGTTAAGCCTTACCTGCTTCAAAAACCCAGTCATCCAGGTTTCTGCAAATCAAAGTAAGTATTCGCAAAGACTCCTTAGGGTTTAACGCTAAGAAAAGCGCTGCAACATGCTTGCAAAACTGTTTTTGACCAATTCTTTTAACCCAGTCCTCACAGTCATGCGTCAGCCGCCTATCAGGAATACTTATGATAACAACGTATTCCTTAACCTTAGCTTCAACCGTCTCTCCACCAGCTTTCTCAATAATCACTTTCCCAACCAGTTCCCTCGCCCTCTCTAGCCTACCACCTTCAAGGAAGGCGGAGACCAGTTTCTCGACATCTTTTTCACCGGAGGAAAGCACTGCTTCAACCCTACTAACCGTCTTCCTTAAGCCCTCTTCCCGGAAATAGCTGAGGATCTTGTTCAAAGCCTCCTCCTGCGGCTTCTCGGCAGCGCCAACAATCTTCATCATTTGAAGAGCATTCTTAACCGCGTAGCCTCTGAAGTGATTGTTAAAGTAAACGTATACCTTCTTAGCCTTGGAGGAAAGCTCCGCCAATCTCCCCTTCCACTCCTCAAGCTCCTCAACCCTGTAATCATAATAGTACCAGGGTCTTACCCCTCTGCCGTGGAACCTTACGTAGGAGAACTCACCAGTAACTTTCAACAATGCTGGCAGAAGAGGCTCGTCGACAATACAGTACCCCACATTATTCTCCGAGAGAATTCTGAAAGCATCTTCCTTCATCCAAGTCGGATGCCTAAACTCAACGGCAAAGTCGTAACCCTCTGGAAGACTCTCCAAAAACTCGTTGAAACCTTTGAAGGCTTCAGCAGGCTTTGGCGGAAGCTGGAAGAGGAGGGGCCCAAGTTTCCCTTCTTCCTTGAGGGGGGTAAGCACGCTTAGGAAGAGCTTTAAATCCCTAATGGCACCCTTCTCCAGATCCATTAGTTTAACGTGGGTCACTGTTTTAGGAACCTTAAGGGAGAACATGAAGTCTTTCGGCGAGGACCTAGCAATAGTACGTATGAAGCCCGGGGCAGGCTGCTTGTAGAAGGTTGAATCTATTTCAACCGTTTTAAAAATATTAGCATATTGTTGGAACATCTTCTCACTACTCGTGTAGAAAACGTTAAGCCAATCCCTGTAGCTCCAGCCCGATGTCCCTATAACGATATTATTCAAACCCTTTAAAACACCTTATACATTAGTGATAAACTTTTAGTTAGAATTATAGTGCCCTAGAACACTACCATTTATAATTTAACCGGGTAAAAATACTGTTGAAAAGACATTACGCATATATATTGAAGACTAGAAATATACATCCTATGGAGAAACTTATAAACCATCTAGAGAAAAATACGCCTGGGTTTATTCCAGAGCTATGGAATTCCCCATCCTTTTTCTATTCGTTGATTCTGCAGCTGTATTAATTAGCCTACTTCTTATCCCAATTTTAACGATCTAGCGTGGACTTCAGACAGATGTTCTTAAATATACCATTGGGATGGAACTAGCAACAGTATCCTTTAGAAGGTTGCTTGAAGTATCAACCTCATCTGCAACCTATCTAAAAATAATGTCGTATAATCTGTCGTAAGCTTCTAAAAAGGGAAGAAGTATTTAATGACTCACAGAGAAAAAGTTATAAGCTTTGCAACTGTTTAAAGAAAACGGTTAGAAATGCTTTGGGAATGTTTAACAAGCCCTGATATAAAGGAGGCAGCTGAGAAAAATCTTGTTGCAGTTCTTCCAGTGGGCTCGATCGAGATACATGGACCCCACATGCCGACTGGAACAGACTCCATAACTATCCGTGAGATAACTAGGATGGCTGCTGAAAAGGAGCCTGCAGTAGTGTTGCCAACACTATACTATGTGTATGTGCCTGAGAACCGGCATTTCCCAGGAACCATATCGTTAAGCGCGAGAACAATACTTACCATTCTTGAAGAAATATGTGACGAGGTTGCGAGAAACGGTTTTAAAAAAATCCTTATCGTCAATGGCCATGGGGGGAACAATAGTCTTCTAAGAGTCTTCCTAAGGGAAAGCCTGCATAAGAAGAAAGACTATGTTATTTACGTACTTGTCGAGCCATGGTTCTCGATAGAGGAGATTGCTGAGAAAATATGTGAAAGCAAGGTAACTGGGCATGCTTGCGAGCGCGAAACCAGCATGGGGCTATACTTGTTTGAAAACCTGATTAAAATGGAGAATGTCAAGCAGGAGGCGAAGACAGGAGGGACTAATCTTCCGGGAATAGAAACACCCGTCGACTGGCAGGCTTACGCAGTCCAACTGTATCTCGGTGACCCTAGGCTTGCAACTAAGGAGAAGGGAAGAATCCTGGTTGAGAGACTGATTGATTTCATAGCGGATGCGATAAAGAAAGTTAAAGAAGATGGGAATATTCCTAGGATACTCGACGATTTCTATAGAAGGGCTTACGGGCAGTAGGGAGAACCAGTAATGTAAAACGCGTGTTAAAACCAGTCTGAGTGCCAGATGTGGGGATTTCCCTGTGGAAACAATGCTTCTAATGCTTTTTCAACCCTCCCCTCATACTTCACGGCCTGATCCACTAGGATGCTTTTCGGATGTCGGTACCCGAGGATGAGTTGCATCAATGCCCATTGTGGGAGCTCAATCCAGTTAGCCGACACGGTCTCTGAAAGAGACACAGAGTCGGAAACCTCAAGTGTAACAATGCCGATGTCGGTTTTAAAAGATATTTGCGAAGGCAGTTCTTTCACACAGGCTTTTTCCAAACGATCCTCAAACACTGGAACAAGCTTCTCGAAAGTCGGCTTAAGATTAATGATTCTACCCATGCCGTCGGAAGCATACGGATAATCGATGCTAACCGTGCAGCCGAGGCTTTTACAGAGCTCGGCGAAAGGATGGTCAAACGGGACGTATATTTCAAGCTCAGTAGCCTTCTTCTGAAGAGCGGTTTCACAGGCATAGCGGAGCACATGCTCATACAGGGCAGGGTCTAAAGCACCTACCTCAGTTATCCTCATCACCCTTGGCCAACGGTCGGCAGCGCAGTAGGCAACTATTCTCCCAGACCCGTCTTCGAAGACGGTTCCGTCAGCAGGTATTCCCCACCAGCTTCCCTTTCTAAATCTGAACCATTCACCCCTGTACCTCTTCAGAGGACCTGTCCTATGCTCGTTAGATGACTCGTAAACATCTAGGACAGCTTCAGCATCCTCCTTCACCATCGGGCGGGGTTTAAGCCCGGGTCTAGCCCTCTCCGCATTTCTTAAAGGCATGGTTATTTTGCAATTGGGAAGCGTTGAAACATATCCCCATCTAATATAGTAATCAGGTATGCCGAAGAGCATTGAAACATCATAGCTGTTTCTAACCATGTATTCGATTGAAAATTCCATGACCTTTCTAGAGTATCCTTTCATCCTGTGTTCCTCGAGCGTCCCAACCCCACCTACCCCGCCCATTTTCAGGAAGGTTTTCCCAACCTTTACTTCAAGATCGTTGATTATGAGCCAGCTGACTGGCGACCCTCCCAGCTCATCCAGAAGAAGCTCAACCCTATGCGATCTTGCCGAGTCAGTAACCCTTATCTCGCTTCCCATAGGCCTTCCTAAAACCATGCTCTTAAAAAAACTTAGCGTATGCGACTCATTTGGACTCAATATAGTAGAGATCCTGCCTCGGATCCCTTATTAAAGGCCTTTTCTTGACGAAATTGTTTCCAACAAGTATTGCGAGAGCATGTCGCACAGTCCTGGCTGGGAGCATTGTCTTCTTAACAATGTCTTTCTGGGTTAAAGCCCCCTCGTATTCGAGAACCTTCAAAATAAGTTTAGCGCTGGGAGGTAGACTGCTTATGTCGAGAGACATCCTAGCCTTCTTCTCAAGCCTTCTTGCAAGAAGCGCTTCGCTGAGCCTTACGAAACCAGCGTCCTCACCCCTCTTGACGAGAATCTTCTCGGTCACCCTCATCCTGTATCCACCATCAACAATGACTTCACAGGCGGAGTTGCTGACTATGTCTCGGATTTCTATAAGGCTTTCAAGAGGGGTCACTAGGGGTCGTCTAGTAAGGTTTAAAGAGTTAACCGGGACTATGCTCACCACCTTGGCTTGCGGATGAATTATTGGTCCTCCTGTTGAAAGAGCATACGCGGTTGAACCTATGGGTGTAGAAACTATTAGGCCGTCGCCAATATCCCTCCAGACGAACTCGCCATCAACGTAAAGACTGTATTCAAGTATTGTGGCGCTTTTCCTCGGGAAGATTGCCAGCTCGTTAAGCGCGCAAGGTGTTTCAGCATCATCCACCACAGCCTTAAGCCTTGAAGAATACTCTACGCTAAACTCTTTTCTTAGAAAAGCCCTTAAAGCGTCGCCAAGCCTCTCCAGAGTCGTCTCCATCAGGAAACTGTTATTCTCAGTCTTACTAACCCCTAGGATGAGCACATCCTTCGATTTCACGTGGTGCAACGCTTTCAAAACATCCTTATCCTCACCCAAGATGAGGAGAAGACCCTCGTTAAGCTTCTCAAGCTCTTCGAGACGCTTGACGCGCGTAACCTCAACTCCGATGCGATTGACCGTTCTCAAGCACTCCTTAAGAAGACCACGCTCGAACCTCGCTGGAGCTAGCACTATGTTCAACTGTTTCAGTAGTGTATTAGAGGGCTATTTATTGTTTTCAACGGCTTAAAAATGTTGCAGCTCTATTTTGCCTCTTAACGAAGCATTTATGCAATTATTGCCTGAATAGAACCCCTTAAATAAGGGGGCTTAAGGCTTCAAGAGAAGCTGATGGAAGACCTTAGCCGTAAAATACGTGAAAAGGCGAGAGACATGAGGGCCGCAATACTAGCCCACAATTATCAGAGGCCCGAGGTGCAGGACGTTGCCGATTTCGTCGGCGACAGCCTAGAACTCTCCATCAAGGCTATGGAGACCGGTGCTGAAACGATAGTTTTCGCAGGCGTAGACTTCATGGTTGAGCAGGCAGCTGTGCTAAACCCCGGTAAGAAAGTATTAACGCCTGAGCCGAGCTCCATCTGCCCCATGGCGTGGCAGCTCGACCCGCCTGTGGTTGACGAATACCGTAGGAAAAACCCGAATGCCCCCCTAGTAGTTTACGTGAATTCCTTCGTCGAAGTAAAGTCCATGGCGGACTACGTGGTTACCAGCAGCAGTGCCTCCAAACTGGTTTCCATGCTTGATGCTGAGAAAATCCTTTTCGGACCGGATAGGAATCTAGCGTCCTATGTTGCTGAAACCACGGGAAAGGAGGTTATAGCTGTTCCTCTAAACAGCTACTGCCCGGTTCACATAGGGATCACACCGGGTAAAATATTGTCGGTTAAGGAAAAGATGCCGGATGCGAAGGTGCTTGTGCATCCAGAATGCCCGCCTGAAACAAGGAGGCTAGCGGATTTCGTTGGCAGCACGAGCCAAATAATAAGAGCAGTGGGAGAGATTGATGCAAAGCGTTTTATAATAGGCACTGAGAACGGGGTGGTTCACAGAATCTCAAAGCTTTATTCCGGCAAGGAGGCTTACCCTATCAGTAAAGACACCATATGCTCCAACATGAAGAAGATAACGCTTGAAAAAGTATACAGGAGCCTCGTTAACGGCGAGACCGTTGTGAAGATCGATGAGAAGCTTGCTGAGAAGGCTAGGAGAGTTCTTGAAAGAAGCTTTGCTCTTCTGGGGGTTGAGACACCTTGGTCGAGGAGGTAATTTTCAGAAAATTTATCGAGTGGCTCTCCGAGGATGTTCCATACTGGGACGTGACCTCTGAAATCATACCTCCAGAGGTAACGTGCGAAGCGGTTGTAATAGCTAAGGAGGAGGGTGTTGCAGCCTGCTGCGAGGATCTTGCCCTGATACTTGAGAAGATGGGTTTCACGGTTAGGGTTTTGAAGAAGAGCGGCGAGGAATTCGGAAAATGGGATCAAATAATGTGGATTAAAGGCAATATGCGTAAGCTCATGGAGATTGAAAGACTATTGTTGAACATTCTCTCACAAGCCTTCGGAGTGGCAACACTAACCAGAGCCTTTGTTGAAAAAGCGAGAAGAATAAATCCGAACGTGAAGATAGCTGCAACTAGAAAGGTTAAACCCGGCTTCCAGTATTTCGAGAAGAAGGCCATTGCAGCCGCGGGCGGGGACACTCATAGACTGAACTTATCAGATATGGTTCTCATAAAAGAGAACCATTTAAAGTATTTCAACTCGGTTGGTGAAGCAGTTAAGAAGGCGAGGGAGCTGGCGAGCTTCAGCAAGAAGGTAGAGGTCGAGGTGGCTGAGGCTGAGGATGCTGTGGAAGCCGCTGAAGCCGGTGCAGATATAATCATGCTTGACAATTGCACTCCTGAAAGAGCAAGAAGGACGATTGAAATGCTTAGGGAGAAAGGGTTGAGAAACAGGGTTCTAGTAGAGGTCTCCGGTGGAGTGAAGCTTGAAAACCTTGAAGAGTACGTGGAAGCCGGCCCGGATATAATAAGCTCAGGAGAGCTGACTCACTCAGCGAAGGCTGTAGACATATCTCTCGAAGTCACGAGGGTGGAGAAATGAAGAGGATAGGCTTGATAGGATGTGGCGCCATAGGCTCCCTCATAGCTAGGGCAGTAGACGAGGGTAAGATTAACGCGAAACTGGTTTACGTCTATGATACACGTAAAGAGGCTGCGTTGAAGCTGGTTGAGAAGCTTAGGAACAAGCCGAAGGTTCTGGACGGGATAGAGGAGATGTTGAAAGACAGGAGGCTTGAGGTTATCGTCGAGGCGGCTAGCGACGAGGCTGTTCTACAATACCTTAAACCCATTGTTGAAGCCGGGAAAGAGGTTCTTGTGATGAGCATAGGAGGACTCCTTTTCCCGGAGACAAGGAAAATATATGAGGAAAATGCTAGCAGGATACATGTTCCGGCAGGAGCAATCGCTGGGCTGGATGCTGTCCAAGCCATAAGCCTAGTTGGCGTAGACAGGGTGGTTTTAACCACGAGGAAGCCTCCTGAAGCATTAGCGTATTCCAACTATTTCAAGGAGAGAGGGATTGAACTGGATAAAATCAGGGAGCCGACGCTGGTTTACGAGGGCCCCGTGGAGGACGCTTTAATGCTTTTCCCCAGAAGCGTGAATGTGGCGGCAGCATTAGCCTTATACTCTAAGTCGGGGGTTCTAGTTAGAATAATAGCGGACCCAACTAGGAAAGAGATAATGCATGAGATAGATGTTGAATCCAAGGTTTCCAATCTCAGGATACAGGTTGAGAACATCCCGCATCCGGATAACCCTAGGACAAGCTATCTAGCGGCATTATCCTGTATTCAGAAGCTTATAGATATCTGTGGCTGAGCCTTGAAACATGTAAGCTAATCTCTTAGAAAAGTTTATAAACGCGTTTGAGAAAGATTCTCGAAAGCCGAGAAGAGATAGTTATGAGTAATAATGCAGTTAAAGCCTATGTTCTAGACCCCGCTTCAATACTTACTGGAGTA
>JAFNIX010000042.1 GCA_017601225.1 Candidatus Brockarchaeota archaeon | reverse complement strand
GCCAATGCAAGGCTTCTTAAAATAAGGACATTTTTCGCAGTTAAACCCACACCTACCTATCTTCAACAAGAATACTTCTCATTTCCCAGATTTAAACAAATATGCTGGTTATCATGTTCTAACTTTTAAAAAATAGGAATATAAAAGCAAGTATTTTTAATGCTCCGGCCGGGATTTGAACCCGGGACCCCCGGCTGTCTTCATCTCGGTTTTCGAAAGGCCGGTATGCTTGCCGGCGCACACTTATTATGCTTACCGGGCTACACCACCGGAGCCTAGAGAGGCTTCGTGAAAAGGGTGGAAATAAATCTTTTCGAAAAAACCGTTTTTAAGTCTTCTATCCTATTTAACTATTTTCACGTAGATTTTCTCTCCCTCAATATCGTATTCTTTCAACATGCTCCTGTCAGCCGGAGGTTCTTTTTCAACCCCCACTTTCTTGGCTCTAACCAGGCCTGCAAGCTCTTCCAGCAATGGTTTAAGCCTCTCGTAGCCTTCTTCACCAACCCCGTAGACCGTTACACTGTTCAAAACATCAGTCGGGTTTAGGCCGAGCTCCTTCCTGTACGCCTGTATTCTTCTCGCAACATCCCTCATGTATCCTTCCGCGACGAGTTCCGGTGTTCTCTCAATGTCCAGTATGGCGTAGCCTGGTTTACCCTGCGTCATCACATGGTTTCCAGGCGGCTCATGCTCGAAAACAAGGTCCTCAAGGGCCAGCTCGAAGACTTCTCCGTCCGCTTCAACAATGTACCTCCCGTCTTTCCCGATGCTTCTCAATGCTTCCTCAGGCCTTGCTGCGACGAGGCTGGCTATTTTCCCGATTTTCTCCTTGAACCTTGGACCAGCCGTGGAGTAGTTTATCCTAGCTCTTGTCCTAACACCTGCCTCCTCAAGGCTTCTCTTCACAACGACTTCCTTAACATTAAGCATCTCCCTCATCAGGCTAATGTTTCTCTCAACGCTCCCCGAATACTCCTCGCTAAGCACCAGTATTGCTCTCTTAAGAGGCCATCTCCTCTTCACCCCTGCCTTCATCCTGGCCCAGTTAACCATGCTCACCACTTCGTCAATCCTTTCAAAATCCTTCTCAAGCTCATCGTTCACAAGGCTCCTGTCGGGGGTTGGCCACTGTTCAAGGTTCACCGACTCAGCCGTGTTCCCACTGAACCTTTTAACAACCCCCTGATGCATGGCTTCAGCGAGGAAAGGCGTCAAAGGATTCATAAGCCTGGTAACAGTGTTCAACACGTGGAAGAGGGTGGCGTATATTGTCATTCTCCTCTCAAAGTCCTCAGGCGCATCGCTCCAAAGATCCTTCCTAACCATGGGCACGTACTGTCTACTAAGCGTTTCAACGATGAACTTCTCCAATGCTCTCGCAGACTCGTGGATCCTCATGGTTCCGAAGCCTTCCGTCACTTTCTCCACAAGCCTCTGGAGGCATGAGAGAAGCCATTTCTCCGAGTCTTTAATAACTCCTTTCTTCAAGGCCCATTCAAGGCTGTACGCGTCATAGCTGAACCCGTCGTACTCCGCGTTCTGCTTAAGCAGCTTCCCCAGGTTGAAGAACGTGTTTAAAACCTGGAATGGTCTCTCCATCATCTCCTTGAAGCTGAAGTTAATGTTCTCCAGCGGATTCGTCTTCCAAAGAAGGTAGAACCTGCAAAGGTCTGCGGAATACCTTGTTATAACGTCCTCAGTGTTTATAACGTTGCCCAGGCTCTTGCTCATCTTGTTCCCCTTCTCGTCAAGAACCTGCCCGTAGAACAGGAACGCCTTGTAAGGTGCTTCAGCCCTGTTCTTCAATATGACGTTTTCAACGAGCAGCGTGAATGCCCATCCTCTTGTCTGATCTATTGATTCAACAAGGAACTCAACCGGCACATACTGTTCAAACTCCTCGTCAGTCATGCTTGCATAGGGTGCAGCCCCACTGTTGTGCCACGTGTCCAGCACGAAGGGAACCCTATGCATTACTCCTCCGCATGAGCATCTCACCTTAACCTTGTCTATCCACGGCTTATGGAGCTCAAAGTTCTCCCCGTCTGGAAGGCTTACTGCACGCTCAACAATCTTCCTCCTCGAGGCTAGAAGCTCCTCCCTACCACACTTTTCACAGACGAATATTGGAAGCGGCGTCCCCCACACCCTCTCCCTAGATATGCACCATGGCTTCCCCTCTTTTATGAACGCTAGGAACCTGTTCCTCGGAGGATTATAGAAGTACTCCACTTTAGAAGCTGCCTCCAGAAGCCTGTCAACGATCCTGTCGAGCCAGTAGAAGTACTCCGTTCTAGCTAGCCATATTAGCCTGTGCTTAGACCTCCAGCACAAGGGGTACTCGTGGACGATTCTCTCAGACTTAACTAGGAGACCCTTCTTTTCCAGAATATCGAGAACAACCTGGTCAGCGTCCCTTGCGAAAAGCCCTTTGAAGAAGCCTGCTTCCTCGGTGAACCTCGCCTCATCGTCAAAAGGCGAGAACACGGGTATTTTCATCCTCTGCGCCACTTCAAAATCCTCCTCGCCGTTCGCAGGCGCCAAGTGGACCACCCCCGTCCCAGTGGTGACGTCGACGAAGTCTGCTGTAACTATCCTGTGTATCCTAACGTCTTCCTGCTCAAGCCTCCTCTGGTGCGGAACCTCCTCCAGCAGGGGGTAAACATACTTCTTGCCCTCCAGCTCAGCCCCGGGGAAGGCTTCCTCAACCTCGTAGTCGGATATTCCAAGCTTACCCATCAGGGTTTCAACAAGGCTTCCAACCATTATCCATTTCTCGCCACCAACCCTGACCCTCACGTACTCCGCCTCAGGGTTCACCGCTAGAAGCTCGTCAGTAACAATCGTGAAGGGCATCGTGGTCCATACTAGAACGTAGTCCCCGGTTTCAAGCCTAACCTTGAAGTACACTGAGGGGTCTTCAACCATGCTGTACTCCTGGCCGACTTCAGCGTTGCTCAGAGAAGTCTGGCAGCTCGGACAGTATGCTACAACCCTGTAGCCCTTTCCGAGAAGCCCCTGCTCATACGCCTTCTCAAGATACTTCCACTCCCTCTCAATATACTCATCCCTGTACGTTAAGTACTCTTTCTCATAATCCATGAACATGCCGAACCTCCTGTCAACCCTCCTCCAGTCCTCATGATACTTGCTCAGAATCTTCTTAATCTCCGCGACGAATTTCTCCTCGCCAAGCCTTTCAAGAGCCTCCTTCTTGTTGGAGAAGCCGAGCTCCTTCTCAGCTTCGATCTCAACAGGCAAGCCCTGCGTGTCCCAGCCTGCCCTGAAAAGCACGTAATAGCCCTGCATCGACCTCCACCTGTACCACAGGTCCTTCATCGCCCGTCCCCACGTATGCCCCACGTGAGAACGACCATTCAATGTTGGTGGTCCTTCAACGTATCCAAGTTTCCCTATATTTCTTTCTAATCTTAGCTTTCTAAGTTTCTCAGGTATCTGGTTTTTCTCCCAGTATTCTAACACTTTGTTCTCAAGTAACTGCATCTCGTATTCGTCGTCGAACAGTTTTGCAAACTCGTCCTTGAGCATTTCCACTACCCTTCGTAAACATGTTTTTCTTATTCTCCCCCTTAAAAGTATTCCTTCTCAAAAATATCGTTATTTCAACCGGCTATGCTTATCTTCTTTAAAAAGCTTGACGAGTACTCTGGAATCGCGCGGTAGGCTACCTCTTAGCCTTCACCTTCTCCTTCGCCTGCGTCCCAGCCTCCATTTTGCCTCAAACTCTTTTTCGAATTTTACCTTTTCTCCCCGATTATGGTTCGATTCATACGCATCGTAAATCATCCTTATCCTTTTAACGATCTCCTCGAATATTTGCTCCTCGCTCATGCCGCTGGGGTCGAATATGGAAAAGTAACCTGTTTTACCCCTAGGGCCCACTCTGAACTCGATGTCCATACCGTATTTCTCCCTAATCCTCCTCGCGACCTCCTCCCCCCAGTAGAGACCTTTAAAGGTCATACTTCCGTATCTTCTTCTCAAACGTTTATCCTTAATGTATTTATCCCACCTCTTGTCGATCAGGTCGTCCAGCACCTCCCTTATCTCCTTACGCCTCTCCTCCTGGATCTTCTTTTTCTCCTCCTCGCTCCTCGCCCTCTCCAATCTACGCCGGTAGAGGTCCGCCGTTATTATTTCCAGAGCCTCCTCGTAGTTTTCCCCCAAGACGTGAGAATCCACTTCGATTCTTCCATCAACAAGTCCCATGACCCCAACGCCATCCATCAAATTTGTTCTCACATACCACTTTATGTTTCCGAACCCCCGTTCCTCTATGTAATAGAGATATAAACCAGGCCATCTCTTTATATTGTCCTTAAACATCTCGTTCATTATCTTTATATTGTCCTTAAACATCTCATTCAGATAATCCCTGATCCTTTCCAGGAGCTCCCTACTCACCATTTCTCAACCCCCTCCAAGTAGCTCCTCCCTCGTAAATATTTCTATACGAGGGTTCTCAAAAGGTCCTATGCTGCCAGGGTAGGACAGCTCGTTAGATAAGGCTAAACTCCAGAGCATCTCTTCCGGGTCGAAGCCGAAGGCGACTGCAACGCCATACTTAGCGGTTTTATAGTCTTCAGAATTAATGTAGCCCTTAAGACTCTCTATTGCGTTGCTAAACCTTTCCTCGAATTCGCTTGAATCCACTTTAGTGGTGCCCTTAATCTCCACTATTATGATAATATCGCCCGCCCTGAAGGTCTTCTTACCCAAGGTTATCGCCTCCTGAGCCCTGAAAACTATGTCGGTTACTCTCTGTCCGGTAGATTCTGTTCCCAACTGCTCTGAAACCACCTTGTTTTTGAAATCCATAATCTGCTCCTCCGAAACTCCTTCTTCCCCAAGCTTCTGGATAATCAGGTTTTCTATTTCAAGAAGATGTTTATGATACACGATGTGCTCGCTGACGCGTCCTATTGAGGTTGCTGCTCCTTTCACTTCTCCCTGAGCGAAATACTTCATTATCTCATGAAGGTTGAATCGTATTTTTTCTTCTATCGAGACTACGACTATCGTTTCTATCTTGCGTGCCCCCTCTGGCACATGGACTGCTATGCTTTCCTCTCCGGTGTACGCCTTCCTGCCGTTATCGAACTCTACGAGGACCCCATACTTGCTTCCTATCTCTTCCTTAAAATCTTGGTAGGCTTGGTAGCCGAGAAGCACGAGAAGCTTCTCCTTCAGGCCGATGTGTCCTCTTCCCTCCACATCCTCCTCCCAGCGGAACGCTTTGTTTATAGCGGAATCAAGGTCTCCAGCCTTAAGGCTGTACACTGGTGTGCAGACAGACCCGTCCTTCACGTAGGTTAGTGTCACCGCCTCATTGACAGCATCTATCTGGATGTCTTGTACGGGAATTTTATGATGGCCAACTAGTGTTGAGACTTTACCGTCGCTGTAGAAAACCAGTGTGAGAGGCTTGCTCATCGTGTCTCCGGATTCCAGGGTCGTCTTGACTAAGACTATTTCCTCTATGTGGTCCGCCTCCGCTGAGTACATGCATGGTTTCATGCCCAGCATTATCCTGTTGTTGAAGAGGTCAAGTCCTATCTGCTTGCTTCCAATCGTGAAGCTTGACGGGAAGAAAAGTCTGTAGTCGAGCAGGCTGATCTTAGTCACTTTTACCGTTGCCTCATCAATATTCTTGCCGATTAAGTCCAATACTTCATTAGCTTCCCTTATTGGTAGTTGAATCACGTTTGAGCCCTTGGTCGAAACCGGGAACTCTGCAACGCCGCTCGTACCCTCATACTGCCAGTGAACCCTTACAATATAGACTCCTTCCTCGAATCTTTCGCTTAACACTATTGTGGACATACTGCCTCTTTTTAGTGTGACGCTGTGCGTCTCCATGAAAATGCTGCATTTAAAGGCTTCCACTATGCTCTCCAGCTTATCAGGGTTTTTTAAGGCGAGTTCAATGAAGGCTTCTGCCGTATCTTCGTCGTATTTGCCCTTGACTTTGAGATAGCCGTCAACTATACTTCCTATTCTTAATCCAACTTCTTTTGCAGCGTCTCCATCTATCTTGAGCAGGATGCCCTCGAGAGCCCTAATCTTCTCGACAACCTTCAGCCTCTCGAGGGGATCCATCTTATCCATGTCCTTCATGTTGGTGCTTAGCCAGCTGTTCAGGGAATCTATCGCTTCATCTCCATCCTTGATCCACATTGAAACTATGCTTCTTACTATCGTCTTTCCCTTCTCCTTCAACTCCTCAGGGGAATAGTTTTCAACAATGCTTCCTATGGCGTCGAGTATCCTGCTTGAGCTCTCCTTGCTCGGAACGTTCTCCAAGACATGCTTCGAGATCCCTGAAGAGGCGTCTAAGGTATCCCCAACCTTGGGGAACTCCCCTTTAGTATCCTCAAGCAGGCTTCCGACTGCTTCGCCGAACCTGCTGCTATACTTGTTTCCTAAAAGCAGGTCTACGACGCTGCTTGTGAATCCTCCTATCTTTCCCCGCATCAGGACGACAGCGTCCCATATCGCTGGGGTTATCCAGTTGTAGATCCCCCTGGCCATCAGCCTTAGGACTTGGCTTACGCTTAACGGTTCGCCAGCTATCCTCTCAGCCTTAATCTTGGTAACCATCGCGTAGAATGCTCCGTAGAGCATGCAGAGCACTACTGCTCCAGCAACCCTGCCAGTCGCGTAGCCAACCTTGTAATCCCTGTTCTCCCCAGGCAGTACCAGCGGCTCCTTCCATCCGAAGGCTATGTTAACCTCATCCCATGTAACGTCGACGAAGAGTTCTGAGAGAACGTTAATCCCAAGATTGTTTATCGTAGCGTCAGCCTCAACCCTGAGCCTGTGTGCTAGCTCAACACACTCCTCAGCGTGCTCAGCTTCACCCTTAGCAAGATATTCTATAGCCCTCTCTAAAGTTTCATTAGCTAGAGCGTTCATCGCATCCCTGGCTTCATAGGCTTTTAGAATATCCGTTCCAACCTCGAGTAGGTTCATGGCTACGCCTACGCCCAAGATGATTCTCGAGGCAGTCACAACGTGCTGAGCCGGCACAAAGAACCCGACGATGACCATGAGCCCAACGCTTATCACTATCTTCCACGCTTGAGAAGCCAAGCCATCCCAGAAGCCTTTCCAGTATGGCGAGGACTCAGGCTTAAGGGTGAACCTTGCTCCTGCAACAAGCCTACCATTATAGGTTAGGTTTACTGTGACCAGTCTTTCAAACCCGTCTCCTGGGGATGGTGAGAGCAGGACAGCATCCTCCTTTCCGGAGAGGTAGAGTTGCTTCCAACCATTCTCGCTGCGAGCCTTCCCGAAAACAGTGAGTATACTTGATTCAACGTCAACCCTGTAATAGAAGCCTATTCCGGCGAAGTTCCTCACCCTCACCCCCTTTAAAGGCCCCTCTCCACTGGTCTTCAGCGGACGGTAGACGAGGGTAACGTATCCTGCTTCAGCCGTTCCAACCCTTGTCCTGACGTCCGCGACGGTCTCCCTGTACTCGTAGTCCAGGTCGGGGTTTGCCTTCTTAGCCTCCTCCATCTTTGCCTGGTAGAGGGCTAGCTGCGTAGCGTTCAACACTATGCTGCCATGCTTAACCCAGTACGGCTTCAAGGGCTCAACCCTATAGTCTGAAGAAATGTTCCCACTTCTAAGAAACTGTTTATCGGCACCGGTTAGAGTAAGAGTATCGTCCTCATTTATAATGCCAAGATACTCGTAGTATGGCTCTATGCTCTTAACCATGATATTGACTCCTGCCTCTGTTAAAGCCTGTCTGCCTGCATCGATGCTGAGCTCGACTCCTAAACCGGGGATAGGGATGGGTATTAGTCCCATGCTCAGGCTTGTTTCATAGGGGAAAGGAGAGTGGACTCTTTCAGCGTAGAAAATAGCTTCGCCAAGGATCCTCTCATCCCAGAGAGCGTAGAACCTGATGTGAGTAGCCGCTTCATAGCCTGGAACGAAGACCCTGAGAGTCTCCTCGTGCTCTGGAACCACGACGGTGTATTCTTCGAAATGCTCGGGAACCCAGAATGTCTCGGTTGAAACCATCGTCTCAAAGCCAACAAGGTAAGGGTTGCCCTCGTCGTCACTATACTTGACAATTATTCTGGCTAGAGAAGCAGGTTGAAGAAGCCTAAGGATGAGCTCAAAATCTCTAGATTCTCCTATTTCAATGCTCCCCAGGCTCTTGCTAACAGCCTCCATATCTCTACCAGACGCTTCTAAAACAATGTTTCTAGCGGGGCCACCACCGTTATTCCTCAGCCTTAAAACCAGTTTAGCGTGTTTAAGCACAGAGGTGTCCCGCTCAACAATCTCTATGCTTAGCGACGGGGCTGGCGGTGAAGTTATTTGAACAGTATAAGTTTCCTTCTTGCTGGCGGTGTTTGCGAAGACAGCGTTGCCTTCAAGCCTCAGGGTAATGTTGTAGGTCCCTGGTTTAACCGCCTTAAGCCTGAAGACCCCTGAAGTATGCGTGTCATCCAGCTTCCTCTCAACACCATTTAGAGGCTCGAAAGCGTCTGGGGCTTCAAGGATCAGGGTGGCGTTTAGAGGCTCAGACCCGCCGCCCCACGGTGAGCAGTATTCCGCGAGATATGATACCTCTAGGCTTTCCCCTACGTTTAGGCTTGTTGAAGAAACATTAACATGGATGATCCAGCCCTCTATGATTATGGGGTCGTAGGCTGGGAACAATACTCTATACTTAACCTTCTGCTGAGGAACGATGACTCTAACATCCTCGTAGTGCCCGGGTACTGCTATGACCGGGCCGCTTGTCCGCAGACATCCCCACTTAGTGTACTCGAAGGAAGGCAGGTATCTTACAGGCTCGTTCCACGCTCCTCCTCCCAGCTTCCTTAAGCCTTCAAGCCAGGATTCCTCAACCCTTGAAGACTCTCCCCAGATCCTTGAAACTACTGTGAAACTCTTGTTAGACTCAAGGTCTTCGAAGCTGTAGAGGTACCAGCCTGGCTCACGCCTCCAGACCCTGTATTCTCTAACCAGCGTCTTGTTCCAGACTTCGTAGAAGCCCGCTGTCTTGGTGAAGTTGTACCGGGTGTAGTTTAGGCTAATGCTTGAAACAACAGGTATCTTTACGCTGACACTCCCGTCGTCGAGGCTTCTATCAACGCTTATGCTGCTGAGGTTCAGCGTTATTGTTCCACGGTTGGAGAGAGTCGCGTTAAGGAGTGGAGAATCGTATATTTTCTCAACCTCGCTTCTAAGCTCGTCAGTGGTGTAGCCCGCGCTAACATGGAGGCTGAAGTCCCTCCAGAGCCTCTCAGCGAAAGACAAGTTGAAGCCGTCTGGAACAACATATTCACATTCCTCAGCTAGAAGATTGTCGGGAATAGCTTTCCCAAGATAGTTTTCAAGCCTGCTCGCGAAATCCTCCGTCTGAGTGTTAACCCTTAGAATGGCGTGACGGTTAAGCTCAAGGCTTAGAGCGAGAAGAATTAGAAGGATTCCGGCTACTTTTCTCTCCTCCACCTCCTCCTCGCCTCCAGGAAACCTAAGAATGAGGAAACCGTTACCGCCAAGGCTAGCCCTAGGGTGAGAAGAGTGTTTAAGCCTCTTAGGCTTGAGGCCTCATCCCTAGCCTCGTCCAACTCTTCTCTAAGCGTGGAAACGTTAGATAGAAGCTTCTCTATCCTATCGTTCTGAAGCCTATTCAGGGCTTGGCTCTGGTTTAGGCTGAGCCTAAGCTCCTCCTTCTCTCTGGTTAACGAGCCTATTTGCTCAGCCATATCGTCATTACTATGCTTGAGAACAGTGTAGTTTGCTAAGAGTCCATCGTATTGGCTTCTTAAGCCTGTTTCAAGCCTTACGCTTATCCCTATAGTCTCATGGCTGGGGGTTACGAGATTAATGTTAAGCAGGCCCTCATCCCTAACCTTAACAATGAGGTTTTCGCCGACCCTGGTTATGTTCTCCTCCGTGAAGCTTCCGTCAGGCTTGAGAAGCGTGGCTCTGAATCCCGCTAATTCACCTGGGTATTTGAAGGTCAGAATGGTCTCATCCTCGCCAACCTTAACGGAGTGAAGCGTGAGTTCAGGAGGGGTCTCCGTCGGCTCTCCCACAACCCTGATCATGAAGTCTCCCGGTCTTTTACTTGTTGCGTTTAGAGAGGCATGTATGATGTGTTCACCCGCATCAACTATGAAGCTATTGTTCGAGAAAGGCGGGTCGCTGTCAACGCTTATCCAGAGCTGAGCACCGTCCAGTGTGAACATTGGGATGATGACGACGTAGAAAACCCCGGTTACAACAACGTTTGGAAGCGGGATGGTGTACCAGTCCAGCGTGTTGTTCGCAAAGACTTGGCTGAGGAGATATGCGGACCAATACCTGGTGTTTAACCCGCCGTCCCAGATTTGAACGTAGAACACTGGGGCCGGGCCCCTGAGCAAGCACGTGGCGTGAAGCCTTACCGCAGTTATCCTCCAGCTCTCTGAGGGCGGTGTGAACCTGACTGCTGCAGCGTAAGGATAGAAATCGCTCCAACCATAGTCAGCACGACCATCATCGTAGGAAAGCTCGAAAGGGGAAGCGTAAGACTTCAGAGGGCTTAGGAAGAGGGTTGAGGATAAGGCTAGGGTTAGAACAAGTATAATAGTCCTAACCATGGCTGGAGTATTAAGGGTTAAGGTTTTAAATAAGTTTTTCGAATACGCGAATATTCTCATCCTCCTAAATGTAAGTCAAGACGTTTTTAAGCACCAATATTGCATAATCCTTAGCACACTATAATGCTTATCGCTCCAAATATATAATATTTGGGAGAATTCGAATTATCCTGTATGTAAAAATGGGTCAAGCTACAATTCTAGGAGTGATTACCTGCTTATCCATGAAACAAAATCTGAAAGGCTGTTGAACGACTTGTAGGTTGCCTCATTAAACACGTAGTCTACACGAGTAAAAGCATAACCTGAGCTCTGCCAGTAGCGTAGATAGTCGTTTACCGCTTCTTCCACAGGGCGAGGCGTAACCCACTTGGTTATGAACAAGTCCAGTCCAGTCACATATTTCCCAGCAGGATCCAGTATCATTAATTTCCCACCTGCAACAGGTATTACCACGGCTGCATGAGAGGTGTCCATACCGGGTCCACCGATAACCATCGCATAGGCATTGTAAAGTGTTCCAACACAATATTTGAAGTAACATCGAACCATGGATGTTAACAGGACTGCCTGATCCTCGCAGTCCCCGTGCCTGTCTGCCAGTGTTTCATTGGGGAACCTCCAGAAATCCTCCTGCCAATATGAACCACCCCATCGCCATAGGCTTAAATGTGTAACATTATAGGTTTTTGAAGAAAGCCGTAGGTGATAGGTACCGTAGGCTAAATGGGGAGTATAGGTGTCGTAAGAGTATTTAATGTTTTGCACAACCCATCCTTGGAGCTTTTCCAAATCATCCCAGAGGTCGTCACTCGTCCCAGCCCATCCGCCAGTTATGCTTTGAACCATGCTCCTAAGCTGCGGATCGTCAATGGTTATGTAGCTGCAGCACTCTTCGGCAATCGGCTTACGAATACTTATCACGCTATACAACAATTGGCTTGTTTCATTCAAATACTCCACTAAATAGAGAAGAGCCTGCCTATCGTTAACTGCATCAGAATAAGAGGATTGGAGAATCCGGTAGTCCTCCTGCAAATCTGCGTAATCGCTTTGCAACCTGTTGAAGGAATATTGGAGGGAACGATAATCGTCTTGGAGAGAAGAATAGTTACGCTCCAGGGCGTCATGCTCTAGACGCAGAGCATCGTAATCACTTTTTAAAGAATCGTAACCCCTTTGGAGGGACTCATGCTCGGCTTGAAGTTGATTATAATCTGCCTTGAGATTTAAGTGCTCGGAGTTGAGGCTCCAATACTTATCGTTAAGACTGTTATAGCTGGTGAAGCTCGCCAGA
>JAFNIX010000041.1 GCA_017601225.1 Candidatus Brockarchaeota archaeon | reverse complement strand
AAAACGCTATTAGCGGTGCTGGACCGTGATGATCCAGCAAAACGTTGCTGCCGACATAGGTCAAGCCTTTACTTAAAGGGAGCTCTATGAGTATGCTTCTTGAGACTTTCAGGGTGTCGATCTCACTGGGCTTAGGATAATGGATCCTTGAAAAATCACTGCCTAAAGCCCTTGCGATTATTGAGGCTGCGAAAATACCATCTAAATCTGAATCGCTCAATATTGTGTACTCAGGATTATCCTCTACGAAACGGAATATGATCCGCTTCCCCTCCTCGTGTTCAAAGTCCAATTCTTGTTTCCCTCTTTTAGGGTATTGCCGGAGGCTTTTGCGAAACGCTCTTATTTAAAACTATTTTTCCAACCTTAGCAAGAGGATGACAACCTGTTTTGTTAAAAAATTTTCAGGATGCTTAAAAGGATGATAATTGCTCCAACCGGCAGACAATAGTAGGCAAACTTGTAGAAACTCTGTTTAACAATGTATTTCCTTACTTTTCCCAGGGAAAGATAACCAACAGCAGCGGTCGCTAGAATTCCTATAGCAATCATCCAATACTCCTGTTCAAAGTTGACGTCTTGAAGCTTAAAGATGCTTCCGCCGATTATGCTTGGGATTGACAAGAGCAGGGAGAACCGGTAGGCCTCGTCGTTCTCAACCCCCAGGAGCAGACCGGTTGAAACAGTTATCCCGGTTCTGGATATTCCAGGCGTGATTGCAGCAGCCTGAGAAACTCCGATTAGAAACGAATCTAAAGCATTTAGCCTCTTTCGTGGTTTAGCAAGCCTCGTTGAAAACAGGATTAAACCGTTTAGAAGCATTGCAATTCCAGTTGCTAAAAGGCTTTTGAACATGGATTCGAAGAAGCCTTTGAGTAGGAAGCCCGCTAAGCTGATGGGGATCGTGCCTAGAACCAGATATATGAGCATCTTGCCAGTTTCGCCAGAGAAATCAAGTTTGAAAAAGGCTCTAAGAATAGATTGCAAATCCTTTCTTAGAAACAGTACTACTCCAATAAGAGTACCTAGATGAAGCATGATGTCGAAGGCAACTGAGACGTTCATTTCAAACAGTTCCTGTACTATGACTAGGTGTCCAGTGCTTGAGATTGGAAACCATTCGGTTACGCCTTGAATAAGGCTTAGGAAAACCATTTCAATGATTCTAGCCCCTTCAGGGTTTTCATACCGTGGAAAATCCATAATCATTACTGGTTTAAAGACTTGGGCGAATAGGAAGCAGGCGAAAACACCCACCATTATTCGAGGCCTCTCCTGAACCACTTTCCTTCCATTAATCCCGATAGACTTTTATAAAAGTTTTAAGCCTATCGCGCTTGCTACACGCTTTCAGACTTCTCTATAAACCTTCTCGCCGAGACTTCATATATCTTTCCGCTGGTGTCAAACATGAGAATGTTTTTATCCAGCTGTATTGCCGCTATTAAGAGCGCCGAGCTCAGTAACCCGTCGTCAGAATCCAGACACACGGTGTCTACGGGCTTAATGTCATCGGAGAGCTTTTCGGCGAGCAGACGGATATCGGTCGCTTCAAGCTTCTTTACCTCTATCGTTGGAGGCCATATTCCTTCCGACCTAAGTCTTCTCCGCAGTTCTCTCAACTTGCTTTCAACTTCTTTTCTAGAATAAACTTGGAGAAGCCTTGGTCGATATTTCTTGACGATTGTTAAAGCATGTTCTATCGATTCTCCTACTACTACGGCAACGCTGAATTTTAACGCTGACCATTCTAAAACTAATTTTCTAACATGGGTTATGACTTCATGAACGTTCGCCTCAATCATGGGCGCGTAGACTGATCTGGGAGTAGTGTGCACATATACAGCATAGTCCTCCTCATCTTTTCTAATCTCAATTGTTGTGTAAGCGTTAAAAGGCCTGTTCCCACCCTTACCGTATCTGAAGCTTACCAAGTGAGAAACGTTTCCGTTTTCATCAATCTTTTCCTCACGTTTCACTTCTGAAATTATCAGCTCCATCGCCGTGCTGCTTTGAGGTAGCCTTTCATACAGATAGCTTGCAAAGGCTTCAACCTTCTCTGCAGAAATCCTCATCGGGATTCTGACAGTCCAAACCCCGCCCTTAACCGTTTTCTCCTCCATCCTCCATTTTCTCAACAGGGATGGTGTTGCTATTTTCGCAGCCTTCAAAGCAGGTATTGCTGACGCAATTATTGCCGTTAAAGACGCTGCCATTATTAGGGAAGCCATATCCCAAGACGTGGTCTTAACATCGACAGGTATGACTAGGTTAGTCACATCAAATATTTTAAACATAAGCATGCTAAGTATGTAGCCGATACCGCCGCCTACAAAACCCAATACTCCAGCCTCCACTATGAATAGGCTTGAGATGTGAGTCGGGTTCAGACCTATGGATGAGAAGATAAATATCTCGTTCCTCCTCTCATACACCATCGTGTAGAACAGGATAGCGATGTTCAATATTGTTATTGTAATTGGAACCAGTATTATGGCGCCGAATACTTCTGTAGAAAATCCTTTGAAATAATACGTTATGCTCTCTGAACTGGGCATTGCTATAACGAAATAGTTTCCAAGGGCAGCTAAACGCTTAGAAACCTCCCTGACCTGAGCATTGTTTTCAAAAGTGCAGTAGGCTGCGGAAACATAGCCGCCCAGCTTCTGAGCCGTGTAAACGGTTGTTATCAGCAGGTTGTCTCCAGGTACTGGCTGAGGGGTTGAATCTAAACCTGGTGGAACATACTGGGGAAGGTAATCACTGCCGTCAGGCTCCTTCAAACCGTTGGCCAATTTACCGTCGAACACTCCAGAAACCTTTAGCCTTAATCCTCTGAAAACAATCACCATGCCTACATCTATGTCAGAGCTTTCAGCCAAATACTTGCTTATCAGAACGGTGTCACTACCGTTAAATAGTCTTTCTAGCGCATCATTCGGATATGTGATGTTCCTGATTGCATCCAAGGATGGATCTCCCATCGAGATTCCTCTGACACCGTATATAGGCACCTCGTCAATAAATCCTAAAGCACTATATGCTACTGGAGTTATAGCCTTGTAATCGAGCCTAACGATTTCTCTCTGCGCACCTATGAAGTTTAAATCCTCCGGAGCGAGAGGACCCGAAGTCTTAGATACGATTGAAACAGGCGGCTTATCCGCTGGCCATGTTTTCGCCACGGCGAGAGCATTGGTTGTAAGTGAAATCCTCATAGATGTGAGTGTCGTCATTGCTAGAATCATAGTGGTTATGGAGATTAGCATCAGTAGGGTTCTAAGCCTTCTCTTCTTCAAGTTTCCGATGGAATAGGAAACCGCGATGAGAAGAGCTGGTATTAGTGAAACTCCCCTCTCGCTTTTCAACCCCTCTAGAAAATAGGGAGCTAGGAACACGATTATAAATATGAATATGACTATGTAGATGCCTGTTTGGAGCTCTAAGGCTGTAATCCTTGTGAAACCTGGGAACGCTTGGTAAGCTATCGTCATCAGAATTATGAAGCTGAAGACTGTAAAAGCCGCGTATTGCTCCTTTTTCTCAATAAATATTGCGCCGATCGCTAAGGCCAACAGTATTACAATCAGGAATACGAGAACTTGATTTGTAGATGTTTCCCTAAATATAGTGTTAATATCGTTAATGATGTTTCCGCTGAGAGTAAAGGCTTCCTGCTGGTAAGCCAAGATCCTAATAGGGTCTGAAGTGTTTAAAGCGATTCTCCCTGATTTTTCGATCTGCTCCAGCCTATGTAGCTCGAGGCCAACATAGAACCCTCTGCTTCTCGCCTCCTCAACCAGATTCCTAGCTTGCTCAAGCGTCCTGTTTAAGAACGGTAGGCTGGTCATAACGTGAAGCAAAGCCGGCTGGTCGAAGTACGCTTTAGCGTTCCTCGGTAGGACAACAGGATGAGTCTCGTTCCCTATGCTGACTGCAGATTTCCTCCCGTTCATAATCGTGTAAACCATTATTGATAGCGGGGTTTCTGCAGGAACCACAATAGTGTTTCCCGTAATGTTGAGAAGGCTTAGGATTCCCATGTTACTTGCAGTGTAATCCAGTATCAACCGGTCCAGAGTAGTTTGGTTAATAAGAAGAACACGCACCTCCTGCGACGGGATTTCCAAGTCGGAAGGAGAGGGAACTGATGCCAGAACCCTTGCAACCGCTCCGGGGCACAATGCTATTGGAACGTTTCTCACTTCTCCAGTTGACAGGGTGCCTAGGGAAATTATTCTGGGCACGTATACTTCCCCCTCGTTTAAAGATGGGCCGATGATTGTCACACTAGTGTTAGATGACACAGCTATGACGGCTTCATCCGAAACCTTAACTGTTGTGTAGCTTCCGTCTGTGAACACTAGGAAAGACTGGGGGTAGTCTGGCTTCGGGTTTAAAGAGATCTTCAACAGGGAGGCCGGTTTGACTATGAAGCTTTTAGAATTACTGTCTATTTTCGTCCCGTTTTTTAAGAATAGCTCTGTAGAAACCTCCAGCAAATGTTCCCCATCAATGTAAAAAGGTGCTTCAAAAAGTTTTTTCATAACTAAGAGGGCAGGGGATGACGAGGATGGTAGCTTTAACTCGATTTTTTCACTGACCAGAGGCTTATTAGATGTTAAATCAGTAAGCCTCCAGTTTAAAACAGCATCAACCTGGCTTTGAAAACCATCGTTAACAAGCCATAGGCTGATCCTCGCCGTAGAGCCCGCGGTGAAATACAGTGAGGTTAGGTTATTCTTATAGTCACCATCAATCCATATTACTACGTGAACAGGGTTAAACGCATTCTTAACCTCGTAGTACGAGGGTTTTGGAACCCCGTAGTAGTCTATGATTGACCCACTGGCTGTCGGCAGGTAGTCGGTGAGCGGAAGTATGCTTACACCGATTGAAACATTATTCTTAAGTATTCTAGCCCTGTCTATCGCATGTCTTAAAACTAGAGACTGGTAGGCTTGACTCCGTTCAATCAAAACTTTAAAATCGCTGGGTTCACTCATCCAGTATATGCTTGCCAACTGCGTGTCAACCCCCTTCTTTTTAAGCAGTTGAACAGTCTGCTCGTAAGGCAGGTTTTGAATCCCGCTCCATAACGGAGAGGCTAAACCCGGTAAGCCCACTGGGCTAAGCAGGTTGGGGAAAACCTCCTTATAGCTTATGTACTCCACCCAACTGCCTTCCCCCCAGCCGTAATCGACATACCTGTCGTATTCCCCTGAATATGGGAGGACAATGACCTTCTTATTAACCTCCCCCACTAGGACAGCAAGCTCATGATCCAAGAACACGTTGGTTCCCGTGTCATAGTATGGCGACTCCTTGTTTAACCATCCTGGAAGCGTATGAGGACAAACCATTATGATGGAAGGGTAATTATAGGTTGCTAGTAGAAGTTCAACAAGCTGTATTTTAACCAGCTCCGAATAGTACGGGTAGCGGTCTAGAGCCGGGTATGATCCTATCAGCGGGAAGTCCAGCTGTACGGCAAGCCCCTTCATTGAGGTCAACTCGTAGAATTCCTTTGGTTCAACATGAGCGAAAGTCCTCAAGAAATTGATGTTAGCATCCTTAAGCAGGTTCAACACGCCTTCCATTTCTTCGCGAGAGGCTAACGATGAGCCAAACCTAGAAAAATAGGATCCTCCTCGCAGGAAAATATTAACCCCATTTATATGGACATAGGATTTCTCTCGTGAGAGAGATCCTTCTACAGCCCTTATTCCAAAGACAGTTTCTACAGAGCCCGCGTAATTCTCGTTGCAACGCAGGCTAATGTTGAGAAGGTAAACGTTTGGAGCACCAGTGTCCCATGTGAACCAGTATTCAGGATCCTCAATGGAAACATCCCATGTGAACCATTTTCTTTCACCCGCGGAAAGCCTTATGTTTAAGGATTGCTCAAGAACCGCTGTGGTGTTCGAACCCGGTCTTTTTATCCTTAGGATGGCTATGGAGCTTTCTTCAACGTCTCCTTTATTCTGAACCAGGATTCTAATGCTTAAGGATGCAGGGTTAGAGTACTGCTTGACATCCACTAGAACAAGGTTGACAACCGGATTGAGGGTTCCGACTAAGGCAACGTCTCCCTGTATTCCGATGAAGGTGGTTCGCAGACTCCGCTGAATTTCTGAAAAAGAATATATGCCCAACGGGTATATTCTGGAATCGTAGGCGTCCTGAACGGGAGACTCCAAGTATAGGGTTAACACGTTAACCCCATCTAAGGTGACGGCGTTATCTATGTCGAAGAAAAAGGGGGAAAAATATCCC
Source organism: Candidatus Brockarchaeota archaeon (assembly GCA_017601225.1). Taxonomy (GTDB): domain Archaea; phylum Thermoproteota; class EX4484-205; order EX4484-205; family JAAOZP01; genus JAAOZP01. The sequence continues at coordinate 5,686 of JAFNIX010000041.1, read as the reverse complement.
ACATGGTCCCCGAGGTAAATGCCGTTCAACCATGCTCTTGCAGCCATCCAAACCCCGTAGAAAACAAGCCTTAGCCTCTGCCCCTTCATGCTGTCAGGCACTTTGAACATGGTTCTGACCCAGAGCGAGCTGTTCGACCGGGTTGCATTAAACAAGAAGGGTAGGGTAATCTTGGTCCAAGAGCTGTCGTCATAAGAAGGGTCGTAATAGATGTTGACATTACCATGTTCGAAGGAATCAGGCTTGTAACTCCAGGTTCCGTTAAGCCATTCTCTGGAAAGATAAAAGTAGTCGAACTGCGTCAGGTAAGGAACAACCTTGTCAACCAGGCTTTGAGAAGGTTCTATGAAGAATGTTCTTAAAGCAGGAAGCATCAAGGCAGCCAGCAGCATCGATAATGAAAGAACAGTCAAAAACACCTCTATAGCTCTCCTTGATGCCATTCTCAAACTGGTGGATGAATGATGTAAATATAAGTTTTACATGCGCTAGGAGCTTACCCTACTGGACGAGACAATGTTTATAAAACGTTAGTTATACATAAAAAGGGAAATGCCTAAAAAACTGTTCAGCAGGGCGATAGAGATATTAAAGAGGCATTTTCACATTTTCCTCCTGACTTTAATATTTTTCTACACATTTTTATCCGTGAAAACGATTTTTCTCGACGGAATGATCCCAGGCTGGGATAATCCTGTACATTACGTACATTCTTATCTCACAGCGTTCTACATGCTTCCAAAGCTTGATATTCTGGGCTGGGATCCGTTTAACCAGTTTGGCTGGGTTTTCAACCAGTATTACAATCCAGGGATGAGTGTTTTCGTCTCCTTAATCTACTACTTGTTCCTGGGGCTTATAGATTTTCTACTGGCATACAAGATCGCGTTTTTCCTAGCTTACTTCCTACTTGCTCCAGCAGTATACATGTTCATCGACGCCCTTACAGAAGATAGGATTGCTGCCATAGCTGCCGCCCTGCTCGCAGTCACAACCTTTAGCGAAGAGGAAGCATGGTACGATGCTGGTTTAAAACAAATGTATTACATAGGGATGTGGCCGGAGAGGCTGGGCCTAGTCTTCGCTTTCTTCAGCGTAGCTATCCTAGCCTACTCCTTTAAATCCAAATCCTTGGAGAAAACCCTTCTCCTCGCAGGATTGGGCTCCCTATTTTTCACCGCAGCCGTCTTGACCCACACGATGATGGGGATTTCCGCGGCTCTAATGGCTTTTCTACTATGGGTCTTCACTTCGCTTAAGCTTCTTCAAGGTTTTCTCTCAGAGAAGACTGGTGGGAAACTGAGTTCAATACTGAAGGCGGAGGCAAGCATTTTGTTGAAATTTGCTTCGATAGGGTGTCTTTCACTAGGCATGGCTGCTTTCTGGATGGTCCCCCTATTCCAAACCTTGAGCGCATACCATAGTTTCCCTGCCATCACATGGTCCACCGGCCCATTTATCTTCGGAGAAATTTTCTCCAGCATACCTTGGTACCTGTTAGTCTTCTACTGTGTAGGCGCATTCTCCCATGTTTTCGCAAAGCACTCCTACTCTTCACTTGCCGCCTCAAGCGTCATACTGATACTGCAATTCGTGAACCTTATCAGCCTGTACGATGGGAACATTGGACTTAGGCTTATTCTGGCTTTCGCCGTCTCGTTGATTCTACTGGTTTCCTCAAACGATCTTTTCATATCCCTCTCCCTTGCTTTAATATCTCTGTTTGGATTTCTGGCGACTGGCCCAGACACGTATTTAGTTTACTTTGGCCCATTGAGACTAGACTTGTTAAGCCTTATTCCATTTGCAAGAAACTTCGGCTATTCTAAATTTAGTGCACCAACAAGAATCCTAATACTCTGTCTGACAGCTTTAGGCTTCTCTAGGCTTTTTCATCGGCTTTATTCTCAATCTAAAAAAACCAGATTTTCAACGATTTTTTCATTAGCCGCAGGGTTGCTGGCTTTCCTAATAATCAATTCTTCGCTGAGCGCCCAAGTTGAGAACACTGACCTCACATACCCGTTGTCGAAGGAAAAAATTTTCAAACTGACCTCGGATTATCCGGGTTTTAAGAAGATCGATGAACTCATCGACTGGGTAAAGGCTAACGTCCCCAAGGATACGTATATATTGTTCCAAGACAATCTAGACTTAAACGGTAAAGACTTCGAAACAACCCATTATATTTACACGGCTTCAATTATCCTAGAAAGACCCATAATCGGAGGCTGTTTTGGAACCAACTATATTACGAACCCATATGCTAATTCCGAATCGGGTTATCTCCTCAGCTTTCCCATTCGAAAATTTTTTGAAGATGAAACGTTGCTTCCCAGATTGATGGATGAGCTTGGGATTGGTTACATTGCGGTTCACGACACCAATCTTATAAAGGTTTTAAACTGGTCTAGTATTTTTAGGCTTGAGTATTATAATGGTCTCTACGCTGTTTTCAGAAAAATAAGTTATACAAAGATAGTTTTCATCGAGGGAAGTGGCGCTGTCAAATCAGTAGATTTTGCTATAAACAGGATTGAAGTCGATATTACTGATGTTTCAGACAACAGTTCCTACTTAGTGATTAGGCAAGTAAATTTTCCAGGTTTCACCGCAGAGATAGATGGAAATACCGTTCAAATCGGTACCTATTATCCTAGGCTGCCAAATGTGATATCAGGCTGGCGTTGGGTTCAAACAGTCTACAATTGGAGGATCCCGTTTATAAAGGTGAAGCTGCCATCTGGCTCGAGTAAAGTAATGCTTAGCTTCAACATTCATACTGTTGGAAGCGATGTCTCACAGGCGTCTTGGGCAGTATTCCTATGCCTGTTGGCTTCAGCCGCAATCCTGCCGGTAGTTAAGAAGGCTAGAAAATGGCTAGTGTAAAAGATTACCTATCCGAGTTAAGGATCCAAGATGCATATAAGAATCTGCTTATTCTTCTCGCACCCTTCTTCGGTGGAAAGCTTTTCATTACTGATTATTACCTTAACCTGGCCCTAGGTTTTCTAGCCCTTTCATTAAGCTCCAGCTCCTGCTATATAATTAACGATATTAAGGATGCTCCCTTAGACGCTCACCATCCGAAGAAGAAACTGAGACCCATCGCAAGCCGAAAGATGAGTAAACCTTCCGCAATCCTTTTTTCACTCATCTTGCAAGCCGTGTCACTAACTGTATCGTATTTGATAGGAATCAGTTTTTTAATCCTCTCTTTACTGCTATTTCTGAATTCGCTCCTATACACTTTTTTACTGAGGGAAATAGTTTGGGCGGACGTGGCCAGCGTTTCTTTGAACTATGTAATCAGGACTCTGGCCGGATGTGAAATCGTTCACGTGACTATTTCACCATGGCTTCTTATAGGCGTTTTTTATGTTTCAATGACCCTTGTTTTGACTAAGAGGAGAGAGGAACTGGCTACTTTGGCTAAGCCCGAGCTCCATAGGAAAACCCTCAAAAACTATAATATAAGACTCATAGATAAAACTATACTTGCCTTATCAATACTTACACTAGTTTCCTATTCGTTCTACACCTTCTGCTCTCCCTATTCACATGATCTTCTTCCATTTACGATTCCACTTATGACATTAATAATTCTACGATTTATTATTGTTTCAAAAAACACTGGTGAAACAGGATTCATAAGGAAGATAATAACTGATAAAGTTATGGTAGTGGGCCTACTTGTCTGGTTCATAATCATGTTTTACCTAATATATGCGAAAGTTTTTTGATGAAACCCATATTTTCCGGTTAAACGAAAAGGCTTATTAATGTAGTTCAAACCATCTGTTTGATGAACGGTGGTTCACCTTTACGAGCAGGATTTGAGTAAAGACGAACTTCTCAAACGCGTAGGAAGTATGGAGCAAATCGCTGGGATAAAAATTCTAGAACTTTCAAACGGTTTTGAACGAAACGTTAGGGTTGCGATTGTTAAAAACAGTGAGCTATGCTTTTTGACAGCGATAGACAGAGGCATGGATATAGTTAACGCTGAATACAGAGATGTTCCGTTAAGCTGGATCAGTCCAACCGGCATCGTTGCACCTTCCTTTTATGAACCAGAAGGCCTCGGGTGGCTTCGCGGCTTTCCAGGCGGGTTGATGACTACCTGCGGCTTAACCTACATGGGAGCACCCGCTTTCGACCAAGAGGAGAGCTTGGGGCTGCATGGGCGCATATCCTACTCTCCTGCTAATTTACTGCATGCAGATGCCTATTGGGATGGAGAAAATTATAAAATAATTTTAGAAGGTGAAATAAGAGAATCCAAAGTGTTTGAGCCAAATATTGTACTGAGGAGACGAATATCGACAACCCTTGGTGAAAAACGCATAGCGGTACGTGACGTTGTGACGAACCGCGGGTGGAAAACGCAACCTCTGATGATATTGTATCACATCAACATAGGTTTCCCCGTGTTGGACAAGGGTGCCAGATTCTTATCGACAACCAGTTGCTTTACTCCTAGGGATCAGGAGGCTAAGGAGGGGGCAGAAGACTTCGCAAGCATCCATGAGCCAAGATCGGGCTATAGGGAAAAAGTATACTTTCATGAAATGCTTGTGGACAACGAGGGAAACGCTTATGCTGCAATAGTTAACGATAGACTTCTTGGGGGCCTAGGGGTGTACGTGAAGTACAGTAAGCGCGAGCTACCTCGGTTCATCCAGTGGAAAATGCTTGGCGAAGGAACATACGTTATGGGCATGGAGCCTGCTAACAGTCTTGTAATGGGAAGAGATAAGGAGCGGGCTTGGGGAACATTACAATATATTGGTCCTCAAGAAACAAAGGAGTTCCATATCGAAATAGGTATTCTCGCAGGTTACGAGATAGTTGAATTCGAAGAGAAAATAAGGAGAATAACGGGAAGTAAAAAACCCGAGATTGTAGGAAGCGTGGAGGAATTCATTAAAACCTCAAAATAGTAGGCACCATTGCCAATTTCTTTTAAAGTTTATAAGTTTCCAAAGCGCGCCGAAATTTAATGAATGAAATAAATGTTGCAATAATTGGTTGTGGCGGAATTGCATCTGTGCATGCGGAAAGATTAATGAAAATAGAGGGTGTTAGGCTGAAGGCGTTTATGGATGTTGATGAGAAAAGAGCAAAATCTTTTTCAGAAAAATTTGGAGGCCAATACTATAATAACATAGACTCGCTGATTAAAAACGAGCATATAGATGCACTGTTTGTGGCTACACCCCCGTTTGCGAGAGGTGAGGAAGTAAAAGCTATAGAAAAGGGCATAGCGGTATTCTTTGAAAAACCTGTTGCTCTCACTCTAAGTAAGGCGGAAGAAATTCTGGATTCTATAAAGCGTCATTCGGCTATAAACAGTGTAGGATACATGTGGCGGTATCTCGATATCTCTTCAATCGCCCAGGAAGAAGTTAGGAAAAACAGTCCTACTGCAATGGTTCTTGGCCAATACATAGATCCCTTCTGGTTTCCTCCAAAACACTGGTGGCTTTACAAGGATAAGGGAGGGGGACAAGTACTGGAGCAGGCAACGCATGTCTTTGATTTGGCGAGATATCTCGAGGGTGAGGTTTCTCATGTGTATGCGGAAATAGACAACCTGATAGCTGGGAAATTTATATATCCTGATATGACGGCTGAAGATAGTTCCATTGTAGGCCTAAGGTTTAGGTCTGGTGCTATTGGAGTT
>JAFNIX010000040.1 GCA_017601225.1 Candidatus Brockarchaeota archaeon | reverse complement strand
CCAGGTCTAGGTTTTCAGTGGATGCGTGCACAATCGTCATGAATGCTGGGGGGAGAAGCGCCACCATAACTGTAACTATTGATGCTTGCAAATTTAAGCCGAACATGCTTGCTAGGGTTAATCCCGCCAAGCCTCCGATAGGGATTTTAACGGTTGTCGCTGCAAGAATATGTTGAACAATGTTTTTCGACGGAAGCCTTATGAACGCGCCTACTGCAATAAGCATTACAACAATGTTTGTAAACGAGACTATGCTTGTCAAGAACCCGAATAATCCCGGCAACTTTAATCCGTAAAGGTTAGCTGTAAGGCCGAGAATTATTGAGAGAATATAGGGCTGTGTGAAAAGCTCTTTAACACTGCTCTTAATAGATCTTTCTTTCCGGGAAGGGTTGAATCTTGAAGCGACCAGAAACGCTATTGAAAAAACATATAGGGAGTTGCCTATGTCGAGCAATGAGGCTGTGGTAACACCCTCAGCATTGAAGAATAGCTCTATAAACGGTAAACCTATTATGCCGATGTTTAAAGTGCTGCATCCCAGTAGGAAAGCACCTCTCCTAGCCCTATTCATGTTCAGACTTCTTGACGCAAAGAACGCTATGGCTAGGAGCAGAAGATTAAGCATTAGTCCGATTACTGGAAGCAAACAGTCCTCCAAGGATATTTTTACAGCGGCGAAAGAGCGAAAAACTATGATGGGCAGGAGGAGGTTGATCGATAATGATAAAAGCTTCTGGCAAAACTCTTCACTAATCATGTGAAGCCTTCTTAAGAATATGCCTAATGAAAGGAGTGCGGCTATTTCGAACACCGTTTCAAACAGGCTTGGCAATGCTCAAGCCTCAGCCGGAGGTTTATTAAACCTTTAGAATGCTCTATGTAAAAGATTGGAATTAAAGTTTTTATAAAAACTAGTTTTTAACTCTACAGATAAAACTGCTATGAGGATTGGAAGAGGCATAAGGGTTAAAAAGCTATTTGGCGAGCATGTTTTGAGAATACTCAGGGCAAGAAACCTCGTTGACAAGTCTCTCCTGATTAAAAGAACAGGAGATTTTCTAGTCATACCCCTCGCCGGGGGGGTTCACAAGGAGGAGTTAAGAGAGCTAGGTGTTGAGGTAGATTTGGTGGTTGAAGAGTTTGAGGAAGCCACAAGAATGCCAAGCCTATTTGAAAATCTTAAGGGTATTCTTTCAGAGGAAGATCTCAAGATCGTCCCCCGGTCTTACGATGTGATTGGTGATATCTGCATTCTTCAGCTTCCTCCTGCGCTTTATGATCGCCGCAGGGTCATTGGGGAAGCGTTTCTAAAATCCATGAAGAACATTAGGATAGTGCTCAATAAGACCGAGCCTCTTTCAGGCGAATACAGGGTTGGAGGATATGAGGTTTTAGCCGGCGAGGGTGGCATGGAGACGATCTACCGGGAGCATGGCTGCGTTTTCAAACTCGATGTTTCAAGGGTTTTCTTCACACCGCGGCTCTCAGCCGAAAGAATAAGAGTGGCCTCACTGGTTAAGCCTGGAGAGGTTGTCTGCGACCTTTTCGCTGGAGTAGGGCCCTTCAGCATAATTATCGCGAAGAAGAATCCCAGCGTAAAGGTTCATGCTTGCGACATAAACCCTAATGCCTACCAATACCTTATTGAGAACATAAGGTTGAACAGGGTTGAAGACAGGGTTAATGCGTATCTCGGGGATGCTAGAGAACTATCCGAGAAGGATTTGAAAAACGTTGGGGACAGGATTATTATGAACCTGCCGATGAGTTCTGAAATGTATCTTGATGCGGCTAGAAACGCGCTTAAAAAACAGGGGGGCGTAGTGCATCTCCACATCTTCTTGGAAAAGGATACTGATCCTAATGAAAAGTATGCGAGTATTAAGGAATCGTTCAGGAGACTTGGCTGTGAAAGCAGACTCTTATCGTCGAGAAGGATAAGGGAGGTTGCTCCTTTCAAATACCACTGGGGGTTTGACGTTGAAGTTAAGCCGAAAAGCGTTGAGCCTTAAAATTTAATGCGCACTAATCCTCTTCTTTTTCACTCTGTCTTTAATTTCTGTAATGAAACGGGATTGAGGCTGGGCCAATGAGCCTTTAGCTTCGAGTAGGCACTGCCTAGGTTTTACCCGTCTCTATGAGTAAAGCCTTGTTTAAGTCTATCTTTACAGTAACTTTCCTTCCAGCCATTCCGGATATAGCTTGATACTGGGAAGAATCGTTTCCAGCGCATTCAATCATGCCTTGGCTTGTTTTCACGCGTGTAACCGTGTTTCTGCCTGCAAACATGCTGCTTGAAAGCTCACCATCCAACAGGCCTTCACCCTCCAAGCTTATTGAAGCGTCCTCTGGTCTGAATAGAACAGCTACTTTCCCAGCGGTCTTCGACCCATGCCACTTCATCTTAAACTCGCCTCCCGGGAAGACAAGCCTAATTGTTTCTGGATCTAAGTGTTCAGCACTGGTTTCAAGCCTATTGACGAACCCTAGGAACCTTGCGGTCTTCTCCGTAGGGGGCTTCGCGTACATTGTTTGCGCATCAGCGTAAGCGTCTATGGTGCCGTCAAACATTGTAGCTATAAAGTCTCCCATGGCGAATGCTTCAAGCTGGTCGTGAGTAACATATATTGTCGTAATGCCAAGCTTCCTCTGAATCATTCTTATCGTGCTGGATATCTCTGCCCTTAGTCCAGCATCCAGGGCAGTAAGGGGCTCGTCCAAGAGCAGCAGCTTAACCTCGGAGGCTATTGCCCTGCCTATTGCAACCCTTTGCTGCTGCCCCCTGCTGAGCTCGTGGGGCCGCCTCTCTTCAAGCCCAGAGAGTTCAACCATTTCCGTAACCTCCTTAACCCGTCTACTGATTTCCTCAGGCTTCTTGCCTCTGGCTTCCAAGGGGAATGCAATGTTCTCTCTTACTGTAAAGTTTGGGAATAATGCTGGGCTTTGAAAAACCATCCCAATGTTCCTCTGCCTTGGGGGGAGTTCAGTCACATCCTCTCCGTCGAAGAGAATTCTACCGGAATCCGGTTTGAGGAGCCCTGCGATTACTCGGAGCGTGGTTGTCTTACCACATCCACTGGGACCGAGGAGGGCAAGTGTTTTTCCAGATGGAATGCTGAAGCTGACACCCCTTAAAGCTTCGAAGCCTCCGAATTTTTTCCTTAGGTCCTGTACTTCAAGCTTCAAATCAGCCTCAGCCTCTCTTTTGAAAACTGTGACCCAGCTGTTTCCACGATGATTACGAGCATCGTAAGGAGCGAGGTTAGGGCTAACGCAAGGTTGAGTCTCCTGTAATCTATCAGCAGGTTAACGGCAACGGGTAGTGTCATCAGGTTAAGTGTGCTGAAGAATGTTGAGAACGTGAAGTCGCTTAAGGATGAGGAGAACGCCATTAGGAGCGACGCCACCACGGCCGGCATTATAAGAGGCATTTCAACCCTTACCAGCCTGAAGAAGGCTGTTGCACCATGGGCATCAGCAGCCTCACGGTATTCTTTAACCACCCTGCTCCAAGAAGCCTCGATAATTCTTGCTGCAAGCGGTACTACTACCGCCGACTGGCCTATGGTCATGAGGATCCAGCTTCCATAGAGCCTGGTGACGCCGAAGCCGTATGAAAGAAGTATTCCGAGGGCGAGGGATGAGCGGGACATGGTCAGGGGCAGCGCCATAAGTATGCTTACGATTTTCTCTAGAATCCCTCCTGAAAGCTTTGAAGACCATACTATTGCTACGGAAAGCAGGGTTGAAACGGCTGAGACGATTAACGCTATTGATAGACTTTGAAAGAGAACCTCGTTGAAGCTGAGGCCGAAGCCAAATTTGAAATCGTAAAGCTCTTTGAAAAGCCCTGGGAAGGAGCGGCCCGTCTCCAAAAACGGGCTGATAACCGGTATTGCAACCGGTGTAAGCTCGAAAACATAGATGAACGCCACGTAGGCGGCGAGAAGAATCCCGCTGGGGCTTGAAAAGAGTCTTGAAACAGGTTCCTCAACAGGACGGCTGGTTGAGAAAGGAGCATAGTATTTTTCCCTGAAAAGTATGATTATGATCGACACTAATAGTGTTAACAATAGTTGAAGCAGGGCTATGGATGATGAAACCGGCTTAAACTTGGTGGCGTATATCTCGACCTCAAGCGTTGTAAACCTTCCCCCCACAAGCATTGGTGTCGAATAGGTTATGAATGAGAATGCGAATACAAGAAGCGAGGCAGCACCCATGTAGGGTGTTAAAAAGTTTAAGTAAACGGTTTTAAAAACTCGTAGAGTCGAGCCTGAGAAAACTCTAGCCGCATCCACGAGGTCTTGATTCACCGAGGAGAAGCCCTGTTCGAGAATAAGCGTTGCCAGTGGAACATAGTATATTACGTGTGCAAGTACAACGGCCCAGATTGAATATAGGATTTTAACAACTGGTTCACCGGTTGCAAGCAGTTGAGAAAGGAGAGAGTTAATGATGCCTTTCTCTCCAAGCAGCACTATAAGGCCTTCCGCTATAGTGAAGCCGGGGACGAAGAAGGTTGTTAGCAAAACATACTCTAAGACCCTCTTCCCTTTAAACGAATACTTAGCTAAGAAGAATGCTACTGGTAAAGATAGGATGAGGGTTATTAGCGTGGAGAGGACGGCTTGTGCAAGAGTCCCGTAGAACAGCCTGTGAATGTAATCGTCGCTAAGAACGCTTATGAAATCGTTTTGGTTCACGTTGCCTATTAGAAATAACAGAGGTATTATGTAGAATAGGAAAAGGAATAGAAAGAATGGCGTGAGGATCAGAAGCCTCCTGGTTAGACTCATCCAGTTTTTACCTCTCTCCTCCACCTTTCAAGCCACTGTTCAACGTTTCCTGCAATCTCAACGTTAAAGGTTACTTTCTCTAAAGGTATCGGGGCATAGCTGAACAACTCGACGGAAGCCTTGGGATTAACAGGATACATGTATCCTTCAGGTGCAACAAGGTTCTGCCCCTCAATGCTTAAAACAAACTCTATGAACTTCTTAGTTATCTCAGGATGCTTAGCGTTCTTAACCAGAGCTATGCCCTCCCTGTAGACGAATCCCTCGACGGCCATGCTTGTAAGGTTAGGAGTCTCCTCGTAGCCCACGTCTGTGTTAAACATGGGTCCAATGGCAACCTCGCCGTTTTTCAAAGCTATTATGGACGAGGTCCAGCCTGAGGGGTGTGTTTTAACATTCTGTTCAAGCTGCTTCAGGAAGCTGAAGCCTCCTTCAACACCCTTAACCGACAGAACCCATACTAGGAATGATAAGCCGGTTCCACTTGAAGTCGGATCCTGGTAGAATACTAAACCCCTGTACTCAGGCTTAAGCAGGTCGTCAAGCCTCTCAGGCGGCGGGAGGCCTAGTCTAGCGATGATGCTACTGTTGTAAGTTATTATGACATAGCCCTTGTCCATAGGTATAACCGTGCCCGTGTGATCCCAGATTTCCTCCGCAGGTATCAGCGAAATGTTCTGGGGCCTATAGGGCTCTAAAACGCCCGCGTCTATCAGGGTCTTCGCATAGAATTCAGGAACACCCATTATTACGTCAGCCACAGGATTATCCTTCTCAAGGATAAGCTTGTTTGCAATCTCGATTGAACCCATGCCGTAGCTTACGAAGGTTACGTTCACATCGGGATGCCTGTTTTTAAACTCTCTTACAAAGGCTGTTGCGAGACCAGATATTCCTCTAGGCCCGTAAATTATCAGCGTGTCTTCAAGCCTAGGCTGGCTGAGTTGAAGATAAATTATTGAAGACGCTATGGCAAATACTGCAACCGCTATAGCCAGTATCGTCCTCCACCCTATTCTCATTTTTACCACCTCCTTTTATACGGGGCGGTAGGAGAAGGAGCGTCAGGTAGCTTCCCTCCGCCAGTATTACCTGGTTCAGGTTCGAAGGGTCGACCCCCATCAAGGGTCCTCTCAGCCGGGCTTCCCCAGCTCCCCCAGCTACCGCCGTTAAGCTTTCCCATGAAATAATCAGTTTATAAATGTTGCCTCTTTATTAACCCGAGAAAAAATTAAATAATGTTTACGGTTTACAAACGGGTTCCCGAGATCATGGTTAAAGTAAACTATCATATACACAGCACGTATAGCGACGGCCGAGCCACCATACTGGAGTATGTTGAGGGAGCCGTTAGAAAGGGTTTTCACGAGATCGCCTTTACTGAACACTTGGCGATACGGCCAGGGTCGATGAAAAAACTGTATTACTCTATAGATGCTTCTAAGATAGGGGATTATGTTGAGGAGGTTAGGGGAGCTGAGAAGAGTTTTAAAGGCTTAAAGGTTAAGGCTGGTTTGGAGGTTGACTACTTTCCAGGCTCGGAATCATTGCTTAAAGATATCTTTGGGAGTAATGATTTGGATTTCACTATGGTGAGCATCCATTGGATAGGCGAGTTTTGTCTAGACTGTGTAAAGTACAAGAAGGCTTTCGAGATCGCTGTTAAAGAGGAAGGCTTCGACAAGTTCTACTCAAAATACTTGAAGCTTCTCAGAGAGGCTGTGGAGTCCGGATTGTTCAACGTTATCGCACATTTCGACATCGCTAGGAACTGGGGTTTCAAAACCTCCAGTGATTTTAAGAGGGATGAGCTCACGATCCTGGAAAGAGCAGGTAATCTGGAAATGGCTGTCGAGGTTTCCAGCAAGGGTTTAAGAAACCCCATTAAAGAACCATATCCCACTCGAAGGATTTTAGAATACTGTGGTTCTCTACGTATACCGATAACACTGGGTACTGATGCTCACAGGTTGGATGAGATTGATGCAAACTATGATTCTATAGTTGAGTATGCTAGGTCCGCAGGCTACTCGGAGCTAGCCACGTTTAACAGGGGGAAGCTGACTTTCGTTTCCTTTTAAGCATTTCCGAACCATCGGCCTAAGCTACCTTCCGTCTTTCTGACCCTGTATTGTTCAGCCTCCTTAAGAACCTCCCTGTAACGCGGGTATTTGATTCTCATGATTGCCTCCTCTAAGCTTAGCCACTCGAAGCCCTCGTGCTCCCAAGATACTGAAACGGTTTTCCCCAAGGCTTCTCCGAGAAAGAGGACTAAGGTTTTGCTGACAAGCGTACCGTCATCTCTCCTATAATAGTAGTTTAAAACCTTCCTGAACCCAGGTATGACTCTAATTTTATCTATCCCACTTTCCTCCTTCAATTCTCTTAACGCTGCTGTAAGTTCATCCTCGTCCTCCTCTATATTGCCCTTCGGAAAATCGAGCCTTCCTCCGATTTTTAGAAACAGGTATTTCACTCCATTATTTTCCCTTGTAAAAACTATGAAGCCGGCGGACTTCTCTTTAATCCGGGGGCTGGACAATAAGTTTTAACACTGGCTTCTCTTTATAAGTGTTTTCGGGAAAAGCTTATCTCAAGGCCTTTAGTATGTTAACATGATGAGTCATGGAGAAGGAAGAGCTTTTAAAAATGCTTAACCATGCGCTCGAGCTCGAGCACGCGGCTTATGTGCAGTACCTTAGCCACGCTGAGCTGATAGACGGTGAGAACGCTGAACCGTTAATAGAGAGGCTTAAGGAAATCGCGAATGATGAGAAAACACATCAGGAGAAGTTCAGGTCCCTGATAGGCATGCTGGGGGGGACACCCAGCATGAGTATTGCAGAAACCCATCCGGCTAAAACAGTTAGAGAAATACTTGAGCAGAATCTGAAGGATGAGAAGGAGGCTGTTGACACTTATAGGAAGATATATGAGGCAGTAGTTAGAGGAAGAGGCAGAGGATACTATGATGTGCTTCTTGAACATGAAATAAGACACATTATAATGGATGAGCAGGAACATATAACTGAGCTAGAACTACTACTCGGAAAGTCAGGTGAAAGCTATTAAAAACATCCTATTTTTTTTAACTTATTGGAATATCCAGCTGGGGTTAGCTTCCCCTTCTTCAGCTATGCTCGTGAATGCTTCCCTGTCTGTAATCTCCTTAACTGGTTTCATCAGCATTCCCTCGTCTTCAGGCGACATGGAGAAGTTTGCCATGTATGTTTTCCCATTCAAGTATCTTAAGCGTCCCTTGACCTTTTCAGCTATCATTTTGTCAACCTCCTTAAAGTCTTCAGGCGGTAGCCTAAGCTTACCCCAAGGTTTTAAACCCATTACAAAGCCCCAGTCGTCGCAGAAGCTTTTAACGTAAACATGCAGAGGAATCGAGTTTCCAAAAACCCTTCTAACGGTCCAGAATATTCTCCTAAACTGACGGCTCTGGAATGCGGTTGCCTGAGTTATGAAGGTGCCGCCCGGCTTCAGAGCATTGTGAACCATCCTGTAAAACTCCTTAGAGTATAGTAGGACAGACGGCCCGCCTTCCACCGGGTCAGTTAAATCTATTATTATCGAGTCATAATGATTCTTCTTTCGCGATATGAATTTCCTTGCATCAGTAAGGTGAATCTCAACCCTCCGGCTCTTCAAGGATCCCTTGTTTAAGCGTTGAAGATGCTTTTCAGACACTTCAACAACCCTCCTGTCAATGTCTACAAGATCCACATGCTCAATCTCCCTGTATCTTAAAACCTCTCTGAGGGCGCATCCGTCTCCTCCCCCGAGTATGGCGATGCTTCTCCGGTTTTCAGCGTTTAGAAGCGGCGTGTGCACAAGAGTCTCATGATACCTGTATTCGTCGTACTCCGCAACCTGAATAAGGCCGTCGAGCAGCAGGCATAATCCGAATTCAGGTGACTCCAGAACCTCCAGGGTTTGAAAACTTGTTCTCTCAGCCAGCAGGATTTTGCTGACTCTGAAGAGGAAGTAGTTGTTAAAAAGGTCGAGTGTTAAGTATCTTGTTCTCGTTAAGCTGGACATGTTCCAACACTCCTCGTCTAAGCTCCCTGTACCTGACCTTTTTAGCTTTCAGAGCCCTGCTTATGTGTTTTAGAGCCAGCCTAGGCATGCTTCTGTTTCCACACGTGAAAATGTCTATGGCTGCATAGCCGTACTCAGGCCACGTGTGGATGGCTATGTGGGACTCCGCTATAACAACGACCCCGGAGACTCCTTGGGGTGTGAACTTATGGAACCTGTAATCGATTATCCGTGTCTCCGCCTTTTTAGCCGCCTCTATGACGGTTTTCCTAACGTATTCTAAGTCGTCTAGCAGCTCTTCATCGCAATAGTATAGCTCCGCTATTATTTGCTTACCTAAATACATTATTCCGCTCATTTCTGATTTTTTCAAGATAGTGTATATTAAAACGATTTAAATTTTACGGTTAGACATTAAAAATAAGGTTAAAACGTTTTTTCTTGATGAAAACTGATTTTAAATAAAAATTATAGTCGAATGCTAAGCAATATTTTTCATAGTCTTTTTTTCAGCTTCAAAAAGCATTTTTCTTCAATTTTTTTTAATTTTTAAAAGCTCAACGCGTTTTTTCAGGTCTTGTTTTTCCTTGACTAATTTCGCCAAAATGGCGAGCTAGTAGATGTTTTTCAAAAGCAGGTCTAAATACCTATAGCCACAGTCAGGCAATACTGTAACAATGCTCCCGCCCTTGAAATCCCCGGCTGCTTTCAAACAGGCTGAAACGTTCGCCCCGGACGATACTCCGCACAGCAAGCCCTCTATCCTGGCCAGCTGAAGAGTTGTCTGAACAGCCTCCTCGTCGCTTACCAGCATCACCCTGTCGACAAGGCTCAGGTTATCCCTTAGAATCTTTGAGACAAAGCCCTCCCCAATTCCTTCTATCACATGCGGTATCCCAGCTATCTTAGACGCTCCTCTTCCGTAAAACATGTTGTAGAGCGCCGGGGAATTCTCAGGCTCGACTGCGATTAAACGCATATTTGGATGTTTCTCCTTCAAAGCCTTTCCCACCCCTATAAGCGTCCCACCGGTTCCCACTCCTGCGATGAAGGCGTCTATTCTCTCATCCAGCTGCCTTAGAATTTCCCTACCGGTACCCTCATAATGGGCCCTAACATTATCCTCGTTTGAAAACTGGTTGACTAGGAAACCACCAGTCTTCTCAGCTATTTCCCTTGCCTTTCTGACCACGCTCTCCATACCCTCCTTCTCCGGGACCAAAACTATCTTAGCGTTTAACGCGTGCATCATCTGCCGCTTAGCTTTAGCAGTGTTATCCGGCATCACAAGGATGGCGTTGTAGCCCTTAACCGCAGCAATCATCGCAACAGATATCCCTGTGTTCCCGCTGGTGGCCTCAACAATGGTTGAACCGGGTTTTAGAAGCCCCTTCTTCTCCGCAGACTCGATGATGTACAGGGCTATCCTGTCCTTTATGCTTCCACTTGGATTTAGAAACTCGAGTTTCGCAAAAATATTTACGCCTGCTTTTTCAGAAATCTTGTTAAGCCTCACTAGTGGTGTTTCCCCTATTGCGTTAAGGACGCTGGAGGCTACCCTGTTCCTCGCCAATCCTCGGCTAAAAACCAGTTGATCCACTTATAAACACTTGCAACATATTATTTAAGGAGCAGCATTAATGCCTGTCGAAGCATGGTGCCTTCCCGAGAAAATGAAGGACGTTCTACACTTAACCGGGAGATTGGAGGGGTTTCTGTAATGCTGTATTCTAGGATACATGTGCGGTTCCCCTGAACAGGATTATCGTTCTTCCGTTTTCAACGCTGGAAACGCCTAAACCCCTTAAAGCGTATAGTCCGCCCCCCATCCAGAAATAACGTATGTGAAGAACCATGCTTGAACCGTCGTTGCGTCTGAGTCTAAGAACTATAATGTTTCTTCTGCATAACACTACGCCCCTGGCTTCTGCAACACCATATATTGTTCCACCGATTACAACGCTTCCCTCAACCGCTTCTACACGGATAAAGTTCTCCCCTCTCTCTCCAAGGTTCAAGGTTAGACTCAGACCCAGATCCATCTTTTCCCTGTCTCCATCAATTTTCCTTACAGCTATTCCCTTTGCATTTAGAGAGACGGTTGATTTCCCCCTTATCGGTGACTGCTCTTGAGGCTCGCCGCTTATTCCTAGGGGTAGCATTGCTAAGACTAGTATTGCTAATAAGCTTGCCAGCGCCAGCCGTTTGAACCTATTCGTGTTTTTCATGTCCATCACTTCCGTTTAACGTATTTCCTATTGATTTTTATATGTGAGGCATGATTCGTATGGATGAATCATCCATAAACTTAAAAAGCGTTAAAAAACAGCGGTACGCTTCGAAGAAGCTTGGATGGTTTACTGTTGATATCGATTCTAGCCGAGCCGGTGAGTGCAGTGATAAGCTTTGCAATAGGCTACTACGCGTATAAAGGCTTTAGAATTTCTTCAGCCAGAAGACTGTTTCTACTGCATTTGGGGTTTGTAATACTTGGAGTAGCCCTCCTGCTTCGCTTCATAACCTTCGGCTTTCTCCTATCACTGCGTTTTTCTGAACAGAATGTTCAAGCTGTACGGGGGATCATTTCTCTAGGGGGATTCGTTTTCTCCTCTCTACAGCTGGCCGCCTATATTCTTTTCTCAGTTTCTTACACCTCGCAACCTGAATCCGTAGATGGGAATGGAAAAACACTGGCCGTCCTACCCAGTTTCTACCTTATCTTTTTCAACCCTTTTCTAGAGCTGTTGTCTCTCGCAATACTCGGATACGTCGTGGCCCGTGCCCTGATTCTCTTCATATATAAAAGCGGCGGTAATTCGCTTCTAGTCCTGCTCGGCTTTGCATGCTTCTTCATAAGCCACCTGTTCTTTCTTTTCGCAACGGTTGACGAAAGCCTCTTGTTTTTAGGTCAGATCATTCAGCTTTTCGGGTTCATATTCTTTTTAGTGATGTTAACACGGGTGACTAGGACGGGTTGACCGCTTCAAAAGAGTACCGTTCTAAAGCACGCATCTACTTCGACATATTGAACCAGATAGTTAACGAAGGCGGTAGAGCTGGGCCCACACGCATTCTTTACGGTGCAAACCTGTCGCATGACCGTTTAACTAAACACTTAGCCCAGCTAATCAGCCTAGGGTTAGTTGTCGAGGAGAAGGAGGAGGACAGAGTATTCTACTGTTTAACTGAGAAAGGGATGGCTTTTATTCAAGAGTTTCGCCGCATACAGGCTTTCGCTAAAGCCTTCGGAATACCTATTTGAGAGCCTTCACAGTTTCAGTAGTCGGGGGGGGGCAACGTCTTGTGAAAAGAACGGTGTCCAAATCCATTCTTAGCGTCAAGCATGGAAAGATTTATGAGTATAACCGGGGATTCTACTAGTAGAATGGAGACTGTTGCCAGGATTAATGAGCCGCTTCACGGTTATGTTCAGGAGATAGTGCTAATCCCCGTGAGCAAGCTTAAGGTTATAGAGGTTCAGAGAAAACCCTCCGCTCCACACGTTAAGAGGCTTAAAAGCTCGCTT
>JAFNIX010000003.1 GCA_017601225.1 Candidatus Brockarchaeota archaeon | reverse complement strand
TTGGAGAGATGGATAGAGCGGTTTTCAGGCGTTTCTCCCATTCCATTCTTGCTTCAGGCTGGAGGTCAGCCTTATCCACATATAGGCCGAAGAACTTAGCAAGCTTAGTTGCACCCTCTCCGACAATCATAACGTGAGGAGTCTTCTCCATGACTTTCCTAGCTAGGGATATTGGGTTCTGAACGTTTCTCACCGCCGCAACTGAGCCCGCTCTAAGAGTTGAACCATCCATTATTGCCGCATCCAGTTCAACGAAGCCAGCAATATTAGGATAACCTCCGAGCCCGACGGACCTGTTTGAAAAATCATTTTCAACCTCTCTTATGGCTGTTTCAACAGCGTCAAGTGCAGAGCCGCCCTCGCGTAGAACCCTCCAACCGGCTTCCACCGCTTTCAGCCCAAAAGACCATGTTGCTATGATTGCTTTCATCACATCCCCTGAGATTTCTTGAAAGCTCTTTTAAATATTTTGGGGTTACCTGTTCATCAGCCTGAGGCTTACCCCACTGGATTAAGGGACTTGTCAAGCCAGCGTGCCTATCGCAAGTCCAGCCTCATTAATGCTCACCGTTAAACTAGTCTGTATTGGAGGAATAGTTGCAATGTTGGCGCTGGAATAGGTTCCTTTGCGAACCCCTACGTTTCCACATCTATGGCATACGCAGGGATCTGGAATGCTGGTGAAAAGCAGGATAAGGAAGTCAGTACACTTCGATGAAACCCTTATTAATCGCTGGTGAAAATAGATTGAGGGTGAAAGATGGCTGATCTGAAGCTTGGGGTGATTGTCGGCTTAAAACCAAACATGGAGGAAGAGTTTAAAAAACTAAATGAGTATGGGTTTCCAACCGCACAGGTCTCCTGCTGGACGATGGAGTATTTCAACGACGAGATGGCGACCATGCTGAGGAAAACCGCTGAGGACTACAGTGTTGAGATAACAACCATCTGGAGCGGGCTGCCCGGCACTCCTATATGGAACTTCGTACAGGGACCGTTAACCATCGGGCTGGTTCCGCTTGAAACAAGAGAGGCTAGGGTTAAAGCCTTGAAGAAAGCCTCAGACTTCACTCGGAAGGTTGGCGTTGGAAGCGTTACTACTCACGTGGGCTTCATACCGGAGAACCCGAACGACCCGCATTACATAACGCTCATCCCGGTTCTCAGCGAACTCGTAAGCTATATTGGCAGAAACGGCCAGGAGTTCTGGTTTGAAACAGGCCAGGAAACCCCTGTGACGCTTCTTAGAACAATTCAGGACATTGGGCTCGACAATGTTGGAGTGAACTTTGACGCTGGAAACCTGATTCTCTACGGTAAGGCGAACCCGGTGGACGCTTTAGACGTTATTGGAAAGTATGTTAAGGGGGTTCACGCGAAGGATGGGGAATACCCGAGAGACGGGTATGCTCTCGGACAGGAGAAACCCTTGGGGGAGGGGAAGGTGAACTACAGGGTTTTTATTCCGAAGCTTGTTTCCATGGGTTACAGGGGTGCGATAACTATTGAGAGGGAGATAACTGGGCCTAAGCAGGTTGAAGACATTCTGAAGGCGAAGAGAATACTTGAGGAGATTCTGAAAACCTGCTGAGTCCTTTTCGACACCATCGGGGTGAGGAAAAGCTTATAAATTTCCCTGCAGAGGACTGGGGAAAATGGTGCTGTTTGGAAAAAAGAAGAATGAGAAGACTAGGGCTGAGAAAATAGCGGAAGCATTGTTGAATAAAATCGGGAAGGAAAAGCTGGACGACGAGGCGACTAAGCTATACTTCCAGGGTGTTCGAAACTTCGACGAGCAGATGGAGATATTGGCTAACAAATACGAGATAAAAGTCGATTGAAAAGAAGCAGTCTGAAAAAAGCCATGGTTTCGAGAACAAGGACGCTAGTTACTGCCAGCTGCAAGATTTTTTAGTATTGCAGAACATAAGGATTCCCATATCGGAGAAAACATCCGATTAATCTCTTTTCGCTAAGACTTTTTGAAAAGGGTAAAACCCTTAAATAGTGAAAATTAGGTTAAAAAGTTGAATGAAAGTCTCGTTAATAATGAGGAAAGACATTGAAAGAATTGTTTCAATGAGGGAATTAATGGGCGCCATGGAGGATGCTTTCAGGGCAAAAGCCATGGGGAGGGTACAGATGCCGACGAAGGTTTACGTCACCCTCCCGGATGGTGATTTCAGGACGATGATGGCCTATATTCCTGATCTAGACATGGCGTGTGTGAAAATAGTTAATGTGCATCCGAATAACCCTGGGAAACACGGCTTACCCACAGTCATGGCTACAATAGTCCTCATAGAGCCCGATACCGGGAGGCCTCTGGCCATAATGGATGGCACATATCTAACCAATATGAGGACAGGGGCTACTGGCGGAATAGCTGCGAAATATCTTGCAAGAGGGGGTTCAAAGGTTATTGGGATGGTTGGAGCTGGAGCCCAAGCGAGAACCCAGCTTTTAGCTTTAAACGAGGTTTTCAAGATAGACGAAGTTAGGGTTTGCGCAAGAAGTAGGAGCGAGTGCGAGAGGTTTATGAAGGACATGGCTCATCTCGGTCTAAACATCTTGATCAAAGAGGATGTAGAAAAAACAGTGAAGGGTTGTGACATCTTGGTGACGACAACGCCCGTGACCCAGCCCCTAGTTAAAAACGAATGGGTTGAGGAGGGCATGCATATAAATGCCATAGGTGCTGATGCTTGCTATTCTCTCGACACTGAAATAATGACGCCAGATGGTTTCATTGAGGTTGGAAAAATAAAGGAGGGCATGACTGTGTGGTCAGTGAATCCTAACACAGGTTTACTCGAGAGGGCCAATGTAATAAAAATGCATTTCCATGAATTTAATGGCGATATGATTCATGTAAGGAATTTATATACAGATTTTTTAGTTACACCAAATCATAATATCCCAAATTTTTCACGTGATGGAAAAAGGTTCCTAGGTTTTGTTAAAGCTTCTGAGCTGATGAATAGATGGCAGACTGTGACTACGATAAAAGTTAAATGGAAAGGTGTAGATAAAAAAACTTTTATTGTCCCGAAAATAAATAAGACCAATAACTATCAGAAGGAATATAGGTTTAAAATGAAGGATTGGATGGAATTTTTAGGATGGTTTATCTCTGAGGGTTCTCTAAAAGATTCAAATTACACAATAAATATATATCAAAGAGATAAGAAAAAAAGCGAGCGGATTAGGAGACTGCTAGTTCGAATGGGTTTGCATCCTACTAAGTTAAAAGATGGTTGGTCATTTGGTTCTAGACAAATCTATGAATACCTGAAAAATAATGTAGGAAGATATGCATATGAAAAAAGGATACCTAGAGAATTTCTAGAGTTAGATAAAAAATACTTAATTCACCTATTTAATTCCTTGGTAGACGGAGATGGATGGAGAGGGAAGACGAAAAGAGGGAAAGAAAGATGTGCATATTCCACCACATCAAAAGTTCTAGCAGATAATATCATAGAACTGGCGATAAAACTTGGTAGATTCTGCACGATTGGATCAGAGGGGAAGGGCAGGATGTTGATGGGAAGACTCCCCAATAGAAAAATTAACCCTATTCATTCGGTTTATACTATTCAAATTGGAGCAGAGAGAGGACATGCTACACGAAGCGTATATTGGCGAGACATAAATTATGCGAAATATAATTCTTTTGTAGCCTGTCCACAGCTTGATAGGAATCACATACTTATTATAAAACGAAATGGCAGAGTTACTATGAACGGTAATTCCGGAAAAGAGGAGCTGGATCCCCGGATTCTGAAGAGGGCGAAGGTTGTTGTGGATGATTATGAGCAGGCCTGCCACTATGGGGAGCTGAACGTTCCGGTTTCGAAAGGCATTTTTAAGCCTGAGGAGATACATGCTGAACTCGGCGAGATCCTGATTGGGAGGAAGCCGGGGAGAACCAGCGATGACGAGATAACGGTTTTCGACTCAACCGGTTTGGCGATACAAGACTTGGCTGCTGCAGCCCTGGCTTATAGGAAGGCCAGTAGGCTTGGCATCACGAGCGAAGTCGAGCTCCTTTAGATGTAGCTTAAAAATTTAAAAACAAAATAAAAATTTACAATCTTTAGAAAACCTGCGGAGAAAGACTTATTTAAAGCCGGCAGTAGGGGAGACCGGTGTTAGAAATGGTGTTCCTACACTCTCTTCCCGAGCTGAGCGATGCAGAGACGCGTTCAATTTCAGCTGAGAACCCTACTGGTGAAAAGGGAAGTGGAGCGATGGAGGCTCCGGATGATAAAAACCCTGCTTCCAGGCTTGGGAAAGGCTGGAAGGTGAGGCCCTGCATAACGCTGCCAAAGGGGGAGACGGTTAAGCTTGCAGACATAAGGGGAAGCGGCTTCATCCGCCACATCTGGCTAACCGTTGATGCTAAGGCTTATAGAAACTGCGTGCTACGCTTCTACTGGGACGGTGAGGAAAAGCCGTCGGTTGAAGTCCCCCTCGGAGACTTCTTCGCGAACTGCCACGGGTTAAGGTATAATGTTAACTCAATACCTATTGCGGTAAATCCCTCCGGAGGGTTCAACTGCTATTTTCCAATGCCGTTCAGGAGAAGCGCAGTGATAACCATTGAAAACCAGTGGATGGAGGACATAGGAGGGTTCTACTACCAGATCACCTACTCGCTGGAAGACGTTAAGGATAGAATGGCGTATTTCCACGCTCAGTGGAGACGCTCAATGACCACTAGGCAGAACCCGCAGCACACTATTCTCGACGGCGTCAGGGGAAGCGGGCACTACGTTGGAACCGTTTTAGCCTGGACGCAGATGTCTAACGGCTGGTGGGGAGAAGGGGAAATAAAGTTCTTCATAGACGGCGACACCGAGTACCCGACTATCTGTGGAACCGGGACGGAGGACTACTTCGGAGGAGCATGGTGTTTCGGGGGCGAGACTTTTTCAACAGCCTTCCTAGGATATCCTCTCTACAGAAGGGAGCCGGGGGAGGTTCCTAGGCACGCGCTCTACAGGTGGCACATACTGGACCCCATAAGGTTCAAGAGAGACCTGAAGGTTACTATTCAAGCACTAGGATGGTATCCTGACCGTAAGTTTCAGCCTCTTACTGACGATATTGCTTCAGTCGCATACTGGTATCAGACTGAGCCTCACGCACCTTTCCCGCGACTTCCCTCCGTGGAGGAGCGCTGGTCAAGGTAGTGGCTCATCACAGCAACGCCACATAGACTGTGGAAAAAACTTGATTTTTTTGAAAACCTACTTTCCGATCGTTTCTTCAACTTCCTTCCTGCCTTTCTCCAGCTCCAGAGCCTGCTCCCTATCTATTTTCAGGAGAAGGGTTTGAAATTCTCCAACATGGGTCTTCTCCTCCTTAGCTATGTCAAGCAGTACCTTCTTTACATCCTCGTTGTCTACTGATTGGGCGAGCTGCTCGTAAAGGTTTACAGCGTCCAGTTCAGCAATAATGGCTACGCGCAGAGCCTCCTTCTCAATATTCTTTTTACCTAGCTTCCCCAAATCGATAGGAACCTTCGATATCATTCCAAAGCCTTATGTAAAAAGGTTCTTTTAAACATTTAGCATTTGGAGGACTATTGCCAGTGAAGATGGTTTTAGATGCTTATTGCAACAGATACTTGTCAACCCACTCTATTTTTCGCTCCCTGTGAACACTGTGAGACTCATGGCCCATTCCAGGGTAGACCGCCAGCTCCCTTGTTTGTGAAGCAAGGTGGTTGAAGACTGCGAAAATGGTTGAGGGAGGACAAACTGTGTCCAGGAGGCCGACCGACATTAGGACTGGGCACTTAACATTTGGAGCAAAATTCATCGCGTCAAAATAGGAGAGTGTTTCGAAAACCTTCTCAAACCTGTCAGGATGCGTCTTAAGATACCGGGATATTTCCAAGTATGGGTCTGAAGCCGCTACTTCAACAGCCCTTTCGAAATGGCATAGGAAGGGTATTTCGGGTAGAGAAAGAGAGACCTTTCCGCCTAGGGCTGTAACAACTAGCGTTAAGCCTCCTCCCTGGCTGCTACCCGTCACGCCAACGCTATTCTCGTCAACGTCTTCTCTCTCACATAGAATCCTGAGTGCCCGCAGACAATCCATGTAAACATACCTATAGTAATAGGTGTTCTTGTCTAGAATTCCTTTAGTCATATGCCCCGTGATGCTTCCTGAAGGATATTTCGCGAAGTCAGGCGTGTCGCCGAACTGACCCCTGATGTCGATCGCCATCACTGCAACCCCCTGGAGGATCCAGCCCAAGTAGTCGGAGACGGTGCCCCTGTTACCACCGTAGCCGTGAGGGATGAGAAGCGCTGGGAAAGGGCCTTGTCCAACAGGCTTCAGAAACCAGGAGACTACGGGAGTCCTGTCAAGAAAGCCGTCGAAGGAAAGCAAGTATGCTTCAAGCCTCCTAACAGGGTATTCGAGCCTTTTTAAGACGGGGTTTAAAGGCTGTTCTTCAGAGAGCTTCCTGTTGTAATTCCAGAAGCTTTGGAAATCCGCTCTCCTCGTAAGCGGCGGCTTGTAAACCTTAAGCTGTTCCAGCGGAAGATCCACTATAGGCATGTTTAAGGGCGAATCCAGCCAGTATAAATAGTTAACCTAGAGTGTTCTTTTAAAGTTCATCTTAGCAAAATCCGCTCGCCTGTGACTATGTAAACTACCGACTCGCCTATGTATGTCGCGTGGTCAGCTATTCTCTCTAGATACCTTACCACTAGGACGCTGGAGATAATACACTTGTTTACGGCAGATGTTTCTTCAATCAGCCTATCCAAGAATCTAAAATACATTTCGTCGACTTGTTTTTCTAATTCAGAGAGAGCCATAGCCATTTTCATGTCACGGTTTTCAAGCATATCAACGCTAATTCTGATCATCTCTAAAACTTTTCCCCCCATTTCTCTAACATGATTTCTAATCCATTCTTCGCAAAGCCCTAACCCATCCAGCTTCTCGTAGATTTGCGATATGTCTAATGCATACCTGCCATATCTGGCGAGGTTATAGGATATTTTCATGTAGGATTTTAAAAGCCTAAGGTCGGATGCAACCGGTTGGAACCTTGCAATAAGCTCGAAAACCGTTGCTTCAGCCTCGTCAGCCGTTGAAACCAAAACATCAGATGTTTTTTGAACCTCCAAGTAGGTGCTTACACCATTAACATATCCTCTGAGAGATGTAGAGATCGCGTTATGAGCAAGATCGCCCATTCGAATAAGCATACTCCTAACCTGTTGCAAACCGGAGTCAATCAATCTAGCCATTGCTTACCACCTATCCGAAGCCTCCCGTAATATATTTCTCAGTCAACTCGTTCCTCGGTTTCTCAAAGATCTGTTTCGTAGGACCGTATTCCACGAGTTCTCCAAGGTAAAGAAAAGCCGTGTAGTCTGAGACGCGTGCAGCCTGTTGCATATTGTGAGTAACTATCACTACCGTGTAGTCTTTAGCCAAGTTTCTAATAAGCATTTCTATTTTTGCAGCCGATATCGGATCTAAAGCGGAAGTAGGTTCATCCATCAAGATCACCTCAGGCTCAACGGCTAGTGCTCGAGCTATGCATAGTCTTTGTTGCTGCCCACCTGAAAGACTAACACCTGATTTACTAAGCTCGTCTTTAACCTCTTCCCACAGGCCAACCATTTTCAGGCTTTTTTCCACTATGGAATCGAGCTTTTTCCTATCTCTAACACCATTCAGCTTTAAGCCAACGGCAACATTATCGTATATCGACATCATTGGAAAAGGATTAGGCTTTTGAAAAATCATGCCCATCTTTCTCCTTATTTGAACAGGATCGATGTTTTCATCATATATGTTAATACCGTTGAAATAGACCTTCCCAGATACCCGCGCGTTCGGAGTTATTTCATGCATCCTGTTTAAGCATCTTAGCAGAGTTGTCTTTCCACATCCTGAGGGACCTATTATCGCGGTAACCGTCTTTTCTTTAACCTTCATGGAAATATTCTTCAAAACCTGCTTAGAGCCGAACCAAGCATTGAGATCTTCGACTTCAAACTTAAAAAGGGCCTTTGACTCAAGCTTGTGCTGCATGACCATTATCCGTAACGCTCCCTCGTCAGAACCCTTATAAATATGCTTATTGCCAGTATCAACATTACTAGGAAAAGCGCTGAACCCCATGCAAGAACCCTCCAGTTTTCAAACGGAGATATGGCGAATAAGTATATGTTTAGCGCTAGATTAGAAGCCGGTTTATCAAACCCGGAGAACCACCATCTCCAATACCCCATGGTCACCAATATGGGTGCCGATTCACCAGCGATTCTAGCCAGCGCGAGCAGTATCCCTGTGATTATACCTTTCCTCGCGCCGCTTAGAACTATGAAGACTGTGGTCTTCCACTTCTGAAGACCCAGGGCTAGCGCGGCTTCCCTGATCGTAAGGGGTACTAGTTTCAAAGTCTCCTCAGTGGTTCTAGCGACTATTGGAATCATTATTATGGATAGGGCGAAGGCTGCGGCTGCTACGGAAAACCCAATTGAAGTAACTATAAGAGTGTATGCGAAAATCCCGATGACTATCGATGGAAAACCGCTTAAGACATCGTTAATGAACCTGACTATGTACGACAGCTTTGAGCCCCCGTATTCGCTTAAAAACACGCCAGTCATCAAGCCTATCGGGACGCCTATTAGAGACGCTAGGCCCAGTGTGATAAGAGTACCCTGAATAGCGTTTGCAATACCCCCTGTTTCGCCCACGGTCGGCGTCGGAAGAATGAAGAATTCAATGCTTATAGTACGAGCCCCGTTTAAAAACACCTCTAAAAGTATGCTGAACAGCGGTATTAAAGCCAACATGAGCGAGGACCAGACGAGTACGCGCATGATATGCTCCTTAATCTTTCTAATGCTGTAATTATCCCTCACGCCTGCACCACCCCTCTGACAAGCCGCATCGTCCTCCAGAGAACTAGCCTAGCTAACACGTTTACCGCAAGGGAGATCATGAAAAGAACCAAGCCTACTTCGATAAGGGAGCTCGCGTAAAGATCGTAAGTAGCCTCTGTAAACTCGTTGGCTATAATAGCCGCCATGGTGTACCAAGAGTCGAAAAGCGAGTTTGGATGGACCTTGAACTTGTTTCCTATAACCATTGTAACAGCCATGGTTTCACCTATTGCACGCCCTAAGCCCAGTATGATACCACCTATTACTCCGGACCTAGCGTAGCTAATTACAATCCTACAGGTCTCCCATTTAGTAGCGCCAAGGGAGATAATGGCTTCACGCTGAGACCTCGGTACCGCGGCGAAAACGTCTCTTGAAACAGAGGAGACTATCGGTATGATCATTACCGCTAGAACTATTCCTGCTGTGAGCACCCCTCCCCCGTATATTGGGCCGGAAAACAATGGTAGGAATCCTAAAGCTGATTGAATATAGGGATAAACGCTGCTCCGGAGGAACGGGATTAATATGAATATACCCCAAAGGCCATATATAACGCTCGGTATAGCGGCTAAAAGCTCGACTAGGAAGGAAACCACCCAAGCGAACTGCTTCGGAGTGTACTCTGAAAGCAGAAGCCCTATTCCAATGCTTAGAGGCACGCCTATTGCAAGGGCTATTAGGGAGGTTGTTAAAGTGCCGAGTATGAGTGGGAGCACGCTGAAAGTATGCGTGAAAACAGGATCCCACACCGTGCCTATTATAAACCATAATCCAAATCTTTGAATGGAGAGCCATGAGCCTTTAACAAGCTCGTAAACCATTAGCCCGATTATTAGTAGAATGCTTAGAGCAAAAAAAGTAGTCATAAGTTTAAACAGATCGTCGCCTTTAAACCTTCTGCTAAGAACTTTATTTAAAAAATAGTATTTTTTCAGTTTCGACATTTTCCTCCTTCTAACTCCTAAGTAGTTGTTTTCCATCGAAAGTCATCATCCTGATAGTAGCCTCATTATGCGCCACGACGTTCGTAGGCAATGGAACGTAATCCAGTTCAGCCGAGTAGTTCTGACCCTCGTGTATTGTCCACCAGAGGAATTCTACGAGCGCCCTAGCCATATCCTCATCCATGTTTGGAAGCACTTTCAAATCCTTGTAGACAAGGAAGTACGAGAAACTGGTTATCGGATATGCTCCGGCTGCCCGTGCGTTATGCACAACGTTGCGGATTATTGAAACTTCTGCCCAACTCTCATCCCCCCTGGGTAGGGTTACTGCTGCCGCCGCTGCGGCGGCCTTAAACGATTCCAAGCTTGGCTCCACATATTCTCCGGCAGCATTCTTAACATACCCCCATGGTATGTTGTTCTTCTTGGCGTAGATAAACTCAACGTAGCCTATTGAATACGGGTTTTGAGATACTAGTCCAGCGACTCCCTCATTCCCCTTTCCACCTAAGCCAGCCGGCCAGTTTACTACAGTGCCTTTTCCAATATTTGTTTTCCAATCCTGGCTGACTTCGGAAAGGTATTCGGTGAACACGAAGGTTGTGCCGCTTCCATCCGACCTGTGCACCACAATGATGTTCTCATCCGGAAGATTAACTCCTGGATTAAGAGCGAGAAGCCTGGGATCGTTCCACTTAGTTATTCTAGCCATAAATATGTCCGCTAAGACTTCTCCAGAGAATTTAAGATCTTTCTGTATTCCCGGGATATTGTAGACTACTGCGACACCTCCTATGGTGAAAGGAATATGCAGCGTGTTTGGAGCGTTGGAAGCTTGTTCAGGATTCAGCGGAGCGTCACTCGCCCCAAAGTCAATAGTCTTCTCTGTGTGCTGTCTTATTCCACCCCCGCTTCCAATGGATTGATAATTAATCTGAACATTCGGCTTGGTTTGACTGTATACAGATATCCACTTGTCTATTAATGGAAACGGAAATGAAGCACCCGCCCCGTTCAATATTATTGTTCTCTGAGGCTTCGCTAGCTCTTGGTAAGCTATTATAGCTCCTAGTGCTACTGCTATCGAAATTATGGTGATGATGATTTTACGGTTCATGCTTACCACCGGGTGAAAGTAGTAAACAAAACGCATATATACCTTGGCAACATAGAAAATATAGCTATGAGTAATCTATATAGACAGAGCGATAAGATAAAAGAACGCGATCAACCTAAGAAAGCTTGGGAAGAGATAAGAAAAATACAGTTAACCGGTAAATCAACATATATTGTTTCCCTGCCGAAGAGCTGGGTAAACAGGATGGGTTTGAAAGCTGGAGACCAGCTTGCGATTTCTGAAAATAATGTTTCGCTCATTTTAACACCGAAAGAGCTGGTTAAACCTGAAAAACCAGCAGAGGCAACTATCAAAATATCGCAGAAAGATAATCCGGACACGATCATGCGTAAAATAATAGCGCTTTACCTAACGGGATACAATCTGATCAGAGTTAAAACCTCGGGTGAAAACATAATTTCTCTTCAAAGAAACCTGATTAAAGACCTCACGCGGAGAAAGCTAGTGGGTGTTGAAACGATCTCGGATTCTGAAAACGAGATTGTATTACAAATACTGGTTAGCTATCCTGAGCTTTCTGTTGAAAATGCTTTAAGAAGAATGTGTCTTATAACCGCCTCCATGCATAGCGACGCTTTGCAAGCGTTAAGGGAATCCGATGTGAAGCTTGCTCGAGACGTTATCGCTCTGGACGACGAGGTTGACCGGTTCAGCCTCTACGTGATACGGCAGTTGAAGATCGCTGTGCAGAATGAAAAGATACTTAGGGAGATAGGCCTCTCTAACCCTAAGGACTGCTTAGGGTACCGGATAATAGTGAAGTTTGTAGAGAGGATAGCTGACCACGCTGTTAAAATAGCTGAAAACGTTATATCTATAGGCGGAAATATTGAAACCCCGATTTTGAAAAAATTATCTGAAATGAGTATTTTCGCAATATCGATTTTCAACGATGCTGTAAAATCATTGTATGAGAGAAACTATCTGCTGGCTGACAGCGTGGTCTCCAAGTCTAAAACAATATCGCCCATGGAAAGCGAGCTCATGAAGCTTATCTCTAGAAGAACGGATGCTGCCAAAATATCCGGTTTAAGAATGATTATAGAAAGCATACGTCGAACGATAGAGTATGCTAGCGATATTGCTGAAATTGTTTTAAACCTGAATGCAAACCAGATAATTGAAGCCTGAGGCTAACGAACAGGGGGCCTCGGCTATAGTCCTACATAGTGTCAAGTTTAAATATTATTTGGTAGTTTATTTTAAGCAGGTAAATTGGAGGGAGACGCGTATTTCATAGGTGTAGACCTTGGCACTCAAAGTATGAAGACTCTGCTTGTACACGGGGAAACTGGCAACGTGGTCGGCAAGGCCGTTGAAAACTACGGGTTGATAGAGAATCTTCCACCCGGCCATAAGGAGCAGGATCCCCAGGTTTGGATCAACGCTTTCCATAAAACCGTT
This sequence comes from Candidatus Brockarchaeota archaeon, assembly GCA_017601225.1. Classification (GTDB taxonomy): domain Archaea; phylum Thermoproteota; class EX4484-205; order EX4484-205; family JAAOZP01; genus JAAOZP01. Next base: position 128,063 of record JAFNIX010000003.1, on the reverse strand, counting down.
AAGGAAGTCTTATCAAAGACGAGAACAGATCCTAGGAGCGTTAGGGCTATAGGGGTTTCAGGCCAGCAGCACGGCTTCGTCCCTCTTGACGAGAAGGGCAGTGTAATAAGGCCTGCGAAACTCTGGAACGATACTAGCACGGCTGAAGAATGCAGGTATTTAACCAGGAGGCTCGGCGGAGTCAGGAATGTTTTAAGGCTAATGGGAAACCCGATTCTCCCCGGCTACACTGCTCCAAAGATACTCTGGCTTAAGAGGAATGAGCCTGGAAACTACGCTAGGCTGCGCCACGTCCTTCTGCCCCACGACTATTTGAACTACTATTTAACTGGAAACATGGTTATGGAGTATGGCGACGCTTCCGGAACCGCGTTGATGGATGTCAGGAGGAGAGTATGGTGTAGGAAGGTTATTGACGCGATTGACCCGGGGCTCAGGAAAATGCTGCCACCTCTGCAAGAGTCGGATAAGCCTGCTGGAAGAGTAAGGAGGGAGGTGGCTGAAGAGTTTGGATTCAGGGATGATGTCATAGTTAGCGCGGGAGGAGGGGACAACATGATGGGTGCGATTGGAACAGGCAACGTGAGAAGGGGCATTGTGACCGCCAGTCTCGGAACATCAGGCACGATATACGCTTACTCTGAGAAGCCTGTTGTCGACCCAATGGGAGAGATAGCTGCCTTCTGCGACTCTACGAACGCTTGGCTGCCCCTCTTGTGCACTATGAACGTTACTGTGGCTACGGAGTATGTCAGGGAGCTTTTCAACATGACGCATGACGATTTAACGAGGAGCGTCGAGGAGGCTCCACCAGGCTCCAACGGGCTGCTGTTAATCCCCTACTTCGAGGGGGAGAGGACTCCGAATGTTCCGGAGGGCACAGGCGTATACTACGGTTTGAACAGCAGGACTTTCAACAGGCAGTGCATTGCGAGAGCAGCCATGGAGGGTGTCACGCTCGGGATGAACTATGGTTTGAACAGGATGAGGGAGCTTGGGATAAGGCCTGACGAGATAAGGCTGACCGGTGGGGGGTCTAAGAATAAGGCTTGGCGCCAGATAGCCGCCGACATTTTCAACACACAGGTTGTCTGCATAAGGATTGACGAGGGTGCAGCCTACGGAGCTGCCTTGCAAGCAATATGGTGCTATCTTAACCATGTTGGCGAGAAGACCAGTATCCAGGAAATATGCGACCGCTACGTTAAGCTTGACGAGGAGACCCGTGTCAGCCCGAAGCCTCATAACGTTGAAAAATACAGAGAGCTTCAGGAGATCCATAACCTGGTTAGCAGGAGTCTTAGAAGCTCCTTCAAGAAGCATAGGGAATACTTGGGTAAACACGTCGCATAAAGAAGGCTTAAAAACACGGAAGGAATTTCAACAAGGCTACTTAAGCTGCTCAAAACTATGGCTAATGCCAACCCTCTCCTTCTTCGACAATACCCTTGCAACCCGGCTTTTAACCCTAAGCTCCACTAGGCTTGAAGCACCCGCGTAACCCATCGCTGCCTTCACGCCTGAGACGAACTCGCCTATTACTGAGGAGACTTCCCCCCTGTACGGTATCCAGACTTCCGTGCCCTCCGGAATATCTTTGGAGAGGGCTGCATACCTGTCCAGCGCCATTCTCTTCTGCCTTGCAGACTGGCTCCCCATCCCTCTGTGTAGCTTGAAATACCTGTCGTTAATGATGGTCATTGGACTGGGGCTCTCCTTGCATCCTGCGAAAACATAGCCCAGCATGGCGCAGGAGGCTCCGAAGGCAACGGCCAGCGCTATGTCTCCAGGGTTTCTAACGCCGCCGTCCGCGATCACCGGTATTTCAACACCCATCTCCTCAAGCGCGTCCGCCGCCTGTGAGACGGCGAAAAGCGTCGGAGCCCCGGTTCTAGTTACTTCCGTCGTGATGCAGACTGAGCCGCTTCCGATGCCGACTCTCAAACCCGCAACACCATCTATCCTTGAAACCGAGTCTAAAACTCCTTCTTTAGTGCCCAAGTTTCCGATCACCACGTCAACACCGACTTCCCTCACCAGCCTTCTTGTCGCTTCGATCACGTTCTCATTATGGAAATGCGCAACATCTATCACTAGCGCGTCAGCATACTTGGAGAGGAGCCTAGCCCTATCCAGGTCGAACGGCGAGACGGCTGCGGCAACCCTAAGCCTCCCCTCCTCATCCCTGGTTGCACCCTTATACTCCCCTCTTAACGCAACATCCCTGTAGGTTATTAATCCAACTAGTTTCCCATCCCTGTCTACGACAGGCAGCTTCTCAACCTTATGCTTCTTCATGAGTTCAACAGCCTCCTCCGGGGTTACGCCGGGCTTCGCCACAACCACATCCCTAGTCATCGCTTCGCCAACCCTGACGGAGGGATCGGTGAACCTGACATCCCTCCCGGTTATTATCCCCACCAGCTTATCGTTTTCAACAACCGGCAGCCCTGAAATCCTGTGCTTCTTCATTATTTCAGCAGCCTCTCCAACTTTAGCCTCCTTGCTTATCGTCACCACCTCCCTGATTATGAACGACTCCGACCTCTTAACGATCTTAACCATTTCAGCCTCCTCCTCAGCCGTGCAGTTACGATGAATCACTCCGATTCCCCCCTGCCTAGCTAGGGCTATCGCCATTTCAGACTCAGTCACAGTATCCATGGGCGAGGAGACGATTGGAATGCTGATCGGGATGTTTTTTGAAAACCTGGTCCGTAGATCAACCTGTTTAGGCTCCACTTTAGAAAGGCCGGGTAGAAGGATTACGTCGTCGAAGTTGAAAACCGTTTCAGCCCCGTTAAATTTCTCCTGAAACCTTCCCATATTCTAATGTTTTTGAAAGCAAATATAAGCCTTTCTCTCAACACGCGTACACGTATCTGAACGGCTTAGCCTCCGCAGCAATCGACTAATACTAGAAAACGGTCTCCTAGCTGTTTTCTAGTCATTTTACCTGCTTCTTTAAGAGCACGCTTGATTAAGCTGTGTTTTTCAACAAGTTCCGAAAAATTTATTGAGCAATTGTTCTCGACAGAGAACCTGATGGAGGAGTTCTTTCCAATTCTGGAGAAGCTGCCAGCCAAGTATGCGGACATAATGATTGTAAGAAATAGGCTTGTTCAGGTGGCTTTGAGAACAGACTCATCCGACTTTATTGAGGAGGATTGGACACGCGTCACTTGCAGGGTGGTGACGCAAGGCTACGGTGTTGCGAGCACAGATAAGACTGATAATGCCTCCGTCGAGCAGGCTGCGTTCTCAGCTTTAAAACAATCCAGGCTGTGCGACCAGCCCGTCGAGCTTCATCCAACAAGCCCGGAGCAGGGTAGGGTTGAACACGTTTCTAAGGAAGAGTTTCAGCCTCAAGAGGTAAGCCTATTGCTTAAGAGCCTTAGCGGCGAGTTAAGGTCAAGGATTAAAACGCCTGTGAGAATAGAGTTGATCGCTTCAAATATTCAGAAGCATACAACTCTAATCACGTCCGAGGGGACGATGGTGGAGGAGCATACTCCTTTAACGGATTTAACGATCTACATTGTCACCAGGGGGCCTGGGGAAGGTTTTGCAAGCAAGACGCTTGGCGGGAGGGGTGGTTTCGAAGTAATCAGCAGTCAGCCATGGGAGGATTTGTTGGAAAGCCTGGCCAGGAGGGCGAGAGACTCCGCGGTTGCAAAGCCATCTACTTACCTCCAGTTCTCCCACCCTTATTTAGTTGGAAGGTTCAAGGTTGTACTAGACCATGAGGCTGCGGGAGCCCTTGCCCACGAGGTGGCGCATTTCCTGGAAGCAGACGTTTACAACGAGAGGTTTTTCAAAGGATTGAACTATGATCTTCAGCTTGTAGACAACCCTCTTATTAATGATGCTTACGGCTCCTTCCATTGGGATGACGAGGGTGTTAGAGCAAGGGTGAAAAACCTGCTTGGAAGAAGCGGGGTCAGCCTGCTTCACACAAGGCTTACTGCTAAGAATGATGCGGAGGCGGGGAATGCGCGTGGAACCACTCATAAGCCGAGGCCCTGCGTAAGCAACGTCTATATTCAGCCATCCGATTGGAGCGAGGAGGAGATTTTCGAAGACACTCAGAACGGGGTTTATGCGGAGGGCCTTGTCAGGGCGGAGTGCAGGCTTGACGACGGCAGGATTGAGATTGAACCTGAGCTGGCGTATGTTTTGAAGAACAGGGAGGCGACAACTCCGGTTAAGCACTTGAAAATAATCTGTAACGTGAGAGACATATGTAGGATTGACGCTGTTGGCAAACGCCTCTCGCTGAGACCCGGTTACGAGAAGGAGTTCCCAATATCGGAGGGCGCACCCTTCATAAGGATAAACGGAGCCATATGCCGCTAACCTTCGAAAGCTGGAGGAGCGCGCGAAAAGTTTTAAAAACATCGTCTTCAATTAGAAGCATGCTTGGGAAAATCAGGATCCTGGTGGCTTACGACAGCCATACTGGAAACACTGAGAAGATGGCTGAGGCTGTAGCCGAGGGTGCTAGAAAGGCTGGTGCCGAGGTTTCTCTGAAAAAGATTTCAGAAGTGACTGTTGAAGACCTCCTGGAGAACGACGGCTTCGCCTTCGGAACCCCAACGCATTGCGGAACAATGTCCATCAGGATGAACGAGTTTTTCACTAAGAAGGCTATGCCGGCTTGGGGCAGGATGAGGGGGAAGGTTGGAGTTGCGTTCAGCAGCTCAGGAGGCCTGGGAGGCGGGAACGAGGTGGCCTGCCTATCAATCATCTTGGCGATGCTGAACTATGGGATGCTTGTCTTCGGCGTTCCCGATTATGTTGCCCCAGGCGTCACGCTGCACTATGGCGCGGTCTCCGTCGGCAAGCCGGATGAGGAGGCTTTGAAGGCCTGCAGACTACTCGGCGAAAGGCTTGCGGAGTATGCTTCAATCGTCAAAAAAGGCGTGTCAACCTCCAGGAGCCAGGGCTCCTCGTAAAATTCATATCTCGCTGCGGAAGTTGAAGAAGCGTTGAACGAGCTTGAAGAAGCGTTGAAACAAGCGTTGCGTTGCACCAGGTGCAGGCTTAGCGAGGCTAGGACCAACGTCGTCTTCGGCGACGGGGATTTGAAGGCGAGCGTGATGCTAATAGGGGAGGCCCCGGGCTTCAACGAGGATAGGGAGGGCAGGCCCTTCGTGGGCCAGGCGGGAAAGTTTCTGAACGAGAAACTGTTGAAGGCAGCCGGCTTGGAGAGGAGCAGCGTTTACGTGACTAACGTTGTCAAATGCCGTCCCCCAGGCAACAGGGAGCCTGCGGACGATGAGATTGAAGCATGCTTCCCGTATTTAAGCGTGCAGATAAGGTCCATAAGGCCCAGGGTGATCGTCACGCTGGGCAACGTTGCCACTAACACGCTGTTCAGAAAGTTTAACATTAAGCCAGCGTCCATGGGAAGCATTCACGGGAAGGTTTTCAACGTGAACACCCTATCCTACGGGAGCTTCAAGCTCATACCGTCGTATCACCCTGCCACCGCTCTCTATAATCCAGGCGTTTCTGAAGCGATGGTTGAAGACTGGCTGCAAATAGGGATGGTTGTGAAAAGCTTTAAATAGCTTTCTGGAAAGCAAAGAGAGATGTATAAAAGTTTTACCCCGTGTTTCAGGAGGAAACTTTTTAACCCCCTCGCAAGACATGACCGAAACAAGCTTCATGAAACAACTGGTTCATAACGGAGTGTTCATCCCGCCCTACGAGTACAAGGGGCTTTCAATCAGGGTAAACGGGGAGAGGATTAAGCTGACTCCTGAGCAGGAGGAGATGGCGGTGTCCTTCGCTAAGCAGCCTCCTGAAAGATTGGAGGACAAGGTTTTTGTGAAAAACTTTCTAAAAGACTTCTACGCCGCGCTAGGGATCAACGGCTTAACTCAGAACGACCCTATAGATTTCTCAGAGGTCAAACAATGGGTCGAGGAGGAGAAACAGTTGAAGGAAAGAATGAGCAAGGAGGAGAGGAAAGCCTTAAGCGAGAAGAGAAAGCTTCTCAGAGAGGAGCTTAAGCAGAAATACGGCTACGCTCTGATAGACGGTGAAAAGGTGGAGATAAGGTATACTGTTGAGCCGCCGTGCATATTCGTCGGGAAGGGCAAGCATCCTTTAAGGGGGAGGTGGAAGCCCAGGGTGAAGTATGAGGATATTACTCTGAACCTTTCCCCTGACGCTCCGACGCCGCCGGTTCCAGATGGGGGTTCATGGGGCGGGAGGGTTTGGGATCCGGATGCCCTCTGGATAGCCAGGTGGAAGGATAAGCTTACTGGGAAAATGAAGTACCTGTGGGTTGGAGAGACTGCTCCTGTTAAACAGGAGAGGGAGAGGAGCAAGTTCGACATGGCTATGAGGCTTGAGGATAATCTGGATAAGATAAAGCAGCTTGTGAGGAAAGGCTTAGAGTCTGAGGACGAGTTTGAAAGACAGGTGGCGACAGCCATCTTCCTCATAGACCTTCTTAAGCTCAGGGTTGGAGACGAGAAGGATAGGGATGAGCTGGATACGAAAGGGGTTACAACCCTGACTAAAAACAACATTAAGATATTGGATGAGGATACTGTCGAGTTCAATTTCCTAGGCAAGGCGGCTGTACGGTTCCACCGCACGGTTAAGCTTCCCCCGGTTGTCGTCAAGAACCTTAAGGAACTGGTTGAAAAAACTCCTGGGAAAAGGCTTTTTCCAAAACTCAGGTCTGAGCATGTTAACGAGTTTCTGTCTAAAGCCATGCCCGGCTTAACCTCGAAAATATTCAGAACATACTATGCTTCGAAAGCAGTGCTTGAAAAACTGTACGAGTTTAAAACGCGCCCGGAGGACCCTGAGTATAAGAAGCTCTTCATAGCGAAGCTGGCAAACCTGGAGGCGGCTAAGACTCTAAACCATAAGAGGACGCTTCCCAAGAACTGGAGTCAGCGCCTCGAGAAGCAGGTGGAAAGGGTTAGGAAAGTCCTTGGCGAAATAGAGGAGGCGAAAAGGATTCTCAAGGAGAAGCCGACTAAGGCGCGTAGGAGAAGGCTGAAAAAGCTGAGGGAGAAGCTTCAGAAGGAGAGGATTAAGCTTGAACTCATGAGGAGAACTAGAGACTATAATCTTAACACAAGCCTAAACAGCTACATAGACCCGAGAATATACTTGGAGTGGAGTAGAAAAACCTGCTTCGACTGGAGCAAAATATACTCTAAGAGCCTCCAGAGAAAAATATCATGGGCCCTTCGGACTATTGAGCAAGAAGCATTCCCTGTTAAATAAAATCCTTGCAGACGTTTTCCCGATCCGAAAACTTAAGCGTGAAGACAACGGATAGCCCGCTTAAGGGTTTTGAAGCGATTACACCACTAAGCCGGATGAACCTATGCAGACTAAAGAGAACTATCCATTACGCGAATAACTATTTCTAAACAAGCTGTTCAACTCAAATTCACGGGACTATAACTCCTTTTATGTAATTCGATGGTTTTTCAGCGGCGTATTCAAAAGCTTTCTGAATATCGTTGAGGCTCCACTTGTGAGTAATAAGCCTCTCAAGACTAAACACTCCTTTTGAAAGCATTTCTACAGCTATTTTAAAATTCTTCCTCATGTCCTCCGCTCTCGATGGGCTCGTCATTATTACCTCCAATCCTTTCGAATCCCATTCCCTCAGGTCTACTGAAACCGGGTTAGGATGGTAGCTGAATATAGCCAGCCTACCCTTCTGCGTAACCAGTCTGGTTGCTAACCCAACGCCCCCAGGGTTTCCAGTGGCCTCAATCACCACGTCAAACCCTTTACCCCCTGTTATAGCGAGGGTTTCCTCTGCAACATCCCTCTCCTTCGGATTTAAAGTAATGTTCGCACCATAGTGTTCAGCAAGCCTAAGCCTGTCACTGTTCACGTCGACGCCAGCAAGGTTTCTTAAGCCTAGACGGCTCAAAGCCTGAACGAGAAGCAGCCCCATGAAACCGGTGCCGACGACTGCAACATCATCGCCGAACTTTGGGTGGGCAAGCCTCACAGCGTTAACCACGCATGCAAGCGGCTCCCCTATCGCATGTTCGAAGGAAATATTCTCCGGAATCTTTTCCACCTGTCTTTCATCCACTAGCACGAAGTCTGAGAAACCTGGGCCTCCTAAAGCAGTGACACGGTCACCCTTTGAAAATCTTGACACGTTGGCCCCGACTTCAACAATCTCTCCAGCAGGCTCGTGGCCTAATGGGGAGGGTAGTTTAAACCAGACAGGATAGCCTGAGAAACCGTAAAGGTCACCGGTGCATATGCCGCAGGCCTTAACTTTGATCAACACATCCTTTTCACCTAAGCTTGGGATTTCTTCCTCAACAAGATCTATCCTGCCTTTTTCAACCAGGATTGCAACCCTTCTTCGCATGATGTTTACATCCGCCTTTAAAATAAAAGTTTTCTTTCGTACAATTCTTACCCTACGTCTGGAGACTCAGGGCTTTATCAGAACCTTTATCGCCTGCTTCCTTTTACCAGCCAGCTCGTTGAAAACCTCAACTATCTCGTCAAGCCTATGAATATGCGATATTATTGGTTTAAGCTTGATCCTTCCTGACGACGCAATGTTAACAGCCCTTTGAAAAGTATAGGGACTCCGATAGGAGGCGAATATGGACACTTCCTTATTGTATATCTCGAAGGGTTTAACCTGCCAAACATCATGCTCCGGAGCAACACCGAATATCAGCAGCCTGCCTCCCCTCCTTGCAAGCCTGAACGCCGCGTCCACAGCTTGGGAGCTTCCGACACACTCGATCGAAACATCAGCCCCAATGCCCTCAGTCTCATCGAGAACAGCCTTCTCAGGATCTTCTTTCCCAGGGTTTACAACGCGGGTCGCGCCAAGCTCCTCAGCCAGCTTAAGCCTCTCCTCGACAACGTCTAGAGCAATGATCTTCGCTGCACCATAGTGTTTAACCATCTGAACCATGAGCAGGCCTATCGGCCCCGTTCCAACAACCGCCACGCTGCTCGCCACCGGGATCTTAACGTTGTCAAGACCCCTGATTACGCATGCTAAGGGCTCGATTAAAGCAGCCTCCTCCATCGACATCCAGCTGGGAAACCTGTACACGTTTCGTTCAGGAGCCTTAACATATTCCGCGAAAGCACCGTCGACCGTGACGCCTATTGCCTGAAGGTTTTCGCAGAAGAAGTTCCTCTCACTCATCCTGCAATACTTGCATTTCCCGCAGACTATATTCGGCTCAGCGACAACGCGGTCTCCTCTTTGAATAGTGGCTACTTGAGAGCCTGTTTGAACAACGATGCCTGAGAACTCGTGTCCTAAGACTAACGGCGTGTTAACTTTCCACTCCCCCTTGTAGAAATGCAGATCGGTGCCGCATATTCCGCATGCGCCAACCTGTATGAGAACCTCGTCTTCAGATATCTTCGGAATATCCTTCTCGACTACCCTTAGGTCTCCAACTCCAAACAGGCATGCAGCCTTCATGGTGAAGCATAGTCAACCCATACATATAAGAGTTATTAGTCTGGTGAGCATTATTTGTAGCACTTAGATGTTTTCCAGACTCTGGTCGCAGCCGCCTTTTCATCCTGTCGAAACATCTATAAAAGTTGACTATTGGGAAATAGTTGTCTAAACAAACCCATAAACTTATATAATTGAAAAACATTAGGAGCTTCGAAATGAACAGGTTTCCGAAAAGATTCATGTGGGGAATATCCATGGCGGCGTTCCAATATGAAATGGGCGTGTCTAAAGACTCTCTTGATCCCAATAGTGACTGGTACGTCTGGCTCCACGACGAGAAAAACATAGAGTCTAAGATTGTGAGCGGAGACCCGCCTGAGAACGGGCCCGGCTACTGGGACCTTTACGAGATTGACCACGGCTGGGCTGAATGGATGGGTCTTAACACTTGGCGCACAAACCCGGAGTGGAGCAGGATTTTCCCCAGGTCAACCCGTGAAGTAAAGGTTTCAGTGGTTTCCGACAGCGAGGGGGTAAAGGACGTGGAGGTCAGCGAGCAAAGCCTTAGAAAGCTAGATTCTCTAGCTAACAAGCAGGCGGTTAAACACTACGCGAAGATTTTTCGAGACTTGAAGGAGAGGGGGATTAAGCTGATACTGAACCTTTACCATTGGCCTCTTCCAACATGGGTCCATAACCCCATAATAGTTAGGGATACTGGCCTTAAAGATGGGCCTAGAGGATGGTTTGATGAAGACACCGTCGTGGAGTTCGCCAAGTTCGCAGCCTACGTCGCATGGAAGTTCCATAACGTTGTGGACATGTGGAGCACATTGAACGAGCCTAATGTCACGTGGAGCGTAGGATACTTGGGAGGTAATTTTCCACCGGGCTTGAGGGATTTGAACGCGGTTGCCAAGGTGGCTTTCAACCTTACTCAGGCGCACGCCAGAGCATACGACCAGATAAAGAGGATTGCTGGAAGGAAGGCAAAGGTTGGAATAATATATGCTACAGCTCCCGCTGAGCCCCTTACAGACTCGGATGAAGACAGGAAGGCTGCTGAAGCATGCGACGAGTATTCGACGAAATGGTTTTTCAGAGCCATAGTCCACGGTGTTTTAAAAACTGGTTTGACGCGGGAGGAGGTGAAGAGAGAGGACCTAGGGAACAGGGTTGACTGGATAGGGGTCAACTATTATACGAGGAACGTTGTCAAGCATGTTGACAACCCTCCTTACTTTAAGGCTGAGAGTAATTACGGGTATACCTGCCAGCCTGATTCGAAGTCTGCAGCGGGAAGACCCACTTCGGAAACAGGTTGGGAGATATATCCCGAGGGGATCAGGAGGGCTTTAAGCATTTACAAGGAATACGGGAAACCGCTAATAGTCTGTGAAAACGGGATAGCTGACTCTAAAGATAGACACCGGGCATGGTTTATTGTTTCCCACCTGCATAATCTTTTGAAAGCAATTAGGGAGGATGGTTTAAACGTGATCGGCTACCTTCACTGGAGCCTGATAGACAACCTTGAATGGGCCTCCGGCTTCAGCAAAAGATTCGGCCTGATATACGTTGACATGAATACTAAGAAAAGACACCCGAGGCCAAGCGCCTACGTTTACCGCGACATCGTCATGAACAACGCGATACCCGAGTACCTGGCTGAATACGCAAATTATCCTAATATCCTGGTTTAACAGGTTTTCACGCCTGCTTGAAGCCTTGCAGCAAAACCATTATCAGCCACGTGGATGCTGACAAAGAAGCAACAGCCTCCTGAATCGCAACACCCCGCCAGGGCCATTCAACAATCCAAACCAGTGTTGAGATGAAGCCCAGAAGGAAGGCAGCTGCACCCGTCGCCGGTGAACCCAGATGCTTGGAGCAGAAGCCGTATGCAAGCATGACGAGGATTATTGAGATGAAGAATATTGTTGAAACCACCATGTGTATTCTTCCAGCGTCCTCCGGGAAGAAGCCGATGAGCGCAAGGTCGAAGCCGGCTACTGTAAGCAGGATTGACCAGCAGAGATATCTCCATGAGCGGTATCTCATCGAGACTAATACTCCGAAAAACCCTATGAGAAACCCTGCGAAAACCAGTCCGAAATTATAAAGGTATGCGACCCAGCCGTTGCGAGCAATATTCCCAAGGTCGCTTAAAGCATTGTTATACGGGTTGAACCATGGAGACAGGATTATTGAAGCCAGTATGAAAGGATAAGCGGCTAAAGCGCTTGAAAAACCTAGGAGCCTGTAAACCTTCATCATCAGGTAAGTAATCTTCTCAACTGTTTAAATAGTTTGCCTCCTCTCTAAATCCATTAATCCGGTTTTAGTCTCCATGCTTGCTTTCGGTGTTGTTATAGGAAATCAGCTACACTTGCAACGCAGACTACAACGGCGCGATGAACATTATGAAGCGAGCCATGGGCAATATGCCTATGGCAGGGGCTGGCTTGACACAGCCCATAACCCGGCAGGATGAGCCCTGAGGGCGACGAACCGGGAACCTCCTGCTTAAACAATCAGGAGGATGTCATAATCCATAAATATATCTTTTGAGAGCCTAATTGTATGGGCAAGCTGAGGATCGGGCTAATAGGAGCGGGATGCATAGGGACGGTGCATGCGAACAGTGTAAAGTCGATTGAGGAGGCTGAGCTTTCAGCAATCGTTGACATAAGGCTTGAAAGGGCTAAGGCGCTGGCGGAGGAGCATGGTGTGGAGAAGGTTTACGAGGATTACGTGGAGATGCTTGACCGGGAGCAGCCGGACGCTGTGATCATAGCTACGCCAAACTATCTGCACGCGAAGATGACTATAGATGCGTTGAACAGGGGTGTACACGTTTTCTGCGAGAAGCCTATGGCTATGAATGCTGGAGAGGCGGAGAAAATGGTTGAGGCGAGGAACAAGTCTGGGAAAATCCTGATGCTCGGCATGTGTCAGAGATTCAGAAACGATTCTAAGGCGATTAGAAACGTGGTTCTCGGAGGCGAGCTTGGCAGTGTTTACTTCACTAAGATAACCTTGCTGAGGAGAGCCGGCATACCGGGCATGGGCAGCTGGTTCACCACTAAGGCTTTTTCAGGAGGAGGCCCGCTGATAGACCTTGGGCCGCACGTCCTGGATCTTGCCCTCTGGCTGCAGGATTTTCCAAGGCCGGTTTCTGCTAAGGGATACACTTTCTCAAAGCTTGGGACGCAGAACAAGTGTCTTGGAGGATGGGGGATACCTGAGCCCGGAGGACCCTTCGACGTAGAGGACCTTGCAGTCGCGCTCATAAGGCTGGAGGGGGGTGGAGTCATGTATCTGGAGACAAGCTGGGCTCTTTACACTAAGGATGATACTTTCAACATCATATTGTCAGGGGACAAGGCGGGGGCGTCGCTCACACCGCCCTGTAAGTTCACCGAGGTTGACGGTAAATGGGTTGAGACAGGGATAGAGTGTCAAGAGGCAAACGTGTATTTGGAGGAGATGAAGCATTTCGTAGAGTGCATAAGGCGGAACACGAGCCCCGGGCCATTGCCTGAGCACGGTGTTATAGTGATGAGGCTCATAGACGCGATCTACAGGTCAGCCAGCACCGGGAATGAGGAAAAAGTGTAGCGGCCGAGGGGGACTCAGTTTAAATGGGCAACGGGAAGATAGGTGTCTGCCTGGTTGGATGCGGCTTCATAGGTTCAACGCATGCTGAGAGGTGGAGACAGATACCGGAGGCGAGGCTTGTCGCATGCGTCGACCTTGAGAAGGAGCGGGCTAAGTTTTTCGAAGAAACCTATGGTTTTCAGGAGTGCGGAGAGGAGCTGGACCGTTTCCTGAGCCTCGACACGGTGGATGTCGTCGACGTCTGCACACCGACTTACACGCATAAGGATATTGTGCTTAAATGCCTGGAGCAAGGTAAGCATGTGATTGTTGAGAAACCTATTTCGCTGAAACTATCCGACGCGAGGGAGATGATTCGAAGAGCAGCTGACAGCAGGCTTAAGCTTATGGTTGCACACGTTTTGAGGTTTTGGGGAGAATACGTCTTGGCTAAGAGGCTGATAACTGAGGACGCCATAGGGGAGCCTTCGGTGGCAAGAGCCTACAGGCAGTCAGCCTTTCCAAGCTGGGCCTGGGAAAACTGGCATGACTATTTGAATAAGGGCGGAGGAGTCTTCGTCGACATGAGCATACATGATGTTGATTTCCTGAGATGGTCTATGGGTGAGATTGAAGAGGTTTACGCTCAAGGGGGGACATACGTTAGGAGAAACGCTTCCTCGCATGATTATACTCACGCCCTTTTGAAATTCAAGAATGGCGCAATAGCGTATGTTGAGGGCAGCTGGATAATGCCTGAAGACTACCCGTTCACGACTTTCCTGGAGGTTGCTGGCACAAGGGGGATACTGCAGGTTGACAACCAGTCTACCGCAACAGTCTCGCTGCACAGGAGGGGTAGGGTTGAGAGGTTCACACCGTTTGAAAAGGATGGCTACTATCTGGAGTTACAGGCCTTCGTGCAATCTGTGCTTAACGACACGCCTCCCCCGGTGAGCGGGGAGGAGGGGCTGAGAAGCCTGGAGGTTGTTCTCGCAGCCCTAAAATCCGTATTAACCGGGGAACCCGTTAAACTACCGTTGGAGGCTGATGTGGTTGAGTAAAACCAGGTTCGCCGTATTGTCTTTCGCGCATATCCATGCTTGGAGCTACGCTAGAGTTTTAAGAGAGCTTCCGGAAACAGAGCTAGTAGCCATATACGACGACTCTTCTGAAAGGCTTAGAAGAGCCGGTGAAACATACGGCGTTAAAAAGCTTTACACCGATTTTGAGAAACTGCTTCAAGTTGAGGAGATAGACGCGGTAGTAATAGCCTCTGAAAACTCTAAGCACCATGCGCTCGCGCTGGCTGCGGCTGAAGCGGGGAAACACATGATCGTTGAGAAACCGATTGCAACAACCCTGCGGGACGCTGACGAAATGGTGTTGAAAGCTGAGAGGAAGGGGGTTAAGCTTCAGGTAGCTTTCGTAATGAGGTATCACGACTCAGCGGTAAAGGCGAGGGAGACGATTCTTTCAGGAGCCTTGGGCAGAGTGATAGCGATAACCGCGACGAACCATGGGAAGTATCCTGACCTATGGTTTGGAGACCCTGTGCTCGCGGGCGGAGGAGCCATAATGGATCACACGGTTCACGTGGCGGACTTGACAAGATGGTACACTGGAGACGAGTTTTCAAGAGTATTCTGCCGCGTTGGAAGAAACATTAGGAGGGAGCTTAAGGTGGAGGATAATGCTATCCTCATGTGTGAAACCAGAAAAGGGGTTAAGGTGAGCATAGACTGCAGCTGGTCTAGGCCCGACACCTATCCCGTCTGGGGAGACGTCTATATGGGGGTTTTCGGGGAGAAAGGCTACTTGGTTCTAGACGCGTTTAAGTCTAATGTTTCACTAGTGGAATCAGGCTCACCTATGACCTACCAGTATTATGGTCCAGACGCCGATAGAAACATGATTCTAGATTTCGTGAACGTGATCAGGACAGACGGTGTGCCACGGGCCTCGGGGCACGATGGGAGACAGGCTTTGGAAGTAGCACTAGCAGCATACGAGTCCTATAGAAGCGGCAAGCCGGTTTCCCTTCCAATTAGATACTGAGGGAGACAAATAGGCTTCAAACACACCCTTTACGCCTAGTGAGAATATTTAAAAGAGCTTGGAGAATCTTCGACCCCGGGTTGATAGACGCCCACACACATATCGGCAGGGTTAAATCGTGGAGCAGAAAACTAATAGGAACTGTTGAAACCGGTTTACCGGAACTACTGGAATACGTTGAGAGCCAGAACCTGGAGAAAGTAGTCCTCCTGCCGGTGGCGAGAAGCTACCCTGATATTGGGGAGGACATCGTTAAAACCGACAGCGTGCTTAAAGCCTATTCTCTCCACCCGGATAAAATAATCCCTTTCTGCGCTTTCAACCCGGAGGACAGTGGTTTGAGAGAGAAAATAAGGGAGGCGGTGAAGAATGGCTGCAGAGGGTTCGGCGAGCATAAGGTTGAAACAAGGGTTAACGACGAGCGGAACATTAATCTTTTCAGACTCTGCGGCGAACACGGGCTTCCGATACTGATACATATTGACAACAGGTTTAACCCGGATTTTGAAGGCTTTAAAGAGGTGGTTTCAAAGGTTGAGGAAACGGTTTTCATAGTTCACGGCCCAGGATGGTGGGCTCAAATAGGCGGCGAGAAGACGAGCGAGGTATATCCCAGGGGGAGAATAAGCGAGCCTGGCGAAGCCGTTAGAATCCTTGAAGAGCACAGGAATGTTTATGCTGACATCTCCGCCTTCTCAGGGTTGAACGCGATCTCGAGAGACAGGGATTTCGGCAGAAGGTTCTTAAGCAGGATGAGCGATAAACTGGTTTACGGAACGGATTTCCCATGCATAAACCCGGATGGCTTGCAATTCGGCCCAGACAGATCTCACATATCTCTTCTGGAAAGCTATAATCTTGACGAGGAGGCATTTAGGAAAATAACTCGAGAGAATATTCTGAAGATATTGCGGCCTGATGAGCACAACGCCCGATGAAAACAGACTTGAGCTTGCACCCAAGCCTCTCAGGTTAGAAAAATCATGCGAAAGGCTTTAAATCGGAGCTTGCTGCATCCTTGGCAAGATGAGTAGTCTGTCGGATGAACCAAGCGGGAACCCATTCGAATCTCCAGGCTTCTGGATGAAGGGGAATCTTCACGCTCACACAACTAATTCTGACGGAGTATTGTCTCCAGAAAGCGTAGTGGACTACTACTCTAGCTACGGCTACGATTTCCTCGCTTTAACGGACCACGGGAAACTGACGAGAATCTCCTCCGAGAAACTACTTTTAATCCCAGGAGTGGAGCTGGTTTCGGGGAGAAGTTTTCTAGGGGGAGACTACCATGTTGTGGCGATTAACGTTGAGGATGAGGAGACTCTGCAGAAACATGCGAAAGACTCTGTTCAAACACTGCTGGACTATTTGAAGGAAAACGGCTTCGCGATAATCGCACATCCCTATTGGTCGAAGCTTACGGCTCAGGACCTGTTTAACATAACCAACTACCTTGGCATAGAGATATACAACACGGGGTGTGACGTTGAAGTTGCGAAAGGCTTCTCAACCATCCACTGGGACGACTTGTTGACGAACAGGATTAATGTTTACGGTTTCGCTGTTGACGACGCCCACTGGTATAGTAATCTGGATGCACCGGGAGGATGGATCTCCGTCAAGGTCAGAGAGAGAAGCCTGAGCGAACTTTTGGAATCCATAAGGAGGGGCCTTTTCTATGCTTCAACAGGCCCGGCCATAGTAAGGTTTTCCTACGCGGCTAAAAAGCTTGAAGCCGAGTTTTCACCCGTTAGAAGAGTAGATGTGGTTTCAGAGAATGGTACAGGTTTCAGCATTTCAACAGACGTTTACAATATTGTCAGGAGGGGGCCGGGGGTTCCGAAGATTAGAATCGTGAAGACTGAGAGGAACGAGGATGGGGAAGAGGTCTACGCGGAGATTCACAACAGGACAATAATGTTCAAGCTGGTGAAAACAGGTTTAAGCTACATCCGGCTGGAGGGATTCGACTTCAAGAACTACGTGCGGCTTGAAGTCACAGACGTAAACGGAGGGAAGGCTTGGACAAACCCTGTTTTCCTATGACCAACCCGCATAAAGCTTTAGAACATTTTAGCATGTGATTAACGCAACACTCATGCTGGCTTTAATTCCCTTAATTTGAGCGCGAGAGTAACACATAGGTAACTAGAGAAAACACAGAGATAGAACGGCCATTGAGGCCCCCCTTCCTGATAAAGTATTCCGCCTAAGACAGGTGCGAACATTTCAATAACCTCAGGGACAGTACTATAGATGCTGAAGGCGACTGATCTCATGTTCGCTGGAACAGAATGGGCCATAATCGCCAGAAATGCGGGAGCCATGAAGCCGCCGAACAAGCTGCCTAAAGCAACGGCTATTGAAGCCAAGGCAGGCGAATACGACAATAGGAATATCAGAGTGGCGATTGGGGAGAAAGCCAACGATATGACGTATATTCTTTTTCTTCCCAACTTATCTGCGAACCTCCCCCGACTAACATTGAAACTATTCCCACAGCTTGGGAAGCGGAGTACGCTATTCCGAGCTCGGTTTCTGTCATCCCTATGATCTGCTCTGCATAACCCTAAAACGTCTCTCGATACTGTTAAAGGCCTCTAGCCTATAAGCCAAACCGGTTCTCAGAACTTCATCTCCCTAAGCATTTTCTCAACTATCGTAGCGCGCTACAGCCCTTAACCTGGCAGGGTGAGCCCAGAGGGCGACGAACCGAAAGCCCAAAGAGGGGTGTCAAAGCATGTGCGAACCGTCGCATGTCTCCGCGGTATGCAGCTCTGGAAAACCCTCTCTGCAGGCTGCGAAACCCATCGAGAGCTCTTCAGCAACCTCCCTCACTTTTAAGATAAGCTCTCTCCGGAGACCTTTAGCCATGTATGTTGACCTCCCTATGTGTTCTCCATGCGAATAAATATTCTTAAGCTCTTCCTCCAGCTCCGGAAAAGCCGTTAAAACCCTTTTGAAATTATCAGACTTAGCCTTGTAGGTTGAGGTTGTGACCTGCCTAACACCCGCTGCGGATGCTGCTTTAAGAACAGCCCTGATCGAATTAGAATCGTCATTAACCCCAGGGATAAGCGGGTCGAGCCTGATCATCGTAGGTATTCCGGCTCTGCTTAAAGCCTCAAGCGCCCTAAGCCTGCTAACAGGAGGAGGGGCGAAGGGCTCGAGCCTTTTTGCAACCCGCCCATTCAGCGTCGTGACCGTTAGGCTTACGCAGACCCTCCCCTTTGAGAGAATATCAATATCCCTCGCCACCAAGTCTGATTTCGTAACTATTAGCAGTTTAAACCCGTTCCTAATGAACACGGGAAGAACCTCCCGCATGAGAAGGCTCTGAGCCTCACCTGGGGTATACGGGTCCGAGCTGTTAGCGATAGATACAGGCTTACTTCTGTCAAGCTTCTTCAACTCATTCTCAAGCTGCAAAACAGTGAACTCTTTAACCCTGGGTTGAAACGCCCTAGGAACATACGAAGTAATGTAGCAGTAGACACACCTATGACCGCAACCTGCGTAAGGTGAGAAACTATATTTGGGAGGACATGTGCACAGCCTGCCGCGCCAAGGGTCGAAGGGAATTATTAACGTCAAATCAGACTTTATCTGAAAGCTATGAGTTAGAATAGTTAAGCTTTATCCGAAATAACCATGGGGATTAAAGTTCGAGGCCCATTTTCGCCTTCTTACCATGTAGAGCATGACTCGTCTCCTCATCTCCCACTTCATTTCTCTTTCCTCCGGAGGGAACAATTATACTTCTCAACCTTTTTTCTCGAAGAACGATGCGCGCACTAGGCCTTTTGAAGAGTCTTAGGTATGTGTAAGTGGTTTACGCCACTAAGCGTAGCCTAGGGATTTAGGCTAAACACCGGCTTCTTTTCAAGCTATATATTATCTCTTAAGGCGGGGTGTGTGAATCTTTTTAAGTTGGTTGCGGTGTTGTCTTAAAGGAGAGATGAAGACGCTGCAGGAAATAAGAAGAATACTGACGGAACATAAGGAAGAGCTTAGACGTAAATATAGGGTTAAGGAGATAGGGGTTTTCGGGTCTTTCGTTAAGGGTGGGCAGAGGAAGGGGAGTGATGTCGATATTTTGGTGGAGTTTGAGGAGCCGCCCAGCCTGTTCGATTCATGGATTTAGAAGAATACCTCAGCAAGCTGCTCGGGTTGAAAATAGATCTAGTCACTAAAAAAGCATTAAAACCCCGGATCGGCAAACGCATTCTTGAGGAAGTCGTCTACCTATGAGGAAAAGGGATTACGGAGACTTAAGACATACTTGATTCTATTCAGGATATTGAATCTTTCACCAGAGGCATGAGCTTCGAAGACTTCGCTAATGATAAGAAGACAATCAATGCAGTAATAAGAAGCATTGAGGTTATGATGAGGCCGCAAAGAAAATCCCCATGTCAATCAGGGGAAAGTACCCGAATATTCCTTGGAGGAAGATGTCTGGAATGAGGGATAAAATGATTCATGAATATTTTGGTGTAGACATTGAAATTCTATGGAAAACCATAAAAGAAGACGTTCCTCCGCTTGAAAATATGATTCGAAAAGTTTTGGAAGATTTGAGCATCCAAACTGATTAGATTTATAAAAAGCAGTTTAACGGAAGAGTAGTGTTTAACGTTCGGCAGAGAAGTCAACAAGGATCTTTAAAACTTTGAAAGCTGGCGTTCTAGAGGTAAGACGACGTATGGAAATGTCTTATTAAGAAAGAGTAGAATCCACCATCTAGGGATTCAAACGAAGTGATTAGCCCTCATGGCTCAGACTTCTAAAAAACATAAGCTTGTTGACGATAAAAGCTTTTAACGAATATTTCTAACCGTATCTTGCAAGGGTCTCCTTAAACCTTGCCTCCGCGTACCTAACTATCTCTTCCAAGGCCTGCTTGTTTCTCGCCTCCGCTATCAGCCTAACCTGTGGAAGCGTGTTTGAAGCCCTCAGGATGAACCAGCCGTCTTCAAGATCAACCCTAACCCCGTCCAGAGTCACAGTCTTAAGACCCTCTTTCTCGAACACGCCTACCAGGCCTTTGACAACCCTGAACTTAACCTCGTCTGGAACCTCGTAATCCTTCTTGAGAAGCTCGTATTTAGGCAGCTCAGCCACCAGCCTGGAAAGCTTCCCACCCGTAGAGGTTAAAAGCTGGGCGACTTTAAGCGTTGCGAAAACAGCGTCGTCTAAACCATATATCTCGCCGAAGTAAAGGTGGCTGGATATCTCACCTCCGAAGATAGCTTTCTCCGACATCATTCTATCCAGCACGAAGGCGTGTCCAACCCTGCTCACCACCGGTATCACCCTGTTCTCCCTGGCGACTTCCTCAACCAGCTTGGAGCAGCTGACCTCGTAAACAATTTTCTCACCCGGCTTATTCCTGAGAAAGTGTTTCACGAACAACGCTAGCAGCACGTCCCCCCTTATAACGTTCCCCTCGTCATCGACGAAAAGAGCCCTGTCACAGTCACCATCGTATCCAACACCGAAATCATACCCACCGTCTACAACCTTGCCCCGTAGAACGCTTAGCGACTCTTCAGTGGGCTCAGGCGACCTGCAGGGGAAGCCTCCGTCAGGATAATCGTTTATCGAGTCAACCGTCAAGCCTGCTTTCTGAAGAATTTCCCTGCCGAGTATTGAGCAAGAGCCGTTTCCAGGGTCTATCAGAATCCTCAGGCTCCCGATCTTTCCCTTAAAACTGTTAAGCAGGTAATCCTCATACTCCGCCAGAATCCTTCCCCTAGCATCTTCAACAATCCCTTTACGGGAGGAAAGCCTGAAAGACTTTGAGTCAATTATTCTCTTAACCTCTTCTAAACCCATTCCCCAGCCGCACAGCATGGCCTTCGCCTTACAGAGCTTAAAACCGTTCCAGGCTGGCGGATTATGGCTTGCGGTGGTTATTACGCCGCCGTCTAAATTCCAATGTATGATGGCGAAGTAGACCGTTGGAGTCGGTATGAGCCCCAAGCTTATGACGTTGGCCCCGGTTGAAACGATGCCGTCTATCAAAGCTGAGGCCAAGCTGTTGCTGCTCCTCCTCACGTCCCAGCCCACCGCAACCCTCTTGCCCTCGCCGCCGAGATACGAGGCGAAGGCTAGCCCTATGGTCCTAGCATCCTCATCCAGGATGTCCTTACCGTAGACGCCGCGAATGTCGTAGGCTCGAAATATTTCAGCTTTCAATACTCAATCACGATTTCGTATGATGTTATTAGTTCTATAACATATAAAAAGTTTTAGCGCAACCAGTTTTAAAGTTGAAATCATATGGTCATCTTTCCAGAAGAATAAAACGAAGGATGCTGACGTTTCCACCTCTTCGGTTCTTCACGGAACTGCTTGGTCCGCTGTTCCCCCGAAATGCCCCCTCACGTGCTTAGCGCGCTATAGATGGCATATACCCCCTAAAACTCATAGTTCTGCGTCCTGCCTGGTACCTCATGAGAAAAGCTGGTTCGCGTGTCTGGAATCAATCCCTCGCCCATCCAATTCTCTTCATCATGTACTTAAATGCGCGATTTCGCAATATCAGCATTCCAAAAAAGTTTTGATTCATGTTTAGCAGGAGCGAGAACATGTGGAGTTTAAAAAACTATTTAGAAACTTAACCCTTAAAATACTCCAGCATGGTTAGACCCGTTGGATCTATTCTAGCACTAGCCTTGTTGTCAATCCTCATCTCAACTCCTCTGAAGTCTTATGCTTCCCCCTTTCGAGCTTACCCACGACGATGGAGAATTCGACATGCTTGGTCAGACTTCTACCCTAGCGGTGCGCGGTAAGGTTTACCCCCTCCAGCTATAGGCGGCAACGGAACTATATACGTTGGCAGCGATAGGCTCCGGGCCTTTTACCCGAGCGGGTCGGTAAGCGGGAATATGGGGGCTAAGAACTGCGACATCGCGATTTCCCCCATCATAAGTGAGGGAGTGACTTACGCAAGTATCCGCAGACGTGCACGTGAACGGGGTATATATGATCTAGCCCGCGCTATTTTTTCAAACATTTGGCAATCTAGTTATTCCTTCAATCTTATCAAAATCTTCGTCGAAAGAATAAATCTCAGCAATATCATTTGTTTTCATCACGTCAATGGCAAGAGCATCATTTGGATCGATCTTCAAGTCTCTGCTCAACTCGACTGCTGCAAAGTAGACCTCCTTGGGTACTCCATGTATTTCAACGTTTTCTAACATAAATAAACCAGTAATCAGTTTAGCTAGTTCCTCTGTTGACATACCATGCTTGAGAATGTTAACGATTTCAGAAAGATGAATAACTGTTGTAACCACTCTTTCTTTACCCTGCGATACATCGTCAACTATCCTCTTGGCATAATCCTTCATCTGCTTCTCTTTTTGAGTAAGTTGCCTCTTAGGCTTGTAATAAGCATAAATGAAAACGTTCGCATCTAAAAACCTCATGAGCCTACCCCGTGAATTTTTCTCTCAAACTCTCCCCAATCTCCGATTGCTTCTATATTTAAATCAACCTTGTCAAAGTATTCTGTTAAATCAACCTTTCGTTTTGGAATTATCTTCAGATACCCTTTTCCCTTAATGATGTATATCTCCTTACACCCCCCCATTTCAGACTCACGCCAGTCAGCAGGCAGAATGACACGACCCTGTGAATCCACCTTTTTCACCTCTACCCTAACCCCCATTTTTCACCACCATACGATTAACTTCACCAGAATATAAAGTTTTTATGCCAAAAAACTTATTTTTCACCTTTTTTTAAGCAAATCCATCTTAAGATTGGATAGACACGGTTTCAAGTTGTCAACTTATAAGGTTCACAAAGGCAATAATAGTCGTATTCGAAGCTCTGACTTGACAACGACCTCGCTATAATCAGAGGGAACTTGAAGACCGAGTGTGCGGTGAAAATAGAATCCGCAGGAACCTCGCTTTCGATTTTCTCAAGAGTCATCCACTAGGTTTGATAGCGTGCTAACAGCGTTACAATCCTGTCTTATTGCCATAGCTGTTGAGAAAAATTATATCATCAAGCCTACGCTTAGGAACGTGCAGAACACCGTTCTCATCCCTCCAGTATTTCACATCTTCGCCCCTCATTTCCTCGACAACGGGCTCCTCAGCCCTGTAACCCAGAGCTACGACGAAACATATCCTGCAGTGCTCGGGTATTGAAAGGATTTCCCTAAGCTTCTCGCGGTCTATTGAAGCCATCCAGCATGCTCCAACACCCTCCTCCCAGGCTGTTAGAATCATGTTTTCTATCGCGGCAGCGCAGTCAACCTCTCCTCCCTCAGGCTTCTTCCTCGTGTTAATCAGGACGACGACGTACGCGGTGGGCCTCTCACCCTCCCTCGGGGTGCCCTGGGGAGCAAGATACATGGCCCATTTAAGAGTGTTGAAAACCTTGTCGAGCAAATCTTTCTCAGTCACTAAAACGTACTCGCAGGGCTGAATGTTTCCACCGGAGGGAGCCAGCCTAGCGGCGTTCAAAAGCTTTTTCAAAACCTGCATGGGTATTGGTTTCTGAGTAAACCTGCGTATGGTTCTGCGGCTCACAGCAGCCTCATACACGTTCAACACTCCCACCTTAACGAGTTTTCTCCCTATGCCTTTTTAAGGCTGTTGCAGCTGGTTACCGTTTTCGTTTACGCGAGGTCCTTCTGGCGAGTATGTGAAGTTAGCTACCGATTGTGGTTGTACATGGTTATCGTCTTCCACAGCTGGTCTCGAAGAGCGGGGCAAGCCGAGAGGGCTCGACTCTGGGCGGGAAGGTGGTCGTATGGGAGGTAAGCGACGATGAAGTTAAGAGGAATGATGAAACCTAGTAATACAGAACTAGATGAAATGGAAGGGTTGCCGCCGCTTTATAGTAAACGAACGTTTACCTGAGGTAAACGGATGTTTACCTGCTGATAAGCTAAAATTTAAGACTCATCGTCGCTTACCCCTGCGCTCCCAATGGTCCTTTATTCGCCTGATTTGCCCAAGAATTCGCCGTTAAATACCGCTCCCCGAGTCGGCCGAGGATAGTAAATATAAGGACGTTCAGTACGGCATAGCGATAGGCTTCTCATACGACCCGGTACGAGCCCTTGCTGGCGAGCCGGGCACGCCTCCGCTTATAAAGGTCTGCACCAAGGGTGAACTGGGAGAATGAGTGAGAACATCGTGGAGAAGTTGAGAAGCCTGCTGACCGAGAAGTTTAAGCATGAGCATTTTAGCTCAATTGAGCTGCTTACGCCCGCGCTTACAGAGAAGTGGTTTATAATTGTCAGGTTGCCTCCTTTTTACGACATCTTCCTCACGTCATATAAAGATGGAAGGGTTGAGGTCGACACCGGCCCCGTGCGCACCGGCGACGGAATACGGGAGTTCCACCTATATAAGAAATACAGGCGAAAATATGAGGAGGCGAAGACGGAGGAGGAGAGGAGGGAGATTTATGAGAAGAAAGACAAGGAAGAAGATAGGATAATTGAGGACTTCAGGCAGGGGATGTTTGAGAAGTATTTGAGGATGAAGGGGAGTATCGCATATTACGCTAAGGAGCACATGTGGGCCAATGAAGTGGCGAGGAGAGTAAGCGACAAATACGGTTTTGAAGTGAGGTTCAACATAGATTATGAGTCCGGCTTCGTGACAACTTTCAACTCGGCGGGGATGGACGAGGAACAGATGGTCAGAGAGGTCATGAGGAGGGTCGACGCGATCGCTGAGGCCAGGGAGATGTTCATAAGCGAGGATATGTGGGACGAGTTCTTAATAAGCAAGGGCATCGAGCCCGTAAAATCCAGGAGAAGGCGGCGCATATAGGCTTCTGAAGCAAGGAAAAACCGAGGCTGGAGAAAAAAGATGCTTGGAGTGTAGATCTTAGAGGAGGAGTCCATGGACGACAACCTCATACACGTTCAAACTCCCACAGACGACTTTTTCACTTCGTTTTTTAAGGTTGATGCGCGGTTAGCCACTACGGGATCTTCATCACTTTGGCGTTAAGCAGCCTCACGATGTCCACGGGAGAGATTTCGAGAGTGGCGTTGACAGCCCCTCCACCCGCGTAAACCTTATCCCTAGCTAACAGGGTTTCGTCGACCACAGCGGGCAGCTGCTTCAAGTGGCCAACCGGTGGAACAGACCCAGCCTCATACCCGGTATGGCTTAAAACCTCCTCACCCGTGGCTAACCTCAGTTTCTTGAAGCCGAGTGTTTTCGCGAGCTTATCCTGGTTAACCCTGCGTCCACCCGGGACAACCACTATCAACGGCTCACTCCTCTCGTTGACGAAGACAACTGTTTTAGCAACCTGATCGAGACTGACCCCGAGCTCCCTGCTGGCTTTTTCAGCGGAATAAGTCTCCCCGTGGAAAAATATCCTATGCTTCACGTTCCGTTTTTTAAGGAAGACTTCCAAATCCTTACTTGACAGAAGCATATTTACAACGTCTGAAAAAGTAGTTTTTATCTTTTAAGCACCAGGCTCTACAGCTAGGCTGAAGGAAAAGGTAAGATTTTAGATTTGGAATAATCATTTGCCAAAAGTTTAAAAACGTCAAATCGATTCGAAATGATAGAGGCGTGTCCCATGCACCCGAGATTTCAAAGCCTCTTTGTGCATCCTAAAAAACATAAGCCGCTAATATTCTTCGGCAGCGTCGATGGTAGTGACGGCATTCCGGTGTTAGTATTCTCTCCAACCGAGAAGTGGCCCGAGGAGTTCCTCAAGTTGCTCGAGGAAATTAAAGAAGCGGAAAAGATATTCTTAGGAAGCTATCGAGAAGAATCATGGATAGGTAGAAAATGGATTAACGGTTACTTATATGCTTATGGGGAGCCCGAAATGTATCCCGTGATCGATGGGATTCCCATATTCAGTCAGAAAGATACTTGGCCTTCATTCAATCTTCTCAAGCACTTACGAGAAGTGCACGCGCTAGAATCTAGCTGGGAGTTTCGTAGTAAGGATCCTGCTCTGAGGGAGTTTGCTAAGCGCATAGCCGAAAGAGGAAGTTTAATCCTTGATATAGCCACTGGGCCACAAGGCGGCTTCGTCCCGCTTGTGCTTCAAATAAATCCTGAGGCCATGATCCTGATGAACGATTTAGGCCTAGGTCTACTTCAGGAGTGGGAGAAGTTCCTCAAAGGTAAGAACACTCCCAATGTCTCACTCGCCCAATTCGACATAAAGGAGATGCCCATCAAATCCGATTCGATTGACATCGTGAGTGAAGTAGGGGGTCTCCTTGAGGTTGGGAGTATGGAAAGTGTTAGGGAGGTTTATCGTGTCTTGAAGCCCGGTGGGATCTTATTCTCCGTTAACAGCATGGTGGATAAGGACGAGTTTAAGAAGCTTCCTGCAGAGGTGAGGACGAGATGGTACAGGGAGACCCCGCTTTCTATTGAGGGGTTTTCTGATGCTTTTAAGCAGGCGGGGTTTAAAGTGGTTAGCCACATCCTCCTGGGGGAATCGGAAGTACCTCCAGATCAATCAGTGCGCGCGCATGAAGCAGCAAGATACGGAGCAAAACTTCGCCTTAGAAATTACCGTACAGAGGCTATTAAGTAAGTTCTTGAAGGCAACACACTTAACCTTCCACTAGGCTAAATTCCCTTTAACGAAACTAATTATGAAACGCTAGTCATTCCTGAATGCCGTATCTTAGACCGGTTGGGAGAGAGCTTGTAAGCCAGGAAAGCATAAAATACTTAAAAGCAAATAAGATAGTTTGACATCGGCTTGGACATAGAGGAGAGGCTTGAGCTCGTTAAAAGCGTAGGAGAGGAGATTGTGACGCTTGAGGAGCTTAGGACGCTTCTAGAAACAAAGGAGCATCCCGTGGCATACGACGGCTTCGAGCCCTCGGGGCTTGCACACATTGCTTTCGGCGTCTTCAGGCCGATTTTGCTGGAGCCTCTGATAAGGGCGGGGATAAGGTTCAAGCTTTACCTTGCAGACTGGTTTGCCTGGATAAACAGGAAGCTGGGGGGCGACCTGGAGAAGATAAGGATGTGCGGAGAATACTTCATAGAGGTTTGGAGGGCCGCAGGGGTTGATTTCAGCAGCGTTGAAACAGTCTGGGCGAGCGACCTTGTTGATTCAAGCGAATACTGGAGGAACGTGATACAGGTTGCTAAGCTCACCACTGTTTCCAGGGCTGAGAGAGCACTGACAATAATGGGGAGGAAGAAGGGCGAGTTGAAAGACGTCGCCCAATACTTCTACCCCATGATGCAGGTCACCGACATCTTCATGCTTGGCGCAGACATCTGCCAGCTTGGGTTAGACCAGAGGAGGGCTAACATGCTAGCCAGGGAGGTCGGACCAAGGCTGGGATACTGGAAGCCTGTTGTGGTAAGCCACCACATGCTTATGGGTCTTCAAGGAGTGAAGGAGCCTGAGGGCTTCGACGAGGATAAGCATATAGATGTTCAAATAAGCTCGAAGATGAGCAAGAGCAAGCCTGAGTCAAGCATATTCGTGCATGACTCTAGGGAGACGATTTTCCGGAAGGTTTTATCAGCCTACTGTCCTGAAAGGGTTGCGGAGAACAACCCGATACTAGACTGGACTAGACACATAGTCTTCAGGAAATTCAAGAGCTTCCGCGTTGAGAGGCCCTCCAAGTATGGGGGACCCGTTGAGTTTCATTCTTACGAGGAGCTGGAGGATGCCTATGTTAAGGGCCTCCTTCACCCGCTTGACCTGAAAAACGCCGTGGCAGACGCGATCGACAAGATGGTTGAGCCGATAAGAAAGCATTTCGAAGAGGACAGCAGGGCCAGGGGACTCTATGAAGAGTTGAAAAAAGCGGAAATATCCAGGTAAGTCCTTTTATTCACGTCTTCGGCAGGGCAAGTATGACTAGGGTCACACTAGTTTTAGAAGCCTTGGCTTATCATCCACCTGAAGTATTGTTGAAAACAATCCTTCAAAAGCGGTCTTCACGCTAAGATCGTGAGCGGGCTCATTCAGCATAAATATTGCTGAAGCGTTCTTGGCTGTGACAAGCTCGATCGCGTGTCTGGCGAAAGCATACGCCTGCTCCATGCTGGTTGAGAGAATCATGTCTGAAATATCGAGAATAATCCAGGTGTGCATCTCTGAATCCAGAGACCTGTTGATAGCGTTAATCATCTGAGTAACATCGTCGAAGGAAACGCTTTCGCCAGGCTTAGCTCCCATGGTTACAACAGGTATGAGCTTAACGTTCTCCAAGGTTGGGATCTGCGACAATACTCCGCTCGCAGGCCTAAGAAGCATTACGCATCTCTCAGTATTAGCATATATCTCGCGCACAGCCTTAGCCACATAAGGCTCGTAAAGATATTTCGGATTGTATTCGAAAAGTATTTTCTTGCGGAGAAGCTTGTCGTGCGTTAAGCCGAATGCCCCGGAGAAAGCGTTCAGATCCTCAACACTACTGTCCTCCATGCGGACAAGCCTGGTTATTCGCTGCCTACCAATCTCCGAAGTCAACCTATCCACCAGAGAATAATAGGTCTTCCAAACACCCTTTGCCCCACAGTTAAGCATGAATATCCTTCTCATAACCCCCAGATAGTTTTCGAAAAGAGAGACATCCTCCCTCGCCAAGTAGCTTAACACTGTTGACAGAAGTGCGTTGAAAGTCTCCGTAACTGTTTCAAGCCTCCTCCCATTTGGAATCGTCCTAACATAGGCGATGACGCGATCAATACCTATCTCTCCGTCCGTTGAAACATCAAGATGCTTCGCCACATCCATGCTCCTCATCCTCTTGAAGAACTCGGGGGCAAGTGGGCCTGCGATAAGCTTTCGAACAGGCAGAAGAAGACGCCTATAGAGGCGGAGAACAGCCTCCCACTCGGGAAAACCCTCTAAGGACGCGTCTGAGCTGATGAAAGCCAGAAACTCGCCCGAAGCCAACCCGTATATAATATCTGTTTTCTTTAGATATTCCTGGTGATTCATAATGATTGTTCTGAAGGCCTCCTTATCCTCAGATGATTTTAAATTGAAATATATGCTTTCAATGACCTCCATCAACTCGTCCGCAGCCCTATGAGTCCATTCTCTACCCTCGAAATACTCCAGTGTTTTATCCAAAGCCTGAATACTGTTAAGGCTCTCAATCTTCTCAGCGTTTAAAATTATCCTTAACCTGTCATAGGTAACCACGTCGCTGAGACGAGTCTTATCCAAGTATTCCAACAAATCCATAGTTTTTAAACCAAGCTCATCCGGCGGAGCAACATCAATCAGCTTGTTAAGAAACTTCCGGTAGGAATCTGTCAACGGGTTGTCAAGACGGGTCAATATAACTTCTTTAGGTGGACCTATAGTGAAAGAATATGAAAGCAATATGAAAGATAAGAAGTAGAATGGGCCACTGGTAGGCGGAATATTTTCGAAATAAATCAAAAGAGCATTAAAGAGCATTATACCTATTATTTGAAATATAGTGAAGCTAAACAACATCAGGCTATACTTTTTCCTAAGCCAAGGAACTTTGGCTCCTTTTATGGAATTATAGAGGATAATTGTTATGAATAGAGAATATCCTGCCATATATAAAAATGTCACTATACCCTCGATAGTGATGGCGGGATCGGGGATAAACATCCACCCGAAGGCCGATAACTTTGCTTTGTACGATATGAAACTAGAAATAGTTATAACAAAAACTGGTGGGAGGAGTATGAGATAGTAGTTTCTTTCTTTTTCTCTATCAGTTATGAACCCATAAACGAGATACGCTAATAGCCCAATTGAAACAAAGTATAACGAGTTAGAAAATCTGAAGAATCTCAATGATAAATCTGCATCAGATGCGATCAGTTTAAAGAAGTTAACGATGAGATGTAATGACGTTGCTAATCCGTAAATGAAAAATCGTTGATGTATAATTGAGTGACGCTGCTTTAGTAAGATATCTAAGGATAATAAGAAGGATAATATGCCAGTTATAAGGTAGATGGAAGACCATATCATTGAACCTTCACTCAATACTATTATAACCTCCTAAGATCCTCACATATATCCTGTCGTTCTGGTGGTATTATTTTTGGTGGCTTAATCTGACCCATAGGAACCCCCCTCTTCCCCCTTTCCATGGCATATCTGAGAAAAGCCCCTGGTTTAAGATACTCCACTTCTATAATATCATTAGGATCATTTATATGGTTTTCAGCAACTAGGTGTCTGAAATCCTCACTAACCGCTAAAAATGCTTGAAATATTCTTCTCTCCGCCTCTGATTTCTGTAACCCCCAAGTATTTTCCATAAGAACAAGAATTTTCTCATGCTTGTCAATAGACTTGGTAAATGCCCATTTATCCGAAAGACTCAATCCGGCCCTAGCCATTATCTGTACTGCTAGAGCTTCCGTCACACGAGGAAGAAATCCGCGTATTGCTATCATTTGATTTTTCCTACCCCAAAAACGAAAAACGGGCATCCCATCATCTCTCACATCGACAACAAGTACAGTATCTCCTACATCATAGCGCGAAAAAAGACCTCCAAAGGGAGTGACTATAAGATCGTAAACACAGCCAGGCTTAATTTCATCTATTTTCACTATAACCCCCTTTTCATCTCTAAACTCGAAATAGCAACTCCTTAAATTAGGCATAAGTTCTCCTTTCCTATCGGGGGATCCAAACATCACGATACCTAGTTCCGAGACACCGTAGATACAGAGAGGATCTACCTCCAGCTTAGTCTTGATATAATCAGCATATAGAGCTGTATCGACACCGCCGATCATTAACCCCTTTAAGTTAAGGTAATCTCTAAGATTTCTAGGTTTCTTAAAAAATTTAGCCTGAGCCCATTTCTGGAGAAGGTAAAACTTTGCAAAGCTAAAGTCCATTGACCTATAATATTCTTCAAAGAGAGTCTCTGGATTAGAGAAATACTCGCACATTAGGTATACACTTGGTGCAATACCGCCTGCCAAATTCACGTTATGACCATTTTTAAGATATTCTAATGCGACGAAAAATCGCCTCCGCGCTTCTGAAATCTCGTCCATAACACTTACAGGTGGAACATCTATCACCAGCCCTTGGGAAGCTTTTCTCCCCCAGCCCGTAAGAAATGGTGCAGATGCCGTGAAGTTTAACCCTCTATCACCTTTCTCGAATTTTGTAATACCCCAAGAGTTACTGCAAGCAATCAACGTCGTGGCTATTACATCCTGCCTAAAGTTCTCCCAGAAAACATTGCCGTGAGGTATCCATTTCGGTTCACTCGTCGTGCCGCTTGTCTTAACTGCAAGTGAGAAATCTCCAATCAGATAGTCAGATAGCGACTTAGATGCAAGCCTCCCGATCCTGTCGTAATAGTCCCAGTATAGTTCTCCAGGCATCCTGGGCGAGCTTTTCTCAAGGCTCTCTATCCTCTTCTTGAATTCGAGCAGCACTGGATAGTCTTTGTAGCTAGTCACCGGAATATCATTAATACTCTGAAAACCGTTTGGACAAAGGATTTTCGCCTGAGCAGTCCTTCCCCATCTGGCAAGGTGTTCCTTTAGAAGAGCCTCGTTGATCTCCAGCTGCTGCTCGAAAGGCTTCTCGTAGAAACTACAGTATTCTCTCCATAGGTCGGCACTGTTCGTCAAAGTCCCCCTTTCATCCTCATGAAACTGTCTTAAAACCTTTTCGTCTAACTCGGCAGGACGTAGAACTTGCCGGTATTCGAGGCGCTGCAATAACTGCACGCTCTAGTCATCGGATTTCAGGGTATAGGTCTAGCACTATTCCCGAGCCCTTGTCAACGTGGAGCCTGTAATACCTGGTATCATGGTTCGTAGCCCTCATCTTTAGTATCATCAGCCTCTTGTCAAGCCTGTTTCCAACCACCACCGACTCCATTATTATTATTCCGTCGGATACGAATTCCTCCACGCCCATTCCTATTCCCTTGCTCCCCCAGGGGTTTTCAGCGATCATTATCGTCGTGCAGCCCAGGTTTTTAAGCATCCTGGCGAGAAGGTTTACGACTGCTCTAACCTCTGATTTCCTGCTTAAAGCCATGTTTAGGGCCGAAACGGAGTCCACGACAACCCTGTCCGCCTTAAACTTCCTCGCCTCGTCCACTATAAGGCTTACAACGTCTTCAACACCGATCTTAGCCATCGTTGGGAACTCCACTATTTTAACCATGCCTTTCTCCTCAAGCTTTGAAAAATCCCATCCTAGGCTGGCCATGTCTGCTTTAAAATGCTCCCCGGTTTCGCTCATGCAGATGTAGAGGCCCTTCTCACCGTATAGCGATGCCCCGTTGTATATGAATTGGGCTGAGAGAATGGTTTTGCCGACTCCCGCGTTCCCGGCGACGATTATCAGCCCGCCCCTAGGCACTCCCCCCTCTATGAGGCCGTCGAGCTCGCCTATTCCGAAGGGTGCCCTGTTCATGGTTCTCAAACCTCCGAAAGTATTTCTGAGAACTTCATCAGTATGACGCTGCTGTCCTCGGTTAAGGATGATATTTCCACGCTTCCGCCTGTTAGTGATTCGAGCAGCTGCGTCATAATGCCTCTGAACATGAACCGGTTTATCCGTAGGTTGTTTAAAGTAGCCTTTATCGCCCCGCTTCCAACCCTTTCAAACAAGACGCCTCCCCATCCTCTTAGAACACATATTTTCGAAAGGTTTGTTAAAACGTCTTCAACAGAAGTCTTGCCGCCGGTCATCTCCTTAATCTCCTCAAGCAACGCTTGTCCAACCCCCTTACCAGCGTAGAAGAATATTACGTCTGACGCGGTGTAATACATTGTTTTGAAGGATTTTTCAAACTCGCTCCACTCCACGGGTGAAAACTTGAACTCAACAGTATCGTTCGAGCTGAACAAGAGGCTCCTAGCGTAGTCGCTTAAAACAGGCTGGTAGCCCAGTATTATTCCCTCGTTCTCCATCCTGTTTATCCTGCGGGCGATCGTTCGATCCGATACTTCAAGACGCTTAGCGATGTCGCGGTAGCTCTGCTTAGGGTTGCTGCAAAGTATACGGAGTATCTCTAAATCCAGCTTGTCTAGAGGATCCATTTTCAATTCTTGATGTGCTGGGCTCCAAAATATATACTTTTCGATAAACGTAATTTTTTACTATACTCGACATTTCTAAATTACAATTCTCGACAAAATTTTGCCAGCAGGCGTTTTCCGACAAAAATGTTAAAAAACGACATTAACAATATCCCTAATGCGAAAAATTTTTTCGACAACCATATTGTAAGTAATTTTCTGAAAATACACCGGCTTAAAGCTTGGAGCCGCATTCAGCGCAGAACCTGGCACCGGGAGAATTTTCAGCGCCACACTTGGGACACTTCAACATTGAGAGCGGTGCGCCGCAGTTGGTGCAGAATTTGCCTGCTCCAGCCGGCTTTCCGCAAACAGGGCACACGGTTTGCGTAGGCCCAATCTCCTCTTTAAAAACCTGTGTTGTATTCGCCTTCTCCCATATCTGGTCCCTGCGGACGGATGCTCTTGCAGCAGCCACCTCCGCACAGCCCTGGGCGCATCATCCACGCACAGACCCTCCTCATCGTTCCAGCAAATGTCGCAAACCCACCTCATGCATTTCGGACACGTGGAAATGCCCCATGGCTTCGTTCTGAGCCAGTTTAAACGCTTCCTCATGCTCCTTATGCCATTCTGGAGACATCCCGCGGAATCTTTCAGCAATAACGTCAGCACCCTCCTCAACATGGTAGCCGATTCCCCTACCCCGCCATGGATGAGGCTATGGATGCCGCCCTACCCAAGCCTCTCAGCAAGCCCGCCTTCTTATAGGTTTTCGACTCGATGAAGCTCGTCTTATAGCCGTCTTGACATATGTCGCAGAAGAAGGTGAATTGAAAACCAGCCTCGGTACTGTTGTCAGCATAGTTCCTCGTAAAAGGTATGAAGGGCACTCTTCAACACCTCTGCACACAAAATAGCGTAAGAAATATCTTAAGTTTACTGAAAAGATAGGGTTATATTCACCTGAGCAACAATTCTGATGTGAATACGCTTGGTAAGCTACAGGAAACACTGTAAGTTTTGCAACCAGCTGATCCCGCCGAATTCGACAATATGCCCGGTTGCGGAAGGATAAATCCCTTGGAAACCAGGTGCCCGAGATGCCGTGCACCAGTTGAGCCCAACTGGGTAAGTTGCAACACGTGCGGGCTCGCTCTAATGATTAACTGTCCAAAGTGTGGACAACCCACTTTCTCGGGGACTATTGCCAGAGTTGCTGGGAGAGACGGGTAGTGGAGTGCAAGAAATGCCGCACGGTGCAGCCGCCAGTAAGCACGAGGTGCATCAAGTGTGGGAAACCCCTTGAAGCAGGTTGAACGTGCTTAAAATCATTTAAAAGATTTTAATCCTAAGTCGAATATCCGCATACTATCCTCTATCTTTCGTGCAATACTCCAGGCTAAAAGTCCTCTAGGAATAAAATCTCTACATCAAAAGGCTCTCTTGAAATTTCTTTAATTAGTTCGGCTTCCCTCTTTGCGAACAGAGCGGGTGCATCTATTTTCTTAGCGAGAGCCAGAGTAAAGCAATCAGCCAAAGAGAGCCTTCTTTTACATTTATACTCCGTAGCGTGCTCAATAAGCTCAGAATCCTCATGAACTAAAAAATAGCCTGAATCCAGCAGGTTCCTGATCCTGACACGGGCTTCCTCACCGCCGAGTTTTCTGCAAAGGACGTATCCCACTTCTGCAACACATAGTTCAGATATGTTCCCATAAACAGATTCGTTTTTAATCGCCTCCTTCAATTTGGAGCCGTGTGGAGTAGAGTATAAAAGCTCTAGAACCACGCCTGCGTCAAAGGCTAAACTTCCTACGAGCCCTTTCTTCATCCTTCAACCTTTCCCCCTTCAACTCTTCATAGGCCTCCTTAAAACCTGGAATTGGTCGGCAAGCCTGTTCCAATAGGTCTGGTCGTTTAACTCCCCTAGTAATCAAATATCTTATTGCTTCATTCAAATCTACTCTTCTCCCCCATTTCAACTGTAGTTCAGAAGCTACTTTGAGAAGAGCCTTTTTCACATCTTCAGTAACAGATATCGTGCTCATAGCCAATATATATGTTATAGCCAATATAAAAAGTTTTTATGCGGATTTTCGCACGATTATCTAGGGATTTTGGCAAATAGTTGCGGCAGCTTCCTCCTCCTATAGACATGATACTCATGTATTATTATCGCTATAGCTATGATCAACATCATAATAGCGAGCATGAGGAGAATGGTTTGGGAAAGAGTCATACCAACCCCTAAGAGTTCCAGGAAGACGTCAAGCTTGAACTCGGCAAGCCTGTCGCGAGTAAGCGACACCTGTTTTCTTCCCAGGAATTGACCGTATGAAACCTCCACGGTGTATTCTCCATCAGGCAGCTCAACCTCAGCGTTGCCACCCTTATCCGTAAGAACCCTGGTAAGCTCAAAACCATTCTTCATAATAACGATGCCAGCACCCTGCAAAGCCTGTCCCTGAGCACCCCTCACAGTTACGGTTAGACTATGCACGTTTGAAGGCGTCAAGGTTATTTCACCGCCCGTCGAAACCCCTATTTTCTGAAACACGAGCTCTGAGTCTAGCCATTTAGCTGACACGGTGTAGTTTCCCGAGGGAACCTGTGTCGCCAAGACTTCGCCATTAGCATCAGCCTTGCCCAAGTATACTTCTTCAAGATAAACGTCAGCAGCAGTCAAGGGTCTGCCCTTTGGGGACAATAGTCTTAAAACAACGTCGTAGATGGGCATTACTATTACGGTGTCTTCCGTCACGGTTGTCTTCACGACAGCCTTGCTGCCATACCTGCTCACCCATTCAGCGGTAAGCCTGTAGCTTATCCTCGGCATCTTCTCAAACAGGAGGGTTCCAGACTCGTCTGTAGAACCGCTTAAACCCCATTCCTCAAGAACAACGTGAACGTTTTTCAAAGGCCTACCCTGAGCATCGTTGAAAGACATAACCATGTCGCCAACGTTAGCCCTGAATATTTTAGCCTGCGAGACACCGTATTCAGAAGTAGCTGCGTAAGACTCGGGACGTATGCCCAAGTATATGTACTGGTACTGAGTTTCAGCAGTATAGCTGTCGAACACAACTACTGTGGACACTGGGCCGAGAACATCGCTGCAGCCGGCAGGCCTATAGTAAACTATGACGTAGTACTTCCCGTAGAACATTGCCCATCCTGTTCTACCGTTGAAAGACACGTATTGAATGTACTCGTTTCCGACTGGTTGCGGGGGAACATTATTTGAAACAGGGTTCCAATCCGGGTTTACCGGCTCGCCTGTGAGCCTCTTATCCTCGTCCAGCCAGAACCATCCTCTGAGAAGGTTGAAGCCTATGTCAACCCTGTCGCCGGGCTCGATCAGCAGCGGTGGAGCAGCGTACCCGGTTTCGACAGCAAGAGTCCCTGCGTGACCATGCTCATCCGTCATCGCCGCGGTAACGTTCTCCCCAGTGTAAGCGTCGACAATATACACCCATGCCCCATCCAATGGCCTCCCGTCTTCAGCGACCAGAGTAATCATGAGCCTAGCGTTCCAGTCTAGGTGGACTACTGTGCTACCCCATCCGGACGCTTGTTTCACCTTTAAGCTGCTAAGCGGGAAACTGCTTATCACCAGTAGGAGTGAGAATGCTGCCGCCAAATTAATCCTTAGACTATTCCTCCCCTCCATCTGTCTTACTAGTCTGGGGGGAAGGGTTTAAACATTGTTTTACAATTCTTTAAATAATGGAAACCGAGATATTCAGCGTTTTCCCGCCCTGTTAAGCCGGTTCTTACGCCTATTGCTCCATGTTTTTCCCCATACTCCTTGAGGGATAGGGTTTCTGGCCACTGTTTCAAAGAATCATGCCGGCCTATCCTTCAATACGTATATTGTATAGGATTTGAACTTGGAAGTATTCTTGACCCGTCGAGTTTTCACGAGGTGTTGAAAGAAGAGGTGGGAGCCCTTCTCCAGATGCTGGCTTTTCACCAGCAGCATGGCCGGCAAAGAGGCTCGTTGAGGCTGATGATTCTTCCTTCAGAAAAGGGGTGGGAGAAGAAAAATCCTCCCTGCTTCCGATTGTTAAAAAGAACGAGAAAACATTTGTTAAAAGGACTATAAGCAGGGAGAAAGATAAGCCTTCTAGGAACCTTTCCTTCAGATCGCCTGGATCTGGCTCCATCACCCGCTTCCCTGATAAAATTTAAAAAATGTTTTTAATGAGAATTGTTTCATCACCCTGCTTACGAACAGATTTGACGTTTAAAAAATGTTTAGCAAGAAAATTATTTACAGGATAATTTGTCCAACTCTAATCACAGAACCCTTGGGAAACTTTTTCGTGGAATACACTGGTCCACCGAAACATAGCTGGGACAACTTTGCTTTTCTCAAGCCCTTAGCTGAACAAGTTTAAGAAACACTGGTTTTTCCACTTTAAACGGTGGCGAATGTTGATCGTGGTTGAGACGGAGCTTGGAATAAAGACCAGAGGGGAGCTTGACATCGTGGATATTACGGGTGAAATCGAGAAGATTGTTTCTAAAACCGGTATTAAAAACGGTATTGCTAATGTTTTCGTACCGGGGTCCACGGGAGCCGTGACGACTATAGAGTATGAGCCTGGCTTGCTTAAGGATTTGCCGAATGCTCTAGAGAGGATAGCCCCTAGGGACGCTGAATACGAGCATGAGAAAACCTGGCGCGATGGGAACGGGCATTCCCACGTGAGAGCATCAGTAATTGGGCCGAGCATAACCATTCCGATAAGGGATGGTGCTCTTAGACTCGGCACGTGGCAGCAAGTGGTGTTCGTGGAGCTTGACGTTAGGCCAAGGAGTAGGAGGCTCGTCGTAACATGTCTTGGAGAGTGAGCACGAAGGATGGTTGACGTTAAAATCAGCGTAATAGGGGCAGGCAGCGCGGTCTTCTCCATGAGCCTGATTAAAGACCTGTGTTTAACGCCCAGCCTGTCTGGAAGCACTGTCAGCCTAATGGATGTGAATGAGGAGAGGCTTAACGCCGTTTACGCGATTTGCAGAAAGTATGCTGAGGAAACTGGAAGCAGGCTGAGGATTGAGAAAACTCTCAACCGGAGGGAATCCCTGAGGGAAGCGGATTTCGTCGTAAACACTGCGCTAACAGCCGGTTACTCGAGGCTTAGGGAAGGCTGGTCAATAGCTAGGAGATGGGGGTATAGGTTTGGCGGAAGCCTCCACATAATGCATGATGAAGCATTCTGGATAAACTTCTACCAGCTAAGGTTCTTCGACTCCCTGATGGAAGATATTCTTGAAGAGTGTCCTGAAGCCTGGCATATTCAGCTGGCGAACCCTGTTCTAGCCGGAGTTACATACTTGGGTAGGAAGCATAGTGGAGTTAAAACCATCGGCCTCTGTCATGGTTTTAGCGGAGTATACCGGATTGCTAGCTTACTTGGGCTCGACGCTGAAAAGATATGTTTCGAAACACCCGGGGTGAACCATTTCATATGGCTGACAAGCCTTACTTACGAGGGTAAAGACGTCCTCCCGCTGCTGGACGAGTGGATTGCTAGGGAAGCGGGTAAACATTTTGAGAAAGTAGGCTTCAGCAGCGACGTGGGCCCCAAGGCTTTCGACCTCTACAGGAGGTTCGGAGTTTTCCCGGTTGGAGACACCTGTACTCCAGGCGGAGGCTCATGGCCATGGTGGTACCATACGGATGTGGAAACAGAGAGGAGATGGAGAGAGGATCCTGAGTCTTGGTGGGAAGGCTTCTTCACGTACAACAGGGAAACCGTGGAGAAAATAATAAGAGCATCCTTGGATAATTCTAAGATTACGAGCATTTTCCCTGCTGAGAAATCAGACGAAATAATTATACCCTTGATAGAGTCTATTGCCTGCGATATTCCCAAGGTGTTTCAGGTTAACATTATTAACTCAGAGGGGTTTGTGCCGGGTGTTCCTACTGATTTTGAGGTTGAGGTAAAAGCTGAAGTGAGCGGTAGAGGGGTTCGGGGAATCAGGAGCGGGGAGTTGCCGAAACCACTGGTGGCGTACATTCTTAGAGACAGGGTTGCACCCGTAGAAGTGGAGCTTGAAGCATATGAGAGTGGAAACAGGGAGAGACTGCTGGAGCTGGTAGAGATGGATCCCTGGACTAGGAGTGAGGAGCAGGCTAGAGGACTGTTAAACGATATTCTGTCAATCCCCTACCATGAGGAAATGCGGCAACACTACAAATAGGAAAGTTTAGCCATTACGGCGTTTAACATTTGGGGTCAGCATGCTAATGAGCGATCAACACTCTGAAGCATTCCAACCTAAACGGCATGCTCTTGTAACCTAAATACTTATCTTAACATTGTTAGCCTTGAGAAACCTGTTTAAATCATTTCTTGAAGGTAGGGCTGTTATTGCACCGGGTTTCGTAACCACTAGGGCTCCAACAGCGTTCGCCACCTGAGCACACTGCTCAACGTCTAAACCCTTGCACAGGCCCACTAGCAGGCCCGCGTTCCACCCGTCGCCGGCTCCAGTGACATCCACCGCCTTAACCTTGAAAGCAGGCATGTATGTTTCGGGCCCGTTTCTAGCCTTCAAGAAGGAGCCGCGGTCTCCGAGTTTAACACCCGCAATCTTAACCCCATACTTGAAGGCTTTTTCAGCAACCCTTTTTGGATTACTGGTTCCGAAGATGAACCTGGCTTCTTCCCTTGAGAAAGTCGCGATGTCTGCAGACCTAAGCATCTGAACATATGTTTTCCTAAGAATAGTCTCTGAACGCCAAACGTCGAGCCTTAGAGTGGGGTCGAAAGAAACGTCGACACCAGAATTCTTAGCATGCTTCACCGCCTCTATTACTGCCTGCCTAGCAGGGTTTTGCGAAAGCGCGAACCCGGATACGTGTAGAATCCTTGCCTTAGATATGTAGTCGTAATCAATATCCTTGGGGGAAAGCAGGCTGTCTGAAGTATGCTTCAACCATGGGCTCCGGTAGAAGATGCAAACCCATCCTTTAACAGGATCGTTCACTATGAAGGCTAGCGTAGTCCTAACTCCCTTCTTAACCTTGACGCGCGACGCGTCAACATTGTTCCTTTCAAACTCGCTGAGGATGAATCTTCCGAAGAAGTCGTCGCCAACCGCGGCTATTGCTCCCGCAGCAACTCCAAGCCTCGCAACCCCCACTATAGTGTTCATAGGAGCGCCTCCAAAGCATTTTTTAAAGGTCGCAGCCCTTTCGAGAGAAGTGCGTTCAACCCCTATGAAATCTATCAGGACTTCCCCGACTCCAATAACTTGAGGGTTAGACGGCATGCCTTATACATGCTTTAAAGAATTATTTAGCCTTAACGATTTCAAGCCTAATGCATGTCAACAGTTTCTTGACTGTACCAACTAGGGGTCAAGCCTAGGTTTACGGTAGTCAGGGCGATTCGCATAACAATGGAGGCTGTGAAAAATGCGGAAAAGATCTGTGCATGCTATCACCCGTTTAACGGCTTAGCGTGTTACTGACAGAATCTGGAGTTAAAGTCCAGCTGGATAGACGGAAGCCTCATCCTTAGAAAGCCTACATTTCAAAGAAGATGTTGAAAGGATTGTTTCAACTGTTCTTAAACTTTTCATATGCGAGAAACGGGAAACAGTTATATTTAGCCTAGTCAATATGCCTATGGCATAAAATGAAGGCTACAAAGGTTAAAGGAAAAAGCAATAAGCATAAGGTTCTACTTTATGCTTTGAGCACATGTGTCTGGTGTAAAAAGGCGAAGAAGCTTCTAGCAGATAACAGTATTGAGTACGAGTATGTCGATGTCGACCTATGTTCTGATGGAGAATACGAACAGATACGTGACGACATTACACGGAGAGGAGGGCATGTCTCTTTTCCAACGTTGATAATAGACGACGAAAAGCTGATAACAGGGTTTGATGAGGATGAAATAAGGGAGGCCTTGGAAATTTGACGACTCTAGATCAG
Source organism: Candidatus Brockarchaeota archaeon (assembly GCA_017601225.1). Taxonomy (GTDB): domain Archaea; phylum Thermoproteota; class EX4484-205; order EX4484-205; family JAAOZP01; genus JAAOZP01. Next base: position 86,995 of record JAFNIX010000003.1, on the reverse strand, counting down.
GTGCGACGAAGAGCTGAAAGCGATGCGAAAACACACGGCTACTACTTGAATCCTGACGAAGACTTTCTCACAGATCTTCTTGAAGGACTGAGACATAACGAGGAGCGTTACGGTTATCCTTCATGCCCATGTAGGCTTGCAACCGGGGTTTTTGAGATCGACCGAGACATTATATGCCCATGCGACTACAGGGATCCTGATTGCGATGAATACGGCTATTGTTATTGTGCACTCTACGTTAGGAAGGATATTGTTGAAAAGAAGCTGCCGATAAAACCAATACCTGAACGCAGGCCTTTGGAGAAGCTGGCTAGAGCATATTCTAAGAGGGGTGGAACTCCAAGTGAAAAACCAGTTGAAGAAAAGAATACTGTAGTTTCCGAAAAGCCTTTCGGGGCGGGGTTGAAAATGTGGTATTGCAGGCAATGCGGCTATGTTTGCTTTCGAGAAGAACCGCCATATGTTTGCCCTATATGCAAGGCTAAGAGGGAAATGTTCAGTGGACTAAGGGTAAAGATAGTTGGATGAGCCTGTGATTAAACGTAGAAATATTTTTTAAAGAAGGCTAGGATGAAGAGAATCATGAGACACGGGCTGTGGCGCGGTATTCACTTGTTATGCAACAACAACGATGATATTGATGCTTTAGCTAAAGAGGTTTCTGAATTAGCAGGTCTCGGCGTAAACGTTCTCGTGGCTGAAGTGGATTATAATTATGCTTATTCTTCTCACCCCGAGCTGCGGGGTCCAAACCCGATAACGCTTGACCATGCCCGCATACTTGTTGAAGAGTGCCGTTCACACGGCATCCGTTTAATACCGCAGTTCCAGTGTCTAGGGCACCAGTCTTGGGGTAGAACGACTTTCCCGCTTCTAACCCAGTACCCCCAGTTTGACGAGACCCCTGGACAGTTTCCGGGTAACGAGGGAATATATTGCCGGAGCTGGTGTCCACAGCACCCTGAGGTTAACAGGATTGTTTTCAGCCTTTTCGATGAGCTTATAGACGTGTTTGAAGCAGACGCGCTGCACGTGGGGATGGATGAGGTCTTCCTCATCGCCTCAGAGTATTGCCCGCGCTGCCGGAACCAGAGTCCAAGCAGGCTTTTCGCAAAGGCGGCTAACGATTACTATGATCATTTGAAGAAGCGTGGCGTTGAGATGTTGATGTGGGGTGATCGCCTGCTGGACAGCAAGACCACTGGCTACGGAATGTGGGAGGCTTCTGAGAACCAGACTCACCCAGCGGTCGACATGATTCCGAGGGACATAGTGATATGTGACTGGCACTATACTCTGCGTGAAGACTATCCTTCAATACCGTTTTTCCTCGAGAAAGGATTCCGCGTGCTGCCGAGCGGCTGGAAGGATGTTGACGCGACTAAAGCTTTCATAAGGTTTTCGCAGAGATTTATGGGTGACGAGCGTATGCTCGGCTACCTGTGCACCACTTGGGGTGCTGTTGAGCCCGGGAGCCTTGCCCAGTGGCCGCCCATCAGGGTGGCGATGGAAATGCTCTCCCAGTGAAAACCCATTCCCCCCGATAATACTCCAACGGGAACAAGTTATTAAACACCCTGTTTAACCCCACTGCATATGCTGAAACCTAGTATTAAGGTCCTGGGGCCCTCACTATTGATTATTGTCTCAATCCTCTGGGGGACCTCCTTCCCCCTTATTAAAATAGTCGTCTCCAGAATAAACGCAGGGGAATACGTTGTCTTCAGGTTTACACTATCGGTTATTCTCCTACTGCCGTACTTCGCCCACAGCCTTTTGAAGAACAGGAGTAAGCTTCTCGAGGCCGCTGGCCCAGGGATAATTCTGGGACTACTCTATTTCGGGGGGATCTTCCTTCAGGGGCTTGGAACAGGGTATACTTCTGCGTCTAACTCAGGCTTCATAACGAGCCTCTACATCCCTATAGTTTACGCTATAGACGTTTTAAGGAGAAGGTTCAACTATAATCATAAGTTTACACTAGCGTTAATCCTGTCAGTAGTCGGAATGTATTTGATGTCAGGAGGATCCTACGAGTCTAGAATCGGGGACCTCATGGTTTTAGCAGGCGCCTTCTTCTGGGCACTTCAAGTCTTAGCAGTAGACAGGTTTTCTAAAAAATACTTCTCGCTGGATCTGGTCTTCTTCCAGTATGCCGTTACAGCAATTACCGGTTTGGCTTTTTCCCATGCTTCACTTGTCTCTGAAAGCCTGGTTGAAGTCCTCCCGGTGCTTCTCTATCTTGCAGCAGTATGCTCCATACTCGTCGGAGTATTACAGGTATTGGGTCAGAAATATACTTCCGCATCCCAGGCTGTTCTAATCTATGCTCTTGAACCGGTTTCCGCAGCCTCATTCTCCTTCCTAATGCTGGGGGAGAGGCTTGGGGCAATAGAGTCGATCGGTGCGTCACTGATTTTGATTTCAGTAATCATCTCCCTAGTAGAGATGACTCGTAGGAGAAAAGGGACTGTCTAAACAGGTAGGTTGGATAGTTTTGCAAGAGGCTCGAGGCGATACAACTTTTTAAAGACAATTTGCGCGCTAAAGCGTGCGGTTAATTAACCCTTCGAATCATTAGAAAACCTAAGTTGCAATATCTAAATTTATGGCGGCATATTAATACTGATATTGCGTTTTAAACCATTAGCTGCGGAAAATTTTTCCTCAACCAGTTGACTGTTTCTTCAACAGCCTTGTCAACGGGTAAAGCGTGCCCCGAGTCATGCACTACAAGCTGCTTCGGCTCCTTAGCTTTCTCGAACAGCTTCATACCGTTTTTAAAGGGAACAATATCATCATGCTTACCCAGCTGAATCAACAAGGGTCTCGGAGACACCTTGTCAATATAGTTTATCGGGTCTACTGGTGCGAGAAGCGGTTTAACAAAGTTAATCAGCTCAGGAGGCACTTTTCTCCTTAGTTCAACCAGCATCGGCACATTGCTTTTAGACAATATTTCAACAAGATCCCCGCCTGGGACGTAGAGTACAGCACCGCTAATCCTCTTGTCCACCCCTGCCAACACGCCTCCCAGTATTCCCCCCATGCTTGCCCCCGTGAGAATAAGCTTCCCCTCTTCAACCCAATGGTTTCTGAAGGAAATGTCTATCGCAAGCCTGTTGTCAACTATTGTTTTACCTAAGTATTCGATCAACAGCTCAGGCTTAAAGTTTTCAGGATTCAGCTTCCTATCTCCATGCCCCCTAGCGTCAATCGCCATTATCGAGAAACCAAAGTTCTCCACAAATGTTTTAAAGTATAGAACATCTTCCTTACTGCCGCCTAGGCCGTGTAGAAACAGCAATAGTTTGCGAGACGGGCCTGCTGGATGGTGTACAGCCAAGCCCGGAATATCCTCATCATACCCTATTATTTTAAACCTGTTTAAAACAACCTCTTTAACCTCCTTGCTAATTTCAACATAATCAATTTTCCCACGGGCTTTCTCATAAGCCTCCTCATGAGACTCCATACTGCCTGCGACTTTTTGGAGATTAATAAAGTTTCCACATTACGTGAGGGAAGCGACTAGCCTCAGGATAAAACATTCAGAATTGAAAATGCTTCAGGCATAAAAAAGTAGAACAGCATCAGGATTAGAAAGGCGGAGATCGGGACAGTTATGTTATCGTCTATAGGGCCGAATTCGAAATGCTCGATTATGCTGCTGAACAGCCCGGCGACGACACCGGGCAGCGCGAGCTTTAAACCTATTATGACGTTGACGATGGCCATAGCCAGGTTTCCCCACCAAGACTTTGTGCGCCTCTTGAACATCGCATTCCTGACAAGCCCGGTTACAGCATCCCCGAGCGCCATGAACATTATGGGTATTACTCCAAACCAGAAGTTTCCACCGGCGAACCCACCGGTGAAGAGCCAGCCCGCGGTCAGTATCAGCCCCCAGCTTAAACAGAAGTGAACCTCGTAAGCATTGTCGCTCGTCTGAAACCAGTACATAGGCTTTTTAAGAAGATGAGGGATGAGGGTGAAAACCCCTAGGACCATTGAGAGAACCAACGGGTAGAAGGGTGTGCTGAAAGTAAAGGGCACAAGGTAGCCTATTAACCCGCCTGCGAGAATATGGATTATCTTCCTGTTGTAGTAGACTGCCACGCCTTCAGGAACCCTCTTAACAAGAATCTTGTAGCAAAGGTAGGTTAAGACCCCGACGACGAACAATACCCATATGAAGAATACGCCGGCGTACACTCCTTCTATCGCTAGGGTTTCAAGCAATTTGTCTAACTTGTTTTTTTAACCTATAAAACTGTTTTTAATTGAAGATAAAATTTTAACGACATTTGTCTAACTTATTCTCAAAGGAGCATTTACAATCCTCTTTTTACCGAAATAAACCCCTAAATAGAAATGTTGAAATCCTCTTTAACCACGGTTAAGACGAAGTGAGTATTGGTTCTCTCAACGTTCGGCATTGACAGAATCCTCTTCGTAAACCTGCTTAACTCAGCAGGGTTCCTAAACTTGCTTATCACTATAGCGTCAACATCCCCCGTGACATCGTAGACCGCGCATACACCTGGGAGCTCAGCCAGCTTCTTCTCCACCTCCACAAGCTTACCCCTTGAAACCCTTATCTCCGTCACACTGGTAACCGAGAAACCAAGCTTCTCGTAGTCAACGCTTAAAGTATATTTCTTCAAAACCCTGTTTTCCTCCATTCTCCTAATTCTGGCTAGAACTGTCCCAGGGGCAACTCCAAGCTCTTTAGCTATCTTCCTGTACGACATCCTGGAATCAGCCATAAGCTGTCTAAGTATCTTAAGATCCAGTTCGTCTAAGGCGGGCTCCGTTGAAGACATGGCTGATCATACGGGTGCAGGGTTATAAAAGTTTACCAACCATCCTATTCAACTTTTCCCAGAGCCTTTTCAATGAAGCCGTGGAGAAGGGTCTCGTACTCCGTCAAGTCTCTTCCACCAGGATAGTTAACGTATTCGCAGACATGCGAGACCTCGAAGCCAGCCTCGCTTAGCCTTGACGAAAGCTGGCTTGCCGCTGTCCCTCCCCAAAGCTTCGTCACGGTTACGGCTGCAATCTTTCCAACACCCATTTTCTTTATTCTTAGAAGCTCAACAATGTTGCTTAAGGGTGGAAACACGTTTCCCTCGTAGGTCGGGGTTATGAAGACCACGCCTGCTGAATCCACAATGTCGCTTAAAATACTGTTTACACTGCTACTCACACAGCTGTGGAAAGCAACCTCGTCAACCCTATTCTTAATGATGCCGCATGCGAGCCTTGCGAGCCGCTCGGTGAAGCCGTACATAGACCCGTAAACCACCGTCACTTTCCTCTTTCTTCTCAACTCGCACCAGGAGGTTAACTCTTCAACGACCTCAGGTATCCTGCTTCTTAAAACAACTCCGTGGGCGGGAGCGATAAGCCTCAGGCTTAAGCCTAGTCTATTAATCTTGTCAAGAGCCTTCAGAACCATCTGCCTGTAGGCTGCGACGACTGTTGCGAAATACTCTTTAGCATTACGCTCATACTGTTCGAAATCCGCCTCATCGTCGAAAACAGGCTTCTCAAGGGCACCGAAAGCCCCGAAGGCATCGGAGCTGAACAGGATCCCCTCGTCCTCAAGGTAGAGGAGCATCGTATCCGGCCAGTGTATCCAGGGAAGCTCAATAACCCGGAGTGCTCTCCCCCCAACCCTTATAATTTCCCCATCCTTAACAGTCCTTGTTTCAACGTTAAACATGCTCCTCATGAAGGCGGAGGCTCTAAGCGTTGAGTATAGCATGGGGCTGCCGAAAATGCTTGAAAGCCCCCCAATGAGGCCGCTGTGGTCAGGCTCCGCGTGGAGCACCGCGACATGTTTTATCCTTCTTGGATCAGCAACCTGTTTGAGAAGACTCGTGAATTCTTCAACATCGTAAACGTTTTTAGAAGAATCCACCAGCAGGCATTCATCGCCGTCGGAAACCAGGTAAGCATTATAGTTAACCCCGGAGGGTATTGGCCACATGTTTTCGAAAAGCCTAGACTCATAGTCAGGCATGCTCAGCCAGTAAACCCCTCTGCCGATAATCCTCCAAGACGGGGTGTGCATGCTAGGCTTTCTTTCAAAAACGCTTTAAAAGTTTTCCCAGTATTGAAGCCTCCGCGCTTCGACGGGGCTTCTGCCTAACCCTTGCTAAAATAACCGTGCCGACTGTGGAGAATAATGCTGAAGCCAGGAAGGCCGGCGGGTAACCGTATTTCTCGATAATAAGCCCACCGATAACGGGAGCAATCGCCTGAGAAGGGGCTCTAAGGGCACTGTTTAAACCTATGTATGTCGGCCTATCCTCCTCGGGGGCCATTTCCATCAGCAGAGGGAAGCTTGAAACCATGAAGGAGCTGAAAGAAGCTCCGGAGAGAGCAAAAACCAACAGGAAGTGGCCTGGTGAACCGGCGAGAAGCGCGGTAAGGGTCGCTGAGACGCCTGCTACACCTCCTGCTAAGAGAACCGTCTTATGCCCGTATTTTTCCTGAATAAACCCCCAGAGTATATTGGTGAGTATCTGCGTCCCGACGAGTACCGATGTGAATAATCCTATTTCTAAGCCGCCTGCCTTAAACCTGTCTATGGCGTACGCCGTGTAGAATGAAGAGGCTATGCCCCCGAAGGAACCGATTATTCCGGATACCGTGTAAGACACGTAGTTCCTATCGTTCTTAATGATTCTCGGAATCTTGCTGAAGTATTCTCTGATGCTGCGCGGGTTTCCAACCACGTTTGACGGCGGCTCATCTATGAATGTGATGGCTAGCCAGGATATTGCTACGAGTATAAACGCCGTTAGGAAGCACATAGCATAGTTTACAGGGTATTCGAAGAAATTCATGTAGAAAGCCACTGCGACGCCGCTTGCCAATCCTAAGATTGACGAGATAAGGTTTGCGGTTGCGAAGAAGAAGCCTCTCTTCTCCTCAGGAATCGTCTTAGCAACAATATCTAGCCAAGCGGTGGTGCAGAGGCCGGAGGAAACGTTTATCGTAATGTACGACGCGTAGAATATAAGCAGGGCTAATAAAGGTTCCCTTCCCGCAAGCAGGATTGTTGAAAAAGCAACTATCAGCCACGGTATTCTTTCACCAGGAGTTATTCTTAGTAGAAAAGGCTTCTTATACTTCCTCGTCTCTATTCTCACAGCTGAAATCAGTTGGAAAAAATTCCATCCTAAAAACGCTATTGTTGTGACTAATCCTACAGCTATCTTAGAGTCGGTGAGGCTCATTATGAAGGCGGGCAGGACAGTAGATACTGAAACGAAGTTCATCGCTGAACCATATGTCATCCAGTCTATTAGGAAGATTAGAAGATTTCTCCTGTACCTTTTTTCAAACGCCTTATCGTCGACCAGCCCAGCCATACGTGAATGGCTCCTCATAAAAACCGGATTTAAATATGTTTTCCCATCTTAATTCCACTTAAACCACCTATTCAAGAGGATACAGTCCCATTAGCCTTAGGCTTCACCCCACCTTGTTAAGCGTTGTGTCAAGCCAGCCCTACATACACGTGTAACACATGGCTAGCGCGCTAACGATTATCATATGGATAGAGCACGATATTCAGAAGGCACGCGGATCGTTAAGCACCTTAAACCACATCCTCTAGCCCCATGAGCCTAATAAGCATATGCTATAATCTGTTTCGAGAAAACAGTATTCAGCAACTTTTAGAAGACCCTAATATGGATGAGGACCGTTATACTGATTATTATTCAAATTAAAACGCGTTAAAAACTTATTTCGTACCCTCGTAAAAGTATTTTCGAAATGTCTTATGTAAAAATAAGAGGGTGCACAATAAAGCTTGTGAAAGGCGATATTACGAGGCTTAGGGTAGACGCGATCGTTAATGCTGCTAACAGCTGGCTGAAACACGGGGGTGGGGTAGCTGCTGCGATAGTTAGAGCTGGAGGGAGGATTATTCAGGAGGAGAGCAGCAGGATAGTTGAGCAGAGGGGGCCGGTGAAGGTGGGGGAGGCAGTCTACACCACGGCAGGCGCCCTAGATGCGAAGTACGTTATCCACACGGTTGGCCCAAGAATGGGGGAGGGAGATGAGGATGAGAAGCTTCGGAATGCTACGCTCAACAGCCTGAGGCTGGCGGAGCGGCTTGGTTTAAGCTCAATAGCGTTCCCAGCAATATCCACAGGCGTATTCGGCTATCCTAAGGATAGGTGCGCACTGGTAATGCTGAGGACGATTAAGGAATACGTTTCCTCAGGAGGGAAGATTAGGGAAATCATACTCTGCCTATACGACGATGAAACATACAGGGTTTTTGAAGAAACACTCTGGAAAAATTTTTAATAAAGCAATTTACATGATGATCAGATGAGGAATGGAGGTGATCTCTGAATAATGATGAGAAACTCCATTCTGACCGGGAGCCTAAGTCGTGCTTCTGAAGACCCTAATTATTTCTTCGCCAAGGCTTCTCGAACATGCTGCTACAACCCTGCTTTTCGAAACGGGCACCAGCTTAACATCAAGATCCTCCGCCTCCCCATTCAACACTACTCCTCCAGCCTCCCTAACTATTAGAAACGCTGCTGCGAAGTCGATGCTCCTAAGAAAACCCCTTAGATCAACGAAGGCGTCAGCCGCCCCCGAGGCCACTAGGCATATTTCAAGGGCATCAGTACCTAATGATCTAACGTGCCTAGCCTTCTCAATTATGCTTGACACCTTGCTAACGTAGCCTGGCAGTCTCCCCCGGATGTTCAAGTCAACAGCTATCAGAGCCTCCTCGATTCTCTCCACGTTTGAAACCCTTAGCCTACGGCCGTTTAAGAATGCCCCGTGATTCTTCTCAGCAGAGTAAAGGTCGCCCGTTGAAAGATTGATAACCCCGGAACATACTACGTCGCTCAAGTTTTCCCCCTCCGCAACCCCTATTGAACAGCTGTAACACGGGTAGCCTCTTGAAGCGTTGACACTCCCGTCAACAGGGTCGACGATTATTAAAGGAGGCCCCCCGCCTCCGATCTCCACCAGTCCGGATTCCTCACTAACCAGCGTGGCATCTTTGAAGAAAAACCTGGTTGTTTCGAAAACCGCTTCTTCAGCAACCCTGTCCACCATGAAAGTCTGGTCTCCAAAAGGGTTTATCGCAACTCTTTCATGAAGGGAATGCTCATCCATTCCCCTAATCTTTTCAAAACATTTTTTCAACGCCTCCTTAACGTACTCGGAATACTCACCCTTCATTTTAAAACCAGGCTTCAGCCTCCTGTTTTAAAAGCTTCCCCAAGTGGCTTAAAAGCCTAATCATGCTGAACAACCCTTTAAACCGGTTTATCCGAGGGTGAGGGGCGGCTCAAGATAATGATAATGTTTTAATCTCTCCTTCCGGCACAGCATATCAGGCTGATGACCAGCCCGCCGGAGACTCAAGAGTATTTCATAAGAGTGGAGGCCTATTTTGAGAAGCCCGGCGGATACTGGCCTCTGCTGGTTGAATCCCTTAAAAATATTTCTAAACACGTTTCAACAAGGTTCCGCACAGAGGTTTACGAGGATTTCAGCTTAACGCTTTTCCACGAGGAGAAGCTTGAGAAAACCCTGCATGCTTCACTGCATTTCTCCGGTTTGAGAAACCCCTCGATGGCTGACAGGATTGTCGACAGCATTCTTGAGCTGTGCGAGCATGTTGAAGCCTACCTTACTGTCAGGGGCAGTATTGAACAGTTCAGAGGGCTGGGTGAAAACTTTTTCATCAACGGGGTTGGTGTAAGGGTTTCAACATACCCTGATAAGGGTGTTGCCACGTTTTCCTACAGGCTTTTCAAACCCAACAGGGGGATGAACATGGCTTCAAGGATTCTTTCCATAAAAACAGGGAGAAGTAAGACTTTTTCAGAAAAGCTGAGAAACATGCTGAGGCTTTAGCCAGTGTTCTCCATCCTTTAGAAACGGTTTTAAACAGGCCTGAGGGCGGAGGGGCAGAGGAGTTTTAACGCCGCACCAGTAGTTTTTTAAATAGTTTAAAGCAAGTATTAGTAGAAGAGTGTGAAGGAGGATTGTCCGAGACGTATAAGCGTTCACACGTGCTGGGAATGGATTATGGGACGAGCTTCTTCAAGTATGGCCCTATCTCGCTGGGTGAAACGCCGGAGGTGGCCGAGAACAGAGGCTATTTCCCGGATAAGGATTCGATTATGACGAGGATAATGGGTGAGGGCAGGGAGGTTGTAGTGGGCAGGGATATTCCGCTATACTTGGAGGCGAGGGAAGACCTGCCTTCAAGACTCGTCTACCCTTTTAGGAACGGCGTCATAGATAAGAACGACAGTAGGGCCTGGCAGGTTGTTGAAGAGGTTTCTCGAATGGCTCTGAGAGAGTTCAAGCCGAAGGAGGAGGGTTTCAACGGTTTCTATGTGGTAGCCTCCCTGTCAGCAGTTGCACCCAGATACATGTATGAGAAACTGTTCGACATCTACAGGAGGATTGATTCGGAGGAACGCACTATTGCGGCGGCCACGATAATCCCGCAGCCCCTGGCGGTCGCGATATCCCACAAGGTTCCAACGAGCGTCGTCGTAGAGTCTGGGCATGGCAACACTCAGATAACCCCGATCTCGAGATACCCGATTAGAACAGCCATCATCGCTCTAAACAGGGGAGGTGGGGATGCTAACTCGATAACGGCGGAGATATTGAAAGACAGCGGATACAGTGACCTCGCCAAGGAGGAGACTGTGGTGAGACAGGTTAAGGAGCAGGTTGGTCTAGTGCCCAGGAGGCTTGAGGAGGCGATACGGTTTGGAAAGGATAATCCGGATAGGCTTGCCGCAGTGATAAACATACCTGGAACCAGGCTGAGAATCACGCTTGAGGACAACGGTTGGCTCAGGTTCCTCATAGGCGAGTATGTTTTCAACCCTAACCACGAGGTTTTTCAAAGCTATTTCACAAGGGGGATGCCTAGGCCGGGGGATGTTAAGGTGGGGGACACGTTTTTCCTAGGGATGATTGACATGGCTGAGGCGATAGTGCAGTCAATAGAGAAATGCCCGGTTGAGCTTCAACCATACTTATACAAGCAGATAATACTCTCGGGCGGAAACTTCGAGTGGAGAGTCCCCCCGGGTCTTGAAAACACGTGTGTAAACGCGGTTGACAAGATTAAGATAATGCTCGGCGAGAAAGGAGTTTCAGAAGCAGGAGTCGTGATGGCGAGCTCCCCGAAGTACTCCGTCTGGAGAGGATGCATAGTTTACGGCTACGCTGTCCCCGAGGGCTTCAGGTGGAGCTGGGACAGGATGGAGGGCTGGATGGTGTTCAGATGAGCCTCTCCAGAAGGATTATTCAGAGAGTTGAAAAATACTTTTCAAAACAGGGTTTCCAGGCTACTGACTATAACGAGGAGAACGGGGAGCTTGTTTTTTCAAACGGCAGGGAGGAAGCATTGGTGAAAATTCTTTTCGAGGAGGAGGCTGACCGGCTTGTTCTCTACGAGGCCCTAGCCTCGGTGCTTGAAAAAGCAAAGGAGTACAGCATGGTTTACGTGGCCGCCCCCAGAATCGTCGGGGAGGATGCGGAGACAGCCTCCTTCATGAAGAAGGGTGTCGGACTCATCGTGTACGATGACTACGGCGCGGAAGAGAAGATTCCAGCGGAGAATAGGTTAAGGAGGACTGCGAGCAGGCAGGCTCAGAGGCCTGTTGAAACCCAGTCTCTCGAGAGAAGCCTTGTCAGAATAGAGTCTATGATCAGAGATCTCTCGGAAAGAGTCGACTCGCTTGAAAAAGCATACTTCTCGCTGTTGAGGGAAATCAGAGAGCTGAGGAGAACGGTGGAGAGGAAAACGACGGCTGCGGAGCAGCCTGTTCAAAAATCATTCTCCGGTGCGGAGGAACAGGTTGAGACTAGTGGGCTCCCGTCTTTCTTAAGAGACAACCCTTGGGTAGAGATACTGTCGAAAAGATCTGAGGAAAACAATGAGGCCTAGTCTTTCTAAAGACCCTGGAAAGCTTTCTTCAAGACCCTTAATGGGAGGACTATACATCGGTAGCGGGGGCTTTTAGAATCAGTGTTGAACAGTCTTAAAAGATCCTCCTCTTTAACATTAAGCGCCTCCTCAACAGTCTTCCCCTTAACCAGGTCGGCGAGTAGAGAAGCTGAAGCATTGCAGAAAAGGCACGCTTCGGAAGTAAACTTAACATCCATAATTCTCTTTCCCTCAAGCTTGAAAAACATTCTCAGCTTGTCTCCGCAGGAATAATCCGTCTCCTCTAAGACGATGTCAGCATTCTCAATCACACCGTAATTAGCAGGGTTTTTAAAACGTTTAAGAAGATCCCGAAGATCCCTCGGCTCCACCTTTATTCTCCACCCCATTAAGCAGCTAGACGAGCAGCCTAATCTTCTTAAGGGACTCGTTGAACCTGTCTACTTCCTCCAGAGTATTGTAGAGGTAGAAGCTTACTCTGGCAACAGCGCTTGCTCCAAGAGCGTTCACAAGCGGCTCAGCGCAGAGGGCACCTGATCTTATCATAATCCCGTCTGCGTCGAGAAACTGGGCGACATCATGAGGATGAACACCCTTAACGTTGAAGCTTAAGAGCCCGGCGTACTTATCGGCCTCTCCAGGGCCGTAGATTTCAACAATGCTCCTATCTAAGCCTTCAAGAAGATGCTTAACCAGTTTCGACTCGTGTTCAGCAATGTTCTCCAGCCCTATCTTGTGCAAGTAATCGACGGCAGCAGCCAGCCCGATTACGCCCTCAATATTGGGGGTGCCGGCTTCAAACCTGAAGGGAATATCCTCGTAAACCTGGGTTTCAAGAGTGACTGTCTTCACCATCCCGCCTCCGAGAAGAAAGGGTTCAACCTCCTCCAGAATATTCCTCTTAACGTATAATACGCCTATGCCTGTTGGCCCAAGCATCTTGTGGCCGCTGAAAGCCGTAGCATCTGGATCAACCTCCTTAACGTTGAAAGGCATGTGCGGCACGCTCTGGGCAGCGTCAAGAATGAAGAGACATCCATGCTTGTGGGCAAGCTTGGAAAGCTCCCTGACAGGGTTAACCGTTCCAAGAACGTTTGAAATATGCAGAGTAGTAAGTATCTCGCAACCCTCTTCAAGGCTTTTCTCAACCATGTCCATGTCTATCGTGAAATCCCTGTTCATCCCAACTATGGTCAGCCTCCCGCCCTTTCTGGCTACGATCCTCCTCCAGGGCAAGAGGTTGCTGTGGTGCTCCATTATGCTTGTGACAACCACGCTTCCTATCCTGATTCTCCCGGAGAGCGCCTCAGCAACCATGTTTAAGCCCTCGGTTGTGTTTCTTGTGAAAATTACTTCATCCTCACCGGCGCCTATGAACCCGGCTATTTTACGCCTAGCCTTCATGTAAAGGTCAGTCGCCTGGGAGCTCAGCGTGTTTACGCTGCGCAGAACGTCAGAATTATAGTTATAATAATAGTCTTTTATGGCCTCAACAACCTGAATAGGCTTCTGGGTTGTCGCAGCATTATTGAAATAGACAAGGCTTTTACCGTTTATAACCCTCTTCAGAATAGGAAAATCCTCTCTGACGGTGTAAGGGTCAAGGGGCATAAGCCGATATGGGTTAAAGGGGGCTTTAAAGATATCCCTGTTTTTAAAAACGAGAGCTTTAAAAATCCTTCTTAACCATTATAGACGATACTTGTTCGAGCCAGGTGAGGGTGAGGAGAAGTTTAGAAGAATACTTCCCATCATTGTAATAGTCGCAGTGGCCCTGCTAGCAGTAGTCTTAGTCTACTTCCTGTTCACCAGGGTTCTTACACCCCCGCCGCCAGTGTACGATTTCAGACTGGAGTTGAATACTACTCGGGTGGAGGTTCTCCCAGGCAGGGTTGTGAACACGCTTATAACCCTCGTGCCGGAAGGTGCCTTCCAGGGGAGTGTGAGCCTGAAGATTGAAAAACCCGGTGAAATAGATTATTCCGTTTCAAACTGGGTTTTAACACCTTCTTCGAGAAACGCTGTCCTCACGCTGAACACGACAGGCCTCTCCCCGGGCACGTACGCGGTTAATGTTTCAGGCTCCTACTTGGAGGTTGAGAGGAAAACGAGGCTCACGATAGTTGTTAAGGAGGTTGAGAAACCCTGGTTTGAAGCCGAAGTTAGCCTTCAACCAAGAAGCATCATTCAGACAGAGACATTCCTGTTGAACATTTCAATAACTCCGCGCGCCGGGTTCAACGAGACAATAAGTGTTTCAATAAGGGACCTGCCTGGTTCAACGCCCGAGAAAAACATTATAAACAGGGGTGTGAAAAAAGCCGAGATAAGTGTTAAAATAAACAGGAGCACCCCTGTTGGCGTTAACAATTTTACGGTTGTTTTAAACTCGACTAGTCATCAGGCCTTGGTGAACCTGACGATAGAGGTTTCAGAGGCCCCCCCGCCAGACTTCCAAATACTCTTCCACCCGAACATAACGATTGCTAAGCCGGGTGATATTGTGAAAATACTGGTGAAAGTTAAACCGATCTACGGCTTCGACGAAACAGTGCATGTTTACTCTAGCCACATTGGGCTCAGTCTGAACGAGTTTAACGGCAGCGACTTCTTTTTAACCCCGAGGAACTACAGCGGGGTGGTTATGAGTATGCAGATAGATGAGCGCGCCCTCTTCGGAATAAATGTTTTAACGTTCATCGTGGAAACCCCGTCGAAGAGGGAGATTAAAGGAGTTAAGCTGGGGGTTGCGAATTTTTCCTCAACATACAATGAGCCTGTCCCCGGAATAGTAGCATACTTTACGCGCGTCGACGCTTCCCCAGGTGGGAAGACCACCGTCGATTTTCTATTGGGCTCTTTAAACGGGTTTAAGGGGGAGGTTCTCCTAAGAGTAAGCAAGTATAATGCGTCGGATCCGGATCTAGGCATGTTCTACTTTTCAACCGGAGAAGGGTTTCCGAAGATGGGTGTTAGCATTGAAAGGATGAACATAACCGTAGGGGAAGCGAGATTCGTATTCCTAAGCATGGAGTTGAAGAACACGGTTGCCAGAGGAGTTTACCGGATTAACGTTGAGCTATGCGTGGAACACACTCCGCCCAACATGGCTTTCCCATTGTTGAAGGCAATAAGCGTGTATACTCTTGAGCTGCACGTCGACTAGAAGGGAAGCAGGCTCCCACGTGGGCGGAAGAAAGCCCCAGCCTTATAATGAAAACCTGCTCACGGAGACTATTCGTCTGATTAAGAAATACGGGGTAAGGCCTAAGAAGAGGCTTAGCCAAAGCTTCGTCGTCGACAGGCTTCTTGTGAGAACAATTGTTGAAAACGTTCAGCCAAAGCCTAGCGACGTTATCGTTGAGATTGGAGCGGGACTAGGAACGCTGACTTTTGAACTGGCTAAGCATGGCTCAAAGGTTAAGGCGGTTGAAATAGACCCTGCGCTGGTAAGGGTTTTGAAAGACCGATTCTCGGCTTTCCAGAATGTGGAGGTTGTTCAAGGCGACTTCACTAAGATTGATTTGAAGGGCAATGTTTACACTGGAAACATCCCATACCATGTTTCAACCCCAGTAATATTCAGGATTCTGGAGCAGAATTATGAGAAGGCTGTTATCACTGTGCAGAAGGAGGTTGCTGAGAGAATTGTCTCGAAACCCGGCAGCAGGGAATATGGCAGGCTAACGGTATCGGTTAACACGAGGGCTGAGCCCCGTGTACTGGGCTTTTTCCCATCCTCCTCGTTCTACCCTAGGCCTAAGGTTTCTCACGCAGTTCTCTACATTAAGCCTTCAGTAAGAAACTTGGACACAAGTATTCTGGAAGACCTGCTTAGAGCAATGTTCAGCCAGAGGAACAGGCTTGCGAGAACAGTCTTGAGGAACAGTCTTGAAAGGTTGTACGGGGAAAAGGGGAAACGTGCCTACAACAGTGTTTTCCATATTGTTCCAGAGGGCAGCAGGGTTTTCGAGCTTAATGTTCAGGATTTTCTCAACCTAGCCAAGGCTGTTTCAAACAATATTGGCGCTTAAGTGTGCCGGCGACAGGGATTCTTCGGAATGCGGGTTTCGAAAAAAGTCTGGATAAGCCTGCTGCCAACTCTAACCATAGTCGTGCTTCAATCCATGGTTCCGGTGGAAGCTCAGCCGAACAGCATACCGGCATCCTACTCGTGGAGCGGCTTAAGGACTGATACTGCACAAATAAGCTATTCGTTCAGCAAGAGCCTGTATTATGGCGGGACAGGTTATCTTCATATTAAGGCGAGCGGGCCGGGAGTATACGTCGACACGAAAACAACCATAGCGACAATCACTGTGCCGGAGGAAAGCGAAGCAAGCATCTATGTTTGCGGAGACGACCGTAACCCTGTTCCAGACGGCTGGACCGTTCAGGAGAAGTATCTCAGGGTTTACGTTGACGGTGTGAAGGCTTACGGGCTTGGGAAGGAGTACTGGTGGGCACACTGCCACTCTAAGGCCGCGACCCTAGGCCCGGGGACTCATACCGTTGAGCTTACAATAAGCATTACCGTGAAGGTGGTTTCAAACGTCTATGAGGAACGCTCAATAGCCTTCGCAGCCATGGATATTAAGACGGAGGGCACGGGGAAGCTTGAGGCTGAGTCCCACCGGGCTGAAGCTGTCCTCAACGGGAATGCAACCCATGTTTTTACCTTCAGGCTTCCAGGGTCACTTGGCGTCGGAAACGTCAGCTGGAAAGCCGTTTGGAACGGTGTTGAGAAAAACGGCTGCGGGCCCCCGGGAAGCGTTCAGCAAGCGTTATTCACAGGGGTAAACAGGGACTCATGGATCTTCGCAAGCCCGGTTGTGGTGAGAACAGGGGGTTCGACGCCAAGTGTTGAACCGCTTGAAGGATACTGGGTGGATGCTGTCTACTCTGAGGGAACCACGCAGGCAGGGGTGCGAAGGATTGCTGTAGCGGTTAGCAATGGGAACGAGATTGGTTTCACCTCAGGAGAATACCTTGTGACGAGCATAGAGTACCTGGGATTAAACATGACCGGATGCACCTTTGTGGAGGGCTTAGACGCGTGGGCTAACAGCGGCTCCAGTGTCCACTGGTCTCAGAAAATAAGGTTTTACAGCGCGGGGGGATGGGTTGTGGAGGAGGCTGCCGGCGGGGTTGAAACCGGATTCTGCGTCTTGAAGAAGCTTGGCGGAGGAGTCTTCTCGAGAAGGGTTGTCTTCTCGTCTAAGAACAGAACCGACGAGTTGACGCTTACAGTAAGCCTACCGCAGGTAAGCCTGCGCTTCGACTCGATGAGGATAGAGCCGCTTGGACCTACTGATCTAGGTTTACGCATGCTCGGCGAGACTGTTGAGCTCAGGGTTAAGGCCTACGACTGTCTTGGAGAGTATTCTAAGATAGATGTCTACAGGGTTTCAGAGTCCACCCCCGGTGTGAGGAAATACTCTTTCAGCCCTCCGACGGGGATTTACAGGGGCGTAACCTCTACGGCCGGTGGGAACGCAACCTTCACGGTCACATGGTCATCCTACAGGCTTACTGTAAAGAGTGTTTCCGGCGGGGTTCTCAGGAATGGTGTTTACTGGGCTAGGAGCAGCTCCACCGTGAGCATCACTGTTTCAGCATGTCTCTCCCATGACGGCAGCCCGGCGGCTGGAGTCAGGATAAGGGATTCCCGGGGCAACGAGGCTTTAACAGGGCTGAACGGCGAGGCGGTTTTCTCAATAGTTGAGAAAGACTGCGAATCCTGCTTAACCTTCGTCGCGGTCGGTGAGAACGGGGCCAGGTTGAGCGAGGAGGCTTGCGTGAGAATAGTTTTCACACGGATCAGGCTTGAGGTCTCAAGCTTAGACGCTGTTTTCTTCCAAGACGCCTACTATGCTTGCAACAACGGTCCATCAAGTTTTACGGTTAAGGCGGTGTATTCTCACAGCCTTACAGCGGCCTCCGGCGTTCTGGTGGAGTTTAAGCCTTCAGGCTCATCTGCTATAACAGGGGTTGACGGCGCAGCTGTGCTAAGGTTAACAGGCAGGGATGTTGCTTACGAAGGGGTGTTGAAGGCGAGCGACGGGTTCATAGAGGGAGAGGCTACTCTTAGAGTTGTCTTCACCAGAATACTGCTGGAAGCCTCTAGGACAGTGGTCGGCGGCAGACCGGGGGAGGAGGTTGAAGTAACGGTTTCAGCAAGACTCTCGTTCAACGGCATGCTGCTGAAAGGGCTCGAGGTAAGATGGGTTGAAACCGGGCTCCTCGGGAAGAGCCCTGCGTCCTTCAGGCTGAGAATACCTGAGAAAGGCTTTTCTAAAGCCTCCTTCCACGCTCTCGGGTTCCTACCGTGTGTTGAGCCTTGCACAGTAACCCTGGTTTCCAACTGGGCTAGGCTCGGCAACCCTAACGACACTCGGCCCACGGTCTTCGTGAACAATATTCTTCTGGAAAACTATTCCTGCAGCGTTATTTTGAACATAATGGATCTTCTTAACATCACGATACCCAGGGTTGTGTGGCAGGGAAACGGGAGCATTGCACGCGGAATTAGAATTGGAGTAGTGTCTTCAAACGGGACGGTTTTAAGGAGCAGTATTGCCTCCAGCAACGGTGTAAGATTCAACTGGACTGAGTCCAAGCCCGGCGTTTACCGTTACTGTGTGAAGGCGCTTGAAGAAAACGTTTGCAGCGACATTCTCATCATCCAAGCGGTTTTCACAGCCTTCAACATAACCTCGGACTACATTTTGGACTTGAACGGGACTAGGGTTTTCTGCGCCACGGCACGCTGGGCTCACAACGGTTCCCCCGTAAGCAGCCTACCTGTCTACATGAGCCTCTCCAGGAGGAGGGCTCTTTCAGACGATTCCGGTAGGATAACGCTGGCTTTAAACGACGCGGATTATAATGCTTCCTGCGTTGAGAAGATAGTGGTTCTCAGACGGGACCCGCATTCTTCAGGGATATCGAGGACAGTCGGAGACTGCAGCATCAGGATTGTCAGGCTCGACTGGGGCAGCCTGGTTTTAAAAGGCGACCAGTACGGGTTTGAAGCCTTTCTAAGCATGGAGGCTGATGAAGGCATGGTTGGCCTGCCTATGCGGATTAGGGTTGAAGGATATCCTCCGGAAACATCTTGCTCGATAAGGGTTCTTCAAGTTAAGAGTGACAACTCGAGCATGACGGTTTTCCTAACCCCTTCCGGAGGATTCTTCTTCGACGAAAGGCTTATGCTCAGAATAGAATACGCTGAATACGATGGCAAGAGGATTAGGGTCAGGGTTAGGTCTCTCGCTAAGCATCTGATCGTTAGGAGCGTCAGGGTTAAGGTGGTGGATACGGGTGTTGAGAAAAACCTTGGAGACCTTGAGCCCGGCTCATTTCTGGAAGCATCAATAGAGCTTCCAAGCGGGCAGGGTTTGAACCCAGTCATACTTGTAGCATACTCTGAGAACACTGTTCCCCACGCGGTTAGAGTTTGGAGCAGTCAAGGGATCGACCTGTTTCCACTGGTATCCGTAACCCCGCTGCTGGCTGCTCTCGCTCTAAGAATGAGGCATAGGAGGAGAGGC
The DNA here is from genome assembly GCA_017601225.1 of Candidatus Brockarchaeota archaeon. GTDB lineage: Archaea > Thermoproteota > EX4484-205 > EX4484-205 > JAAOZP01 > JAAOZP01. The sequence continues at coordinate 67,465 of JAFNIX010000003.1, read as the reverse complement.
GCTAGGAGACCGGGAAAAAGTGGTGTAGACCAGGATCCTCAGGGTTAAAAACGGTGCTAACGCTTTTAAGCATTCGCCGGAATAGGGTGCAGAAGCCTTTGCATCAGACGGTTGAGAAATGGGCTAGGAAATACTTTCCCTATTCAGAGTTCAGGAAACACCAGCTTGAAGCCATAGAGTTCATCTTCCGTGTTCTCACCACGGGGAGAATAGGGCTCCTATCGTCCCCCTGTGGAACCGGGAAATCCGTTTCAGTTTTAACAGCATACTTGATGGCTAGGGAGATTGAGGAAGTTGGGAAACTCTTCATACTGACCAGGACTAGGAACGAGCTCGAAATATATGCTAGGGAACTTAGAACGATTGCTGAAAAAACCGGGGTAGTCCTCAGGGCAACGCTGATGGTGAGCAGGCAGGAGATGTGCCCCATAGCCAGGGGGAGGCTGGAGGTTGGGAGAATGGATTACCGGAGCTTCCTAACGTATTGCAGCAGGATTAAGAAGAACGCTTCAGGATCATCGTGCGCCTATTACGCTAGGGTTTTCAGGGACTGGAGGCCATCTAGGGAGGCGATAGTATTCCTGGAGGAGGCTGGTGTCAAGCGTGTTTTAATGCCGGACGAGCTTTACGACGAGGCTTCTTCCCGCGGAATGTGCCCGTATGAGCTAACCAGGCTGGCGGCTGCGGACTCAGACGTCATCGTAGGCAACTACAACCATTTCCTTATAGATGAGGCTAGGAGAAGCATATTCGCCAGGGGGAGGATGCAGATGAATAGTGTGAACATTGTTTTCGACGAGGCTCACTCGCTCCCCTCCGCTGCCTCAGGGCTACTCTCAGACGAGGTTTCCACGAGAACCGTCTTAAGAGCCTGGAAAGAGGCCGTCGAATATGGGTTTGAAGAAAAACGTTTCATAAGGCTTTTCAAAAAGTTCATGGAGACGCTTGGGAGAAAAGCTGTTAAGCAGGTGGGCATTGGGGAGAACCATGTTTTAAAGGGAGAAGAGGCTTCCCTGCTCAGGGCCCTTAGCCTTCCCGGGGAAATTGTGCTTGAAACCATCCATAAGATGCTGGAGGAATCCGAGAGAATAGTTTCGATGAAAATGGACTCAGGGAAGCCGCCCGTCTCACACCTTGGGAGGATCGCCGAGTTTGCTCAAAGATGGGTCTCCGAGGACTCGGAGGACACTGTTAGGTACGTTAGGGTTGAGAAGGATGCTGGTGGCAGGAGGATTGTGAAGATTGGAATATGCTCGCTGGATGTTTCAAGGGTGACGCGAAGCCTGAACAGGGTTAGGTCAGCCGTTTTAATGTCTGGGACACTGTGGGATTTCGACTACTACAGGGATGTTTTAGGCTTGGATGAGAGCCGGGTGGCAACGCTCTCCCTCCCGTCGCCGTTTAAAAGGGAGAACAGGCTGATACTCGTTGACAAGGCTGTGACAACCAAGTACGAGCTTAGGGGGGAGATGATAGGAAGGATAGTTGGGAGGCTCAGCAGAATAGTTGAATCCGTAAACGGGAGGGTTGCGATATACTTTCCGTCTTACGAGCTGATGGAGAAGGCTTCGGCAAGACTCGTGGTAAACCGCCCGATAATTAGGGAGGATGCGAAGACAAGGGTTAGGGAAGTGCTCAAGTTCCTGAGGGAGAACGATAGGTGCGTAGCGGTAGGTGTGGCGAGAGGCAAGATAAGCGAGGGCGTGGACCTTACTAGCGAGGGCGCCTCCCTCCTCTCCGCCGTCGTGATAGTTGGCCTACCCTATCCTAAGAGGAGCGAGATGCATGAGGCTCTTTTAAAATACTATGAGAAGAAGTTTGGCGAAAAAGCTTTCGAATATGCGAACACTACTCCGTGCATAGTCACACTGGCCCAGATGGCTGGCAGGCTGATAAGAAGCCAGCATGACAGGGGAGTCATAGTAATCATGGATAGTAGGGTATATGGGAGGGTTAGGGATAAGCTTCCCCCTGACTGGAGGGAAGACATGCGGGCCCATTTGAAAATCGAAAACCTTTCCAGAGAGATAAGCAGGTTCCTCTCGTGAGAAAGCCTTATATCTCCTTTGAGAAGCATGTTTCCGGCTTGAATACGCAAGGCGAGGAGCTAGAATATGGTGTGAGGGTTAGGAGGAGAGACGTTGAGGTGGAGGTCTGGGGCAGCAGGGAGTTTGTGGAGACTACTTTCGAGAGGCTTAGGAGCGAGTTTCTCCAGGAGAGGATTGAGGCCGCTAGAATAATTGAACCCCAGCCACCCCTACAAGGCATCACTTTCACAGAGTTTCTTGCCGAGGAAGCGAAGAGGATCGGAAAGGAGCCTGATATGCTTAAGGGGTATGAGAAGATACTGTTGATCGGCTACTATCTGTACATGGTTGAGAAAAGAGACTTCACCTACGAGGATATTGAGAAGCTTAAGGAGGAGGCTAGGCTTAGCGGGCTTGAAAACCCTAGGCAGTACATGAGCATACTGATCAAGAGGGGTCTTGTTAGTGAAACAGGCGTCGAGGCTGGCAAGAAGGTTTTCAAAATGCTTCGGAGAGGCATACAGTATGTTGAGAACGGCTTCAGAGAAGTGGAGGCTCAGACTTAAAACGTTTTTCTGGAAAACATTAGACGAGCATAGCCTGTGGAAGGCTGAAGAGTTTTCCATGTGGCAATAGGTGTAACCTTTTTAACCTTCCACCCGTAAAAACAGTGGAGTGCTGTGGGGCGGGGAAAGTATGAGCTTTGTAATAGAGTGTGAAAGCCTCGTGAAAATATTCAAGGGGAATCCTCCGGTAATAGCTCTAGACAATGTTAACCTTAAGGTTCCTAAGGGCAGCATATACGGGCTCTTCGGCCCGAATGGGGCTGGAAAATCCACACTAATATCTATACTAATGGGTTTAACTTTGCCGACGAAAGGAAGTGCTAAGGTTTTAGGTTACGATGTGCTCCGCGAATCCTTGGAGATAAGGAGTAGGGTTGGGCTGCTTCCAGAAGGCTTCGGATTCTACGACAGCATGACTGCGCTTGAGAACCTTAAGTATTTCGGCCTGTTGGACGGGATACCTGCCGATATGGTTAAGCAGCGAGCGGAAGAAATTTTGGAGAAAGTCGGCTTAGAGGAAAGGGCTAACGCTAAAGTATCAACGTTCTCCAGGGGGATGAAGCAGAGGCTTGGAATAGCGCAAACCTTGTTGAAAGACCCTGAGATGCTGATTTTCGACGAGCCAACCGTAGGGATTGATCCTGACGGAGTTATGGAGTTCAGGAGATTCGTGCAGGACATCGTTAAGGAAGGTAAGACCGTTTTCCTTTCAACGCACCTTCTGCGCGACCTAGGAATGATTTGCACTCATACAGCTATGATTAGGAAAGGCAGGATAGTTGCCCAGGGAAGTATGGAGGAACTTACTCAAAAAATGAGGGGTGCGAAAGGTTATAGCTATGAGATTCGCCTTAAGAAGCCAGAGGATGTTGGGAGGCTCTTGCAGGAGGTTAAAAAACTGCCAGAGGTAATGGAGGTCAGGATAGAGGACGAGGGAAAGGTATCCATCATAGGGGGAAGCGACATTGGTGGAGAATTATTCTCCTTGCTGAGTAGGGGTCAATACTCCGTTGAGGCTCTTGTATCTTCAAAGCCTGAATGGGAGGACCTATACAGGTTTTACTCTGAAGGAGTAGGGTGAAAAATGGAAACCATTAGGAGAGAGAAACTGCAACCTATGAAGAGAATACTGATAATCGCACGAAAGGAGTTTTCAGACGCTGTAATAAGCAAAAGACTATGGTTATTAATTGCACTTTTTCTCCTATTTTACGTGACTATGACCTTTTACCTTTCAGTCGCATATTCGATAATGTCTGAAGAGACGCGTCCCACCAGGATAACACAGATTTTCTCGAGTGCAGGTTCATCAGTATCACTTATAGCCCCATTCCTCGGCATAGCCTTCGGCTACGACGCTGTTTCAAGGGAGAGGGAGAGCGGGACCCTGCGGATTCTCCTGTCAAGACCTGTTTATAGAGAGGATGTGGTGAACGGTAAAATCATCGCATCCTTAGCCATAATGGGAATCACGCTTTTCGCCTCTACTTTCCTGACAGTCCCAGCAACCATATTCCTTCACGGCATAACTATAGACCTCGACGATATTGCAAGGCTATTTCTATTCTCAACATTCTCGCTAATGTTCGCTTTTGCGTATTATGCTCTCTCATTGTTTCTCTCAACCCTCTTAAATAAGTCAAGCCTCTCGCTCATGGCCAGTATTGCACTCTGGGCATTTTTCACGATCATAATGCCAATAATATCCACGATGATCGCTTTTATGATGCTGGGTTTTCCCTCCTTCGCAAATGCCGAGGACTATTTTAAAAAATACAGCGAGCTAAATTACATGATCCAAATTTTTTCAATTAATAACCACTATAACACATTAACAGGTCCGGTTCTTACCAAAGGAAGCAAGCAAGATGTCTTGAACCTGATTAAGGTGTTTTCACAGTATCCAATATCTATAATGGCTCTAATACTATACCCAATAATATTTATGATGCTTTCGTACATTATGTTCACGAGGCGAGAGGAGAAATAAATTTGTCAGAAGCGCGCGCTATTTGAGAATTATTATGAAGAGGGCGGCACGCCATGGCAATAGATACTTTAGGAGCTTGTGAAAATAAGGGAGATTCACGAGGGAAAAAGTTAACAAATACTTGTCTTTAATTATCAAAACATGGCGAGGATAAGCGAGGAAATCGCCCCGAGGATGACTGGCCTAATTATCACTTGTGACTCCCAGGGTAAACCAAACATCGCTGCATTCTCATTCCTAATGCCCGTGAGCTTCGAGCCCAAGTATGTTGCGTTCTCCGTCTCTCCTAGGAGGAAGACCTTTGAAAATCTGAGGGAGGTGGGGGAATTCGTGCTAGCCATCCCTTCAAGAGAGATGATCAACGTTGTGTGGGCCTGCGGCACGAAATCCGGGAGGGAGGTTGACAAGTTTGCTCTACTGGGATTGGAGACTGAGAAGGCTGAGACTGTTAAGCCACCTGTTTTAAGAAGCATGCCTGTCCAGCTGGAGTGCAAAGTGGAGCTGTTCAAGGAGTTCGGGGACCACTGGCTGGTGGTCGGAAGAGTCTTTAAAGAGCATGTTAGTAAACTTGACTTCCAGCCGGTCTTGCACTATTCTAAGAATGTTTTCTCAACGGTTTCGGAGAGAATAATTGCTGAATGAACTTCGGAACAAACTATTTAAACACATGGCCAGCCTGTTGGAAGGCATTAGCAATGACTGATAATGCTTTCAAAAACGCTGTTCAACAGTTCAACTTGGAAAGACTCTTAACGTGTATGTTTTCCGGTTTCTTAATCGGCTTAGCATCCGGACTCCTGGGCGTGGGGGGAGGAGAGTTCAGAATACCCGTCCTGCTCTACCTGCTGCAAACGCCAGTTTTGCTCTCAATAGTTACGAACCTGTTCATCGGGCTTTTAACAGTCTCCGTCTCTTTCACCGTTAGGTATCAGGCTGGCTTAATCACATTCAGCGCGATCAACATGGGGCTCCTCATGTCTTCCGGTTCAATCATAGGCGGGTATATTGGTGCAAACCTGTCTGGAAAGATAAACGAAAGCCTGTTGAGAAAGTTTCTAATATTGCTGTTGATCGCAGCAGGGTTAAGGATGGTTTTAGACCCGCTGATAGAATGGGAACCGTTAAGCATTCCACTCACGCATCCGATGGAAACCTTCTTATCCATACTTGTTGGTCTTCTAATCGGGATTGTTTCAGGCCTGCTTGGAGTCGCCGGAGGAGAATATAGAATCCCGGCTCTCATCTACCTTTTCGGCCTACCGGTTAAAACAGCAGGCACAGTTAGCCTACTGGTCTCCATCCCAACCATACTGGCTGGCTTTATGAAGCATTGGCGCATAGGCCATTTGAACAATTATGGTGTTGCCGTCGGATTAATCATGGGCTCCGCCTCGGTCGTGGGCTCGTATATTGGAGCCAGTTTCGTAACTGCGGCCAGCGAAGGTTTTCTAAAGATGTTGCTGGGCATCGTGCTACTGTTAGCAACTGTTAGAATGATCACTAAGCCTTGAAAGAGAAAACGTTTAAACTATTTCTTTAAAATCTTCTCTGGATTTTGAGCCAGGTCCTTCAAGTTCTTCTGAAGCGCGCTGAAAATATTGTCGAAGCTCTGCGAAACCTTTCTCTTTCTTTTTAGCGGGTTACAGAAGGACACGACCTCGTTATACAGGAATTCGTGCTCCACCCCTAACTCCTTGACTTTCTTCACAACTTCTCTGGTTAAATTATCCGTCTCTATCACGACGTCCGCCCTCCTCTCCCTCTCCTTGACGGCGTCCTTCAAGGGCTTCGAGAGGAAGCCGTCCACCTTCTTCAGCAGGGGCTCGTATGGCGAGCCGGACGTCCTGGGCTTCTTCTCGTATGCCATCCCGAGAGTGACGTAGTACGCGTACTCGATAGAGTCCATTATCCTCCCGTCGTCCTCCTTCATGGAGGGATTCTCGCTCAGGTAGATCCTGTAAACATTGAGCGCAACATACGCTCTCTCCCTCAGAGACATCTGTTTCTCAACGTTTAGCTCCATCAGGTTATGAGCATACTTTTCAGGTATTACTATCGCAGGCAATTCTTTTAGTCCAAGCTCCTTCGCCGCAAGAAACCTGTGTTGACCATCTATTATTATGTTTTCCTCCCCCCTTCTGACAACTATCAGCGGTATTGTGAAACCTATTTTCTTAATCGAGCTTTTAAGCCTCTTAACGTGTGGAGCGGAGGGTTTTCTCTGAACCTCTATAACCTTAAGCTTGCTCACGGGGATTAGCACTATCTCCTGAACATAACCGTGAAGGGGCTCGTTGATCTTTGCAACTATCTCCATTGTGAAAATATTAAACTGTCTATACTCATAAACCTTTCCATGAGCTTGCTTTAAGTAATCAAGTCAAATCTCTTGCCATACTAGACGGGTATTCCAAATGCCTTTGCGAAAGCCTGTATCCTCCGGAACTCTTGAATATAATTCATCCCTTTTTCAGTTACAATATAAAAAACCCTGTCATACTCCTTCTCCTCGACAATCAGCCCCAGGTTGATAAGCTGTGTCAAGTGTTTCGTTAACCGGTCGTGTGAAAGATTTGCACCGTAAAGTATACGTGTGGGACCAGCCCTACCGCCCTCCTCAACGATCTTAGTCAAAATGTCAAAGTAGATCCTTGCTTTAGAACGATAGGGCTTTGAAGCAGTCAACCCGTCCTAGTCACCCGTGTTAGCATTATTAAAAAGAATATGAAGCCGAAAAGTTGAACAACCTGTCCTAAAAACATTAGGCGCTCAGCGATTGTGGTGAAAAGAAAGAACAGGTGGCTCGTGAAGAAACAGGTAAAGCCTAGTAGAACTAGAAGCGAATTACCGTCTCTTTTATAAATAAACAGGAGTAGTGCCCGGGCCACTACGTATCCGATTATCGCTAGAGACATCAACTCTAAAAAGGGATTGAAGAATACCAAGTAGAAACCAGGTAGAACAGCCAGCATTTTTTCATCCTTATCTAAGGATTCAGGTGGAGAAGTGTATGAGATCGAAAAAAGAACGTAGGCAACCAGCCTTAAAGAGGAGAAAACCAACCCTCCCATAGAAACTATTCTCAGCAGAGACCGAATTTCCAGCTCAGAAAAACGCAGAGAGGTGAGAAAGCTGAAGGTTACGAAGCGAAGCAAGAGGGCTACTCCAAGTATTACAAACCCCAAATGCAGCAGAAAAAGTCTTCTTATCGAAGACATTCTGAAACTTTTATAAGCATAGTAGCCTATGGCGAAGCTTATCACTGCGCTCACCGGCTCGGTTAGAATCGACACCAGTAGTAAACCGTCCAAGCTTCTTCAAAAAGTTTACTTTTCATGCTTTTTAAGTTTATGGATGATTCATCCATACGAATCATGCCTCACGTATAAAAATCAGATGGGGAATGCTTTAAAGGGAGGTGATGAACATGAGAAACATGAGCAAGTTCAAATGGCTGGCGTTTGCAAGCGTATTGGCAATACTAGTCTTGACAATTCTATCTTTACGAATCAGCGGTGAGCAAGAGCAGACGCCAATGAGGGAAAAATCAACCGTCTCTATAAATGCGAAGGGATTGGCTGTAAGAAAAATCGATGGAGGCAGGGAAAAGATGGGTCTGTGTCTGAGCCTAACCTTGAACCTTGGAGAGAGACGAGAGAACTTTATCCCTGTAGAAACAGTTGAGGGAAGCGTTGTAATCTGCGGAACAACCTATGAGATTACGGAAGCCAGGGGTGTAGTTTTATATAAGAGAAACATTATAGTTCTTAGACTCAGATGCAGCGATGGTTCAAGCATGGTTCTTCACATACGTTATTTCTGGATGGGAGGCGGACTATATGCTTTAAGAGGGTTAGGCGCATGCAGCTTTGAAAACGGGAGAACGGTAATCATGTTCAGGGGAACCGCACGCCTATCATAGCATCCAGTGCACCTTTACAGAAACCCTTCCTAATCCCTTGCTAAGCTTAGAGATGTTTTTTATTCTCAGGAAAGGCAATGCATGCTTAGAAGCATTAATACTACTCATTAATAACATTCTGCAAGAGTTTATAAGTGGATCAATTAGTTTTTAGCCGAGGCTTGGCGAGGAACAGGGTAGCCTCCAGCGTCCTTACCGCAATAGGGGAAACACCAATAGTGAGGTTGAACAAGATTTCTGAAAAAGCAGGCGTAAACATTTTTGCGAAACTCGAGTTTCTAAATCCGAGCGGAAGCATAAAGGATAGGATAGCCCTGTATATTATCGAGTCTGCGGAGAAGAAGGGGCTTCTCAAACCTGGTTCAACCATTGTTGAGGCCACCAGCGGGAACACAGGGATATCTGTTGCAATGGTTGCTGCAGTTAAGGGCTATAACGCCATCCTTGTGATGCCGGATAACACTGCTAAAGCTAAGCGGCAGATGATGCACGCGTTAAACGCTAAGATAGTTTTGGTTCCCGAGAAGGAGGGTATGGAGAGCGTTGTCAGAAAGGCGAGGGAAATAGCTGATAAGACTGGCGGTTTCCTAGTCAACCAGTTTTCAAACGAGGATAATGTTAGGGCCCATTATGAAGGTACCGGTAGGGAAATTCTAAAACAGTTGGATGAGAGTATCGACGCCTTCGTCGCGGGAGTGGGAACCGGTGGGACGCTTATAGGGGTGGGAAAGGCTTTGAAGGAGAAGCACCCAAATATGCGTTTAATCGCGGTCGAGCCTAAGAATTCCCCAGCGCTCTACAACATGTTTTACGGAAGGGAAGCGTCGAAGATAGCTGGGATACCGCATGTGATAGAAGGCATTGGGGAAGGTTTTGTCTCAAAGATCCTCAGGGATAACCTGAGCCTTGTCGACGGGGTGGTGCTTGTGAGCGATGAGGAGGCGGTTCAGACAACCATTCAGCTGGCTAGGACAGAAGGCTTGCTTTGCGGAGTATCCTCTGGGGCGAACGTTTCAGCCTGTTTGAAAGCAGCTGGGGATTTCAAGGGCGGGAGCATTGTTACAGTGTTGCCTGACGGTGGCTATAGGTATTTAGACCTGCTTTTGAAAAACGTCTACTAGACTTTATATGTCGGAGTTGCTTGCAGAAAAATAAGACTTGGAAAGAAGCGTTGAGCTTCTTAAAATTAAAAAAAATGAAGAAAAATGCTTTTTGAAGCTGAAAAATAGACTGTGAGAAATATCACTTAGCATTCTACTATAATTTTTATTTCAAATCGGTTTTCATCAAGAAAAAACGTTTTAACCTTATTTTTAATGTCTAACCGTAAAATTTAAATCGTTTTAATTATACACTATCCTAAAAAATCAGAAATGAGCGGAATAATGTGTTTAGGTAGGCAAATAATAGCGGAACTCTACTATTGCGATGAAGAACTGCTAGACGACTTAGAATACGTTAGGAAAACAGTCATAGAGGCGGCTGAAAAGGCGGAGACACGGATAATCGACTACAAGTTCCACAAATTCACACCTCAAGGAGTCTCCGGGGTTGTTGTCATAGCGGAGTCCCACATAGCCATCCACACCTGGCCGGAGTACGGCTATGCAGCCATAGACGTTTTCACATGTGGAAACAGAAGCATGCCGAGGCTGGCTCTCAAACATATCAGTAGGGCTCTGAAAGCTAAAAAGGTGAGGTACAGGGAGCTTAGACGAGGAGTGTTGGAACATGTCCAGGTTAACGAGAACAAGATACTTAACACTCGACCTTTTTAACAACTATTTTCTCTTCAGAGTCAGCAAAATCCTGCTGGCTGAGAGGACAAGGTTTCAAACTCTAGAGGTGCTGGAGTCGCCTGAATTCGGATTATGCCTGTTGCTCGACGGCCTTATTCAGGTTGCGGAGTACGACGAATACAAGTATCATGAGACTCTTGTGCACGTGCCGCTTCTAAACGCTGAAAACCGGAGGCGAATAGCCATACTCGGGGGAGGAGACGGATGCGCGCTCAGAGAGGTTTTAAGATACAGGGAGGTTGAGCATGTGGATCTTGTAGACATTGATAGGAGGGTTGTTGAAGTGTCTGGAAAATATCTTCAACGCTTAAACAAGGGATCCTTGAAGAACCGGAGGGTTAAGATTCACTTTGCTGATGCGAGGAAGTTCATATCGCGAAAGAAGAATTATTATGATTCTATAATAATTGATTTAACAGACCCGGTGGAGGGTGGTCCGTCTGTTCTACTCTACTCTAAGGAGTTTTACAGGATGGTTCACAATGCCCTTAAGCCGGGTGGCACCTTCATAACTCAGGCAACCGCATTTCAGAGCCGTCAGTTTAGGAGAATATTCTGGACCGTTAGAAGGGTTTTCGGAAACTCGATTCCTCTGCACGTGTACGTTAAAAGCTTCTGCGACGATTGGGGGTTCGTAATGGGCTTAAAACCTTGGAATGGGCTTAGAATAAGACCTGAAGAATTTAAGGAGGTTGACAACAGGATAGCTGAGGAAATCATGGGCCGTTTAAGATACTTGAATGGGAAAACATACTTGGCAAACTTCTCCATGTCGCCTGAAGAAGAGGGGATGCTGATGAAACCAGTGAAGGAGATTACGGACAGGGAAGCATTCAAAAGCATAGCTGAAAAAGGGGAAGCTAATCCCAGCTGGATATTCCAATAAGTTTAAAAAATAAGAATTTTTAGTAGCTTTCACCCGACTTTCCTAGTAGTAGTTCTAGCTCAGTTATATGTTCCTGCTCATCCATTATAATGTGCCTTATTTCATGTTCAAGAAGCATGTCATAGTATCCTCTACCTCTTCCTCTGACTACTGCCTCGTATATCTTCCTGTAAGTGTCAACAGCCTCCTTCTCATCCTTCAGGTTCTGCTCAAGTATTTCCCTAACGGTTTTAGCCGGATGGGTTTCTGCAATACTCATGCTAGGCGTTCCCCCAAGCATGCCTATCAGTGACCTGAACTTCTCCTGATGGGTTTTCTCATCGTTCGCGATTTCCTTAAGCCTCTCTATCAAAGGTTCAGCGTTCTCACCATCTATCAGCTCGGCATGGCTGAGGTATTGTACATAAGCCGCGTGCTCGAGTTCAAGCGCATGGTTGAGCATTTTTAAAAGCTCTTCCTTCTCCATGACTCATCATGTTAATATATTAAAGGCATGAAATAAGCTTTTCCCGAAAACACTTATAAAGGGAAGCCGAGGTTAAAGCTTATTGTCCAGCCCCCGGATGAAAGAAAAGTCCGCCGGCTTCATAGTTTTTACAAGGGAAAATAGTGAGGTGAAATACCTGTTTCTAAAAGTTGGAGGAAGGCTCGATTTTCCGAAGGGCAATATAGAGGAGGCTGAGGACGAACTTACAGCAGCGTTAAGAGAATTAAAGGAGGAAAGCGGGATAGATAAAATTAGAGTCATACCTGGCTTCAGGAAGGTTTTAAACTACTATTATAGAAGAGATGACGGTACGCTTGTCAGCAAAACCTTAGTCCTATTTCTCGGAGAAGCCTTAGGTAAAAACGTGTCAGTATCCTGGGAGCACGAGGGCTTCGAATGGCTAAGCTTAGGGGAGGCGATCATGAGAATCAAGTATCCGCTTTACAGGGAGGTTCTTAAGGAGGCTGAACAATACAGGGTCAGAAAGATGGAGGGTGGCTTAGGTCGATGGTTCGGAAATTCTTAAAGGGAAACTAACGCCAGCTTCCCCCTGTTAAACGTGGCTAGCTCCGAGTAGCCTACGGACCTAGCATACTCAACTATAGAATCATAGTTTGCATCAATCTCATTCAACCTATGGGCATCAGTACCCAGTGTTATCGGTATGTGGAGGGAACCACAGTATTCTAAAATCCTCCTAGCCGGATATGGTTCGTTAATGGGGTTTCTCAAACCCTTGCTGGAAACCTCGACAGCCATTTCCAGAATGCCTGCTCTCTCAAGGATCTTGAGCTCATCCCTCTTAAAATCACTTGAGGTTTTGAAACCCCAGTTCCTAACTACGTCGAAATGCGCTATAACTTTGAATAATCCTGACTCCACAGCCTCCCCTAGAAGCCTCAAGTATTTCGAGTAGAACTTGTCGAAACCCTCCTCTTTAACAGCGATCTCGAAAGCCTTCTTGTACTTCACGCAGTCTAGACAAAACTCGCCTATCCAATGGATGCTCACCATGGTGAAATCCAAATCGTTACTCTCAAAGATATCTTTAAGCAATGATTCCGAGCCTGGAAAGTAGTCAACCTCCAAACCCGCCTTAACCTTTAAGCCTTTAAAACTCTTCTCAGCTTCCCTAACCTCCTCAATATAATCCCCTATTTTAGAAGCATCTATAGAGTAATACAGTTTTTTCATCGACCCCGGCCGTATAGCCAAGTGTTCAGTAAAGGCGATCTCGTGAAAACCCTTTCTAACGGCTTCCTCAACATACTCCAGTATGGTGGCTCGACCGTCGCTATACGTGCTGTGAATATGATAGTTTACCTTAACCATGGTCGCGGGAACCCTTTTGTAAAACGTAAACATTATTTAATTTTTTCTCAGGTTAACAGGCAATATTTATAAACTGATTATTTATGGGGGCGGGGGAAGTCCGGTAGCGCGCGCTACGCTGACCCCAATCTCCCAAAGGGGATGAGAGCCAGAGCCGAAAGGTTGTTTGAAAAGTTTCGAAGTCTTGAAGCTGTTTCCATTTGATTCCTCCACACTTTTATTATGAGTAAGGTGGGAAGAAAAGAATAGTATCATAACGCGGATTTTTACCGCTAGAAAGGGGAGCGTAACGATGCGTGCTAATTACTTTTTCGGCTTAACCTCTATGTCAAACCCCCAGTGATATTTGAAAGGAGCAACCTCCCTTATCCTTCTCGACGATAAGAGCCGGGTTTCACAGCCAAGCCTCCTGAAAGATTCCTCAATACCCGCATACTTTTCATTAGGATCAGTATCCTTTTCTAAGAAGATGTGAAGATGCACTACACCCCCCTGTTTTTTAAGCGAGTTTCTAGCAGCATCAAGATACATTTCAGAACTCATCGGTAGGTTCATAATAATCCTGTCCCCAACGTTTTTCAAATCAGTCACGGATAATTCTCTAGCATCCCCTAGATACGCCTTAACTCTGTCTTCAACCCTGTTCAACCTTATGTTCTCAACAAGGTATTGGTAGGCATGAGGGTTTATATCGCAGGCATGAACCTTTACACCTGGATTCTTCTTCGCGATAATTATGCTGAAGGGCCCTACTCCGGCGAAAAGGTCGCAGACAACCTCTCCAGGCTTAACCAGCGAGGCCACTCTTATTCTTTCGGCTGAGAGCCGCGGCGTGAAGAAAACCCTTGAAACATCGAGTTTGAAAACGCAACCATGCTCCCGATAGATCGTCTCCGTCCCACCCTCTCCGGCTAAAAGCTCGTATCCCCCAACCCTGTATTCGCCTGAAAGAGGTTCAGTCTTGTTGAGCACTATTCTAATGTTCTTCATAGATTTTAGAAACGCTTCTCCAATGACCCTGCGGCGATCGTAAAGCACAGGGGGGAGCTGAAGAATGCAGACATCACCGATCACATCGTAAGACCTAGGGATGCTCTTGAGATCCTCCTCTGACAGAATACCCCTGAGGTTTTCAAATAGGCTTGGCATTCTGGTGGCTTCCTCAAACTCTTCAACCACCAAATCTACTTCAACGCCTAGCTCTCTCAAATCCTCCTTCTGAACTTCCCCAGCGAGGGGTATAACTAGAAAATCTCCTGTTCTTTTAATGAGGAGAGACTTGTCAACAAGGTTTCTTGCCCTGAGTATTCTTAAAACATGCTCGCCAAACAGCTTTTTAACCCTTATGCCCCTCCCAATTCTCATATCGGTTTATCTTTAAGGGTTAAAACTAGTTTTTATAAAAACTTTAATTCTAATCTTTTACATAGAGCGTTCTAAAGGTTTAATAAACCTCCGGCTGAGGCTTGAGCATTGGCAAGCCTGTTTGAAACGATGTTCGAAATAGTTGCACTCCTTTCATTAGGCATATTCTTAAGAAAGCTTCAACTGATTAGCGAAGAGTTTTGCAAGAAGCTTTTATCATTATCGATCAACCTCCTTCTCCCCATCATAGTTTTTCGCTCCTTCGCCGCTGTAAAAATATCCTCAGGGGACTGTTTGCTTCCATTAATCGGACTGATGCTTAATCTTCTACTCCTAGCCATAGCGTTAATCGCGTCGAGAAGCCTGAACCTGAATAGGGCTAGGAGGGGTGCTTTCCTACTGGGGTGCAGCACTTTAAACATAGGCATAATAGGTTTACCGTTTATAGAGCTATTTTTTAACGCTCAAGGCGTTACGACAGCCTCGTTGCTTGACATAGGCAACTCCCTCTATGTTTTTTCAATAGCGTTTCTGGTCGCATCGAGATTCAACCCTTCCCAGAGGAAAAGATCTCTTAAGACCAGTTTTAAAGAGCTTTTTACACAACCCTATATTCTCTCGATAATCCTCGGCCTTGCTGCCAACCTCTACGGATTAAGGCTGCCGGAATCATTCAGGTTCTTGACCAGCTTAGTATCGTTTACAAACATTGTTGTAATGCTTATCTCGGTGGGCGCGTTCATAAGGCTTCCGTCGAAAAACATTGTTAAACATATTCTTGCAGCGACGGTCATTAAAATCCCTATCGGAGGCTTAGCGGGATTAACCCTGGCAAGCCTATTCGGCTTAAATTTGCAAGCATCAATAGTTACAGTTATGGTGGCGCTTCTCCCCCCAGCATTCATGACGATTGTGCACGCATCCACTGAAAACCTAGACCTGGAGTTCACCACAATACTTCTAGGATTCACACTTACAGTTGGAATCCCGTTAATAACCTTTTACGGACTTCTATTATCTTTCTTTTTAAAATAAACATTTCCATAAGCAGGTTAAGACAGTGAAAGAAGAGGCTTGCTAGGATTTTTGGTAAAGATTTATTATTCTGCGAGGAGGATTTAAGCGTAACGCTTCTTGGAAAAAAGTTTCAGGCTGAACCATAAAGGTTTTAAACACTAGTCTTCGAATGGTGCCAGAGCTTGCCAGCCGTTGAAACTGGAAAAACAAGCCGGTTTAGAGAGATGAGGCGGAGTATTATCGCTCGGCTGGACAAGCTCTCTGAGAAGAAAACAATCGCTTATTCCCTTTACTTGTCTTCAATAATCTTCTTCCTCGGCATTATTCTCCTCCCTTCTCTGCTTGGAATCCTGCTTAAGTTTGATACAGTTATGAATATAGTGTCAGATCCAGAGCTGCTGCATAGATCACTAACAGCAGTATTTTCATCCATAATCATAGCGGGCATTGTCTCAGCACTGGATGTGGCAGCCGGCTTGCCCCTCGCCTGGATTATCGCTAGGAAGAAATACCGGTGGTTAAGCATTGTGGATTCCCTTGTGGATTTCCCACTGATAGTGCCGACTGTAATACTGGGTTATTCGACGCTCCTGCTCTGGTCCGAGGAAACACCCTTCTCCATTATTGGTTTCAACGGTATTTCACCGGGTTTAATAACTGTTTTACTACTTCATTTCGCCTTCTCCTACCCTGTGGTTGTGAGGATTCTCGTGGGCAAACTTATGGATATAGAGGCTACGTACGAGGTTGCAGCTAGGACGCTGGGCGCATGCCCCTTCACCACCGCAAGGACGGTAACGATTCCAATGCTCAAGTCAGGAATAATCACTTCACTAATCCTGTCTTTCGCAAGATCGCTCTCTGAAACAGGTGCAACGATAATGGTTGCGGGAAGCTTTGAAAACGGGCCCGTGTTCATAAAGAAATCTATAGATGCTGGAATGGTTCCACCAATGGTTTTCGTAAGCCTCGTGCTGATAGTTCTCTCAATACTGATACTGGCGGGTTTAAGACTGTTTGGCTTCAAGTTAAGAATACCCTTTAGAAAATCTCATAGAATCGAGGCGGCTTTAAGCAGCGAAGGCGTCACCCGCATTAGAGACCTGTTCGCAATAATCATCTTCCTGTTTCTAGTACTCCTGCCCGCTTGCTACATGGTTCTAGCCAGAATAAATTCAATGCTTTCTTACGACTTGCTGGGAAAAATTTTCACCCTCCAGGGACCATGGTCCACATACGGGGTAAGCGTGTTAAACTCATATGTAATAGCTCTATTGACAACCTTGATAAACGTCATGTTCAGCCTGCCGATGGCGACAATAATCGTCAGGAGAAAGCTTGGAGGATTTGTTTCAAGGATTCTAGAGGCTTTAAGCAACACATCCATAATAATGCCATCAGTCGCCTTAGGAGTTTCACTAAGCCTCTTCTGGGGCACTTCTGGAGCATCAGACTTTATTCTCGTTCTCCTGGCACACCTTTGCATCACCTATCCCTACATGGTTGCAACAACGGTTTCAGTCCTTGAAGACATCCCGGTGGAACTTGAAGAAGCGGGAAGAACCCTTGGGGGCACGCCCTTCACAGTCTTCAGGTCAATCGTGCTCCCGGTTGCGAAGTACTCCTTCCTATCCGGAGTAATCCTCACCTTCACGAGAAGTGTGAACGAAACTGGTGCTACGCTAGCAGTTTCAAAAACATTCAAAACAGTCTCAGTACTGCTGGTTGAATGGGTTAAGTCGCCTGGGATGAGGATTGAAGCTGGTGCCGGCACTATGATGCTCATGTTTCTCTCAATAGTCCTCCTTCTAATCTTCAGATACATTTACACCAAGGGAGGGGGTGCACTTGCCTAAGGTTGTTTTGGAGAAGGTTTCTAAAAGGTTTGGGAGAATTACTGCTTTAGACAAAATAGATCTGATGCTCGACGACGGGGAATACAGTTGCATCCTGGGCCCGACTGGAAGCGGCAAGACGACGCTCCTCAAAATCATAGCGGGGCTTGTTGAACCCGATTCCGGCGATGTTTACATAGATGGGAAACGGGTTACTGGAACGCCGGCTGAAAAAAGAAATGCTGTCTATATGCATCAAAACTATGCTCTCTTCCCCCATCTGACGGTCAGCCAGAACATAATCTTCGGCCTAACCGCAAGAGGCTTTGAGGAGGAGACTGCTAGGAGAAAGGTCTCCGAGGTTCTTGAAACAGTTAAACTCGGAGAATGGGCAAATGCTTATCCGAGAGAGCTCAGCGGAGGAATGCAGCAGAGGGTAGCCCTCGCCAGGTGCCTTGCAACCGGGGCAAGGCTCCTACTTCTAGACGAGCCTCTCGGCGCGCTCGACGCTAGGCTTAGGCTGGAGGTTAGGAGAGAGCTGAGCAGAATAGCTGAGGAGCTTAACCTAACGGTGATCCATGTCACCCACGACCAGTCGGAAGCATTGTCCCTCGCAGACAGGTTGATCCTTATGAGGAGTGGGAAAATCATCCAGACAGGCCCCCCAGAGGAGGTTTATTTCAAGCCTAACAGTGTTTTCTCAGCGTATTTCGTAGGGGAAAGCGTTTTCCTTGAAGGTGTTGTTAGAAGGGTTGATGGGCGGATCGTCACCCTAGAGCTTAGAAACGGCACAGTTATTGAAGCATTGTCCAATGAGGGTTTCAAAAGGGGGGAGCTGGCTGTAGCTGCTGTAAGATGTGAAGACATAGGGGTTGGCGGAGGACCCTTAACAGCGCGTCTCAAGGAGGTTAACTTCCTCGGCAGCTTTTCTAAGCTGGTTTTCGAACTCACCGGGGGATTGAAAATAACTGTGAACATACCGCTACCGAGATTCATCAAAGAGGAATTCAGGATTGGAGCAAGCTTCCAGCTATCCATACCTAGGGAAAAAACCTACCTGTTTAAGCAGCCACCCATGGGTTTGATGGGAGAGATAGAGGCTGTCTGAAAATGCCTAGTGTTAAAGTGGAGAACGTCACGAAGAAATTCGGGGGTTTTACAGCCCTAGATAAAGTAAATATAAATGTAGATGATGGGGAGTATGTTTCCATAATAGGCCCCTCTGGATGTGGCAAGACAACTCTGCTAAGAATAATTGCGGGCATAATAGGGGATTACGAGGGCCATGTTTACGTGGATGGAAGGCTTTTCGACGATAAGCCTCTGGAGGAAAGAGGAATAGGATACGTGTTTCAAAACATAGCATTATTTCCAAACATGGATGTCGGTGGAAACGTTTCCTACAGTCCTAGGGCAAAAGGGCTGGACAACAGCGTTGTGAGAACAACCACCATGGAGATGCTTGAACTCATGAAGCTGAGGGAGCGTTACCATGATTTCCCGAGGTCTTTAAGCGGAGGAATGCAGCAGAAGACGGCTTTAGCCAGGGCATTAGCATCAAGCGCTAGGCTACTGCTTTTGGATGAGCCCCTCTCGCTCTTAGACTTGAAGGTCAGGACTGAGCTGAGATACGAGCTTAGGAGAATCGTTAAAGACCTTGGCTTAACAGCCATCCATGTGACACATGACCAAGAGGAAGCCATGGCGATCTCAGACAGGATAATAGTTATGAGAAGGGCACAGATAGTTGAAGACGGTACGCCGGTAGACCTCTACCTGCATCCCAAGAAGATTTTTACAGGTTATTTCTTAGGGGAATCCAATATTTTCGAGGGGAGTGTCGCTCAGGCTGATGAGGGCACTGCTCTGATAGATCTGGGAGGCCTAGTGATCACGGCTAGAAACACGGGGTTTCAAACAGGGGAGAAGGTTATAGTAATGGTGAGACCCGAGCTTATAGAGATCGGGGGAAACATTAGCGGGAGGGTTTTGAAGAAAACGCTGGAAGGGTTGTTCAGCCGGCTTATTCTCGATGTCAAAGGCATGAGGATAGTTGTTAAACAACCCTACTCTACTGTTGCAGAACTAGGAGAAGGCTCGTCTGTAAGCATAAGGCTTCCGGAGGAGCATGTCTTGGTCTACAAGCATCCGGGGAGAGACTTATATAGCGAGATCTCGCTGTATTAAGTTCAGATTGCCGTATAGAGACTTGGAGGAGTGGCTTAAGGACAGGAGGAAGGCGAAGTCGCTCGAGCTACTGGCGTCTCACGCGGAAAAGGTTTTCCAAGTGGTTAACGAGCTTTTGAACATTACCAGAGCATCTATGGATGCGCAGGCAGATGAGGTGGGCACTACGTATGCGAGGCAAGACCAGATGGAGAAGGAAGCCGATTTCCTCAGGCGGAAAGTTATGGACGAGATTGCTAGGAGCGAACTTTCACCAGACATGAAGAAGTATTTCATGGAGCTATCTAAGGAAGTCGACATGGTTGCGGACTATGCTCACGGAGCAGGCAGAATACTTACGTTTCTACCCTTGAGCGGTTTGAAACAGGGGATTAGGGAGAAGATATGGGAAATGTGCAATAAGACGAGGGAATGCGCGTTAAGCCTTAAAGACGCCTTGGCTGCATTAGCATCCATGGATTACGATAAAGCGGTTCTTTTAAGCGATAAGGTTGAAGAAGACGAGAAGCAGGTGGACATGCTTTATGCTCAAGCTAGGAAAACGCTTTTAGGCGGCGAATACTCGGATGTCGACCCGAGGATAATCCTGTTTCTCTCAGAATTTCTAAAGGCTATCGAAGAAACATGCGACAGGTGTGAAGACTCCATAGATCATTTCAGGGTTCTCCTCGTAGGCCTTACTAAACCAATGTGAGAAAACTATGCGTTAATCTTCCTAACAACGCCGAGTCCCCTAGTTCTCCCCTCTCTGAAGATAAAGGTATCGCCACTCCTAATGTATTCAGGCCTTTTTATGAACTCAAACTCGACGATATCAGTGTCCCCAGTCCTCAGGGCCGGTTTTCTCATCCTGACTATCTTCGCAGCCTGCTTAACAGTCCTAGTCTGTATAACAGGCTCGTAGCCCAGCATTATGGTGGTTGGATGATGCAGTATTCTAACCTCAGCAGTGAACCGTCTCACCGCGTAAGCTTTGGCCCCAACATCCAGAAGAACCATGCCTGCCCTAATCTCATCGTAGTCAACGTTAGTTATTGCTAATGCGGCTATTTGGCCTGCAGTAGCCTTTTCGACGTGAACCCTGTTTACGTGAATAGACTTAACCCTGACTGTTCTAAATGAGCCGTCGTCGAAAGGCCCGAGTAGAAGCATCTCATCCTTCTTAACAACACCCTGCTCGACAAGCCCGCCTACAACGAGGCCAACACCCTCAACATAAAACTTCTCATCTATAAAGCAGAGTGTTTCCATATTGGATTTTTCAGCCCAATCCGTTTTCGGGGGGAGAGCGTTTAAAAAAGCCTTCAACTCAACTAAACCTCTTCCAGTAATGTTTGAAACCAAGAATATTGGGCAGACTCTAAGGTGTGGCATCACCCTTGATGCAAGAGAAGCGTCACTGGCGCTTTTTATTAGGAACGGTATCTTGTTAACCCCGGGAAGCTTTAGAATTGTTTCAATATCGTTAAGAGCCCTTGAAAGAACTTCCGGGGGGGCGATATCTATCTTAGTCACAACAATAAAGACAGGTATTTTTAGGGCAACAGACAACCCGAGGTGTTCCCTAAAAGTCCCTATAGGGCCAGCATTGCTTCCAACAACTATGCAAACGTAATCAGGCAGATTTCCAAGAATACCTCTTATCGTTGTTTTTAAATATCTTTCATGACCAGCCAGGTCTATTAGAGAAATAATCTTAGAACCGTTCAGAAAAATCTTAGATTCGTCATAAGAACCCAAGGAATCATTTATCGAATTACCTTTAGAGTCGAAACCTAAAAGATGGATTGAAACAGAGGAGGACCTTCTAAACTTGATCTCGTGAAGATATCTTGCAACCATGCTCATTGCAGCACCATTACCATCGTCGAGCCTGCCAGATATCAACACCCCCTTTAACGTAGATTTACCTGAATCCACATTTCCTAAGAGGGCTACTGAGACCTGAACAGGCGGAAAATCCGTAGTTCTTCTTATAAGTACTTCCAGCACTTTTCCCCTTCTCCCCCTTTCAACCCTAGTAATCATGCAGGAAGCACCGATCGTCTTAGCTATCATATCTAAAGCCTTCAAAGACTCTTCTGCCTCTTCATCTGTGAGACCTACGGCTTCACCCTCATCGGTTACACCTATTTCGTAGAAAGCCTCCCCCCGGCCTTCGTTAAGTCTATAGTTCAACTGGGTGGCGAGCTGTTGAAGCCTCTTTTCATCACTCGTATTAAGTAAAAGCTTATATTCTACATTCCCCTCCTCTCTTTCCTTCTCCAAACTTTCACTAACACTATTCGGAAAGTTAATTAAACTTTATTAGCTTTCAGACATAAAATAACAATGACGCACAGGTATGAAACTTTTAGCGTGTTAAAAATTATCGAAAAACTTATGGGCAGGTTTAAAAATAAACTTGCAAGAAATCGTGAGGAGAAGAGGGTCGAGGGATGTAAAAACAGATGACCTCAACTTACCCTTCTGACTTGTAAAGATGCGAAAAACTTATTTTATGAAGCGACAGCCCTAGAGATGTTTAAAAGGGTGGTTAAAATTCAGTAGGCTTAGGATAATGATTGCAATCTATACTGGACTATGCCCGAGTTGCGGTGGAGACATTAGTTCAACCAGGCTTGAGAAAGGACTGCCATGCGAGAAGTGTTTACCACATGAGAACATTGAAATTAATAAAATAGCCTCAGGAAAACTTGGGAAAATAATAGAAGTTAGGAAGCTTGAAGAAGAGTGGATACGTTTCTTTAAAAGCTTCTTTGGATTTCCGCCTTGGAGCCTCCAGGTTTTCTGGGCGAGAAAAGTTTTCCTTAAAAGATCTTTCGCACTTATGGCACCTACTGGAGTCGGTAAGACATCTTTTGGGATAAGTATAGCAGCTTTTCTGGCCGAAAAGGGGAAGAAATCCTACATAATAGTTCCGACGAAGATTCTTGTCGAACAAGTGAGGGGAAAACTGGAGAAAGTCGTAGACAGAAACTGGATTATAGCTTTTGAAGAAGCGAATGAAAAAGAGTGGGAGAAAGCTAAGCAAAGGGTTCGCAACGGGGACTTCAGGATTATGGTTTCAACATCAATGTTTTTATACAGGAATTACGATATCATGCCTAGGCCATTAGATTTTATCTTCATCGATGATGTGGATTCCTTTCTAAAGACAGCGAAAAATATAGACAAATCATTATACCTAATTAATTTTGAAAAGGAAGACATTGAAAAGACTATGAAATTAATAAAGACAAGAAAAACTAGAAATAAAGAGGACATTAAGACCCTCAGCGAAGAGATTAAAAAGATTTCTATGAAAGCGAGAGGAGTAATAGTTGTTTCGTCAGCAACTTCTAATCCTCGAAGTAGTAGAATAAGGTTATATAAAGAACTGCTTGGATTTGAAGTGGGTAGACCAGCCTTCTACATTAGGAATGTTGTCGACGCCTTCTCCTATTCTAAGGGGGAGAATGACCTGGTGAATTGGGTTAAGAAACTGGGTAAGGGAGGACTAGTATTCATTCCCTCAGAAAAGGGCAGGGGATATGTCAACCACATTGTTCATCTCCTACAGGAAAATGGAGTTGAAGCTCTTTCATATGAAGAACTTGGAGAGGAAAGCATTAAGAAATATGAGAAAGGGGAAATAGATGTTTTAGTTGGAATAGCAAGCTACAGGAACCCGTTGGCGAGGGGTTTAGACCTGCCTCACGTCGTCAAATACGCGTTATTCTTCGGCGTTCCAAAGATTGTTGTAAGCCTTCGAATCGAGGAAAACGTGATGCATCTTCTTTGGCTTGTCGCTTCCATTAGAAGCATAGCTTCCAAACACGACTATTTGAAAAAATTTCTACCGAAAATAGACAGCTGGTTGAGATTCCTGAAACATTCATCACTCTTTCTTTCTGAAGAAGACAAAATTATTAATGAAAAGGCGAAAGCCAATTTACAACGTATTCGAAGCGAAATAACAGAGTTCTTGGAAGACAGGGAAGTTTCAGAAAGTATAGAAAGATCTAGAGAGGTATCTTTAAGAAGGACAACGGAAGGATTTATAATAATAATTTCGGATGCCACTGCCTATCTTCAAGCTAGCGGAAGGACCTCGAGACTTTATGCTCAGGGGTTGACAAAGGGTTTTTCGCTTATATTGGTTGATGATGAAAAATCTTTCCATCATCTTCAGAAGAAAGCGAGATGGTTTGGCGAGGAGATAAATTTTGTTGACGTAAACAGTATTGAGTTAGAAAAGCTGCTAAAGGAAGTTGAAGAAGAAAGAGAAGCGGTGAAAAGAATACTTGAAGGTAGAGCTGGAGCAAAAACGCAAGATATTTTAAAACCCGCACTCATTGTTGTGGAATCGCCGAATAAAGCCAGGACTGTAGCAAGTTTCTTTGGCAGACCGATGGTTAGACTGATAAACGGACATAAAGTATATGAAACGGTTACAGGAGACAATTATCTGCTGATAACAGCTTCGCTAGGCCATGTTTTCGATTTAGTGAAAAATAAGCATTTTCACGGAGTTTTTGTAGGTGACAAGATAGTTCCAGAGTATGAGATTATAGAAGGCAGAGGGAAAGCCGTGGAAAGCCTTATAGACATAGGGATGGAGAGCGATAGAGTTTTAATAGCTACTGATCCAGATACGGAAGGCGAGAAAATTTCGTACGATTTGATGCTTCTGTTAAGACCCTTTGTCAAACAGGTTGAACGAATAGAGTTCCACGAAGTCACTAGAAAAGCAATAATCAGAGCCATAAAAGAACCGAGGAATTTCAACTTTAACATGGTTCAGGCTCAGCTCGTTAGAAGGATTGCGGACAGGTGGATCGGCTTCGAATTGTCACAATATTTACAGAAGGCTTTCAATAAGAGCTGGCTTTCTGCCGGAAGAGTTCAAACACCAGTATTAGGCTGGATAATAGAAAGAGACAATCTCAGCAAGAGGAAGTTCTTCATAGTATTGATAAATTTAAAGAAGAATGGTAAGACACTTAGACTGGAATTTCCTTTTGAAAATAAAAAAGAAGCGGAAAGCTTTATCGATATGCTAGAAGAAGTTGAACTTAAGGTTTTGGAAGAAAAAGTGGAAACCAGAGTTCCTCCTCCACCATATAGAACCGATACTTTGCTTAGAGATGCTGCAGATAAACTGAAGTTCAGCCCCACTAAAACCATGCAGCTGGCACAAGATCTTTTTGAAACAGGTTACATAACTTACCATAGGACAGATTCAGTAAGGGTTTCAGAAGCAGGCATCACCCTAGCAAAAGAGTATATAGAGGAAAATTTTTCACCGTCATATTTTCATCCAAGAATGTGGGATACGGAAAGGGCTCACGAGTGCATACGGCCAACAAGACCGATTGATGTTGAAGATATCAAGACTATGATATCCGTGGGTCAGATAAAAAATTTAAACACAGATCATGCCATGCTTTACGATTTGATTTTTAAAAGATTCATAGCAAGTCAGTTGAAGGAGTGTAAAGTTAAAGTCGTAAGGCTGAGGGTTAAAGCTCTTAATATTGAAAAAGAGATCGAGATTGTTACAGATATTCTGGAGGAAGGCTTTAACCTTTCACTCCCACTAGAGACTCACCCATCATTTGAGGGTAGAATAGTGGTTTCAACTTCTAAAAAGCTTCTAGAAAGACCCAAAGCCTATCCCCATACATGGGCAAGCGTTGTGCAGGAGATGAAGGAAAAGGGCATAGGTAGACCTTCAACATACGCAATGATAATTCAAACTTTGCTGGAAAGAGGCTACGTAATAGAGAGAAAGCAGTTCCTCATACCCACGAGCCTAGGAAAAACGATTTATAACTTTCTTAAGAGAGAAGAAAACACTGCAAGGTTTGTTTCGGAAGAATTCACAAGCATGTTGGAAGCGGAAATGGACAGAATTGAACTTGGGAAGAGAAATTGGCAGGAATTATTGTTTAAACTATACAGAGAAATAGAAGACACCATGGAGAAGTTAAGAAGAGCAGAATAGGGTATTTCAATAAAAGAAAAATTATCCTCGGATACATGCATCTATAAAGCCCTTAAAAAGCGGAGCAGGTTTAAGCGGTCGAGATTTAAACTCGGGATGTGCCTGCGTTGCTACAAAGAATGGGTGATTATCGAGCTCTATGAACTCCACAAGCCTACCGTCCGGAGAAACTCCTGAAAAAATCATCCCGTGGCTCTGAAGTTTTTCATGATACTTAGGATTCACCTCGTATCGATGCCTATGTCTCTCGTAAATTATTGAAGCCCCTCCGTAAAGCCTAGAGACAAGCGTCCCAGGTTTTAAAACAGCAGGGTATGCACCCAGTCTCATTGAAGCACCATATCTTGATTCTTTCAATATTTCCTTCTGCTCCGGAAGAATATCAATAACCGGGTGAGGCGTATCTGGGTCAAACTCCGTTGAATTAGCTCTTTCAAGACCGATCGCGTTTCTCGCATACTCCACGACAGCAAGCTGAAGCCCTAGGCAGAGGCCTAAAAAAGGTATTTTCTTCACCCTAACATGGTTTATTGTAGCTATTTTACCTTCAATACCTTTTGTACCAAACCCGCCTGGGACAATCACCCCGTTAAGCTCATCAAGAATCGAAAGCCTGTCAGAATCCATTTCGAAATCCGTTGAATCTATGAACGCGAATACTGGTTTAACAAAAAAGGTGGCACAAGCATGTTTAACAGCCTCTATTACAGAAATATAAGCATCTGGAAGCCTGTATTCACCAGTCTCAAAATACTTCCCAACTATTCCTATCTTTACTTTCCTCGTAGCATTGTTTAAAGCATCAACGAACTGTTTCCAGTCGTCAAGCTTAGGTTCCCTCAGCCCCATACCGAACTTTTCCACGATCTTCTTTCCAAGGTTCTGTTGCTCAAATATTAATGGAAGCTCGTAAACGTTCTCTAAGTCAGGGTTTGAGATAATATGGTCTTTAGGAACGTTACAGAATATTGATATTTTCTCCTTCCTCACATCATCTATGAAGCCTTCAGCTCTACAGATTATGAAATCCGGCTGTATCCCGAGTTCACCTAGCTTTTCAACAGATTGTTGAACCGGCTTAGTCTTCATCTCACCCAAGTGCTTTGGAATCGGAAGATACGCTACGTGTATGAATATCACCCTGTCTCCATCACCCTTCATCATTCTCGCAGCCATGTAGTAGATTTCACTCTGATACTCGCCGACTGTCCCCCCTATTTCGACAATGGTGAAGTCGGCTTCAGCCTCCTCAGCTGCAGCCCTTATTCTGCGTTTTATCTCGTCAGTTATATGCGGAATAACCTCGACCGTCTTGCCTAAGTATTCACCCCTCCTCTCCCTCTCGATAACCGCCCCATATACTTGACCGGTTGTAATATTGTTCCTCTTAGGAATATTTATGTCTAGGAACCTCTCGTAGTGTCCAAGATCCTGATCTATCTCGCCAGCGTCTTCAGTAACCCAGACCTCGCCATGTTCAGTCGGCCTGAGGGTGCCAGCGTCATAGTTCAGATAAGGATCTATCTTCACAGCGGTTACTCGATAGCCTCTCGCTTGGAGAATCTTACCTATCGAGGCGGCGGTAATACCCTTCCCTATCCCGCTGATAACTCCTCCGGTTACAAATATGTAGTTTGTACGCATGGCGGAAATCACAGTAACCCTGTAATAAGCGTTTCCTCCCAAATAATTGTACGGGCAAACATATCGGTATCAAAAAGTTTTTTAGGACTAGAATAATCCTGCAAACGCCTTGAAATTCATAAAATGTAGGGAAATAGCTCCGCGATTAAAGGGGAGGGTTGCGATAATCGGTGCTGGGCCAGCGGGATTAACTGCAGCAGGCTTCTTGATCTGCGAAGGAGTCGAGGTTGATGTTTACGATATGCTGCCAGAGGCGGGAGGCCTACTCTTATTCGGCATCCCTGAGTTTAGAGTCCCGAAGAAAAGGGTCAGGGAGGGTGTGAAAGAGCTTTCTGAGAAAGGGGTTTACTTTCACCTCGGCAAGAAGGTTCACGATTCAGATGTCTTCGATATCGATTTCAGCGAGATAGTTGAGAAATATGATGCCACTCTGATAGCAACAGGCGCATGGGAGCCGCGGAAGCTGAACGTTGAAGGAGAGGAGCTTGACGGCATTTTTCACGCAGCACCATATATCGTAAAATACTATTTGACGAAGTTCGGCTACTCCCCGCCTTCAAGCCTCCCAAGCCTAGGAAGCTCCGTAGCAGTAATTGGGGCAGGGTTAACAGCAGTAGACTCGGCTCTACTAGCTCTTGAAATAGGTGTTAAGGAGGTTTCACTAGTTTACAGGAGAACCAGGAGAGAGGCGCCGGCGGGTGAAAAAGAGCTTAAAATGCTTGAGGAGAAGGGCGTTAAAATAGTTGAGCTTAAGACCCCTGTCAGATTCAAGGGGGAAGACGGAAGGGTTAGGCAGATGATAACCATGGATATTAAGCTAGGCCCTCCTGATGGGAGTGGGAGGCCCTCTCCCATACCTGTCCCCGGGTCGGAGAAAGCATTTGAAGTCGACTCAGTAATAGTTGCGACAGGAGGACTATCCACACCGCCCTTCAAGAGATACTCGAGCAGGATACGTGTGGCTGAAGATGGCAGGATAATTGTGGACGATAAGAGGAGGACGAGTTGGAAAGGTGTTTTCGCAGCTGGAGACGTTGAATCAGGGCCCTCTCTAATAGGGCCGGCTTTGAAATCAGGCTTGATCGCAGCCGAATCAATAAAGGAATACTTGGTTCAACGCGTTTGACAGCCCATGGCTAAAGGATACGTGTTTTTCCCCGCCTAATATGGTAGCCTCATCCAAGCGTTTTCATTTTTTGAAAAAGCGGTTTTCTTTTAAACAGGATTTAGAAGTCCCATTCGACAGGAATTTCCCTATCCTCAACTGCAGACCTGTATATTGCTTCAAGAATAGCCTGAACCCTGAGTCCCTCTATGGCTGGAGAGAACAGCGGCCTGCCTTCTTTAACCGACTCTATGAACTTCCGGATTCTCATCTCATATATGTCTACGTTTGGCATCTGATCCTGTGGCCTAATTGTCACCCTAACACCCTGAATCTCCCTGTATATTTCGAACGGATCCAGCTGGGCTCCGCCGCTCGTCCCAAGTAGTTCAACGCTGAACCTATCTCTATCTATGAATGAAGCCCAGTTCGTCTCAAGAAGCATTGTGTAACCGTTTTTAAACTTAACCATGCCGAAAGCATTATCCTCAACCTCGAACTCGATTGGGCTCCATGTTCCACCCCAGCAGCCTCGCTTAGCCATTTCAGGATTGTTTCCGAATTTAGTGTAAAACACTCCGAAGGCCGATTTAGGCTGAGGAAAATTCATAATATACATCGTGAAGTCAACGGCGTAGCAACCTATGTCGAACAACGGGCCTGCCCCCGCAAGCTTCCTGCTGATGAAGGTTTTTCTTGGGGGTATTCCCCACCTTCTCAAAGCCATCGCCCTAGAATAGTAGATTTCACCTAGTTCACCTTCGTTAACCATGTTCCTCAACATGTTTAAATCAGGTTTAAACCTAGTCTGAAAACCTACAATAAGTATTCTACCAGTCCTCTTAGACGTTTCATACATCTCCAACGCGTCCCTCAGGTTGCCGGCCATAGGCTTCTCCGTCAAAACATCTGCACCAGCCTTCAACGCTGCGACAGTTGGATCCTTGTGGAACATGTTTGGGGTGCAGACGCTTACCGCGTCAAGCTCCTCCTTATCAAACATTTCGTTGAAATCCGTGTAGTAGCGCGGTATTTTAAAATCCTCAGCTAAGCTTCTCGCAGCCTCAACATCAACGTCGGCGCATGCAACGACTTCAACATCGCTCATCTTCCTATAGTATGGAACATGGGTTCCTCTCGCTATTCCGCCGCAACCAACTATACCCACCTTGATTATGCTCATTTTAACCGGTGGAAGAAAGAGGTTTTTAATAAGATTTACGGGAGCCCTCTTTTTCAAGAGTCCGAAACCATCTTTGTCTCGACGAAAAAGAGTTTAAAAGCTGCAGTTATCCCCGGTGCTTCTGATGGCTGGTGATGAAAACAAGAAGAAGCTAAGACTGATGTACGGAAGGGCTTTCACAAGCTCTCTAAGCAACAGTATGATTACTCCATTCATTTATGTTTACGCCGCCAGAATCGGAGCCTCCCCCGGAGAAATAGGCTGGATGCATTCTTTCAACAACCTTTTCCTCAGCAGCCTCCAGGTACCTTGGGGGAGGCTTAGCGACATGCTTGGGAGAAGAGTTGGCATTATAGTTGTTACAAGCATCGCGGCATCGCTCACCTGGATACCCATGGCTTTAACAGCTGAGCCAAAAATATTCTTGGCCCTAGTTGCACTATACTTCTTCCTCAGCTCCGCAGCAGTCCCTGCTTGGAACGCTCTTTTAAGAGAGACAACGCAACCCTCCTCAAGAAGCCTCGTGGTTTCAAACATGAATATAGCATCTCTTCTTGGAAGCCTGTTTGCAACAGCATTCTCAGGATGGCTTATAGACTACTCAGGAGGGAGTCTTCTAGCACCCTCAGTGATAGCGGTTTCCGTAAGCCTACCTGGGTCCATAATACTCCTAAGGATAAAGGAGGGCAGGATTCGCGAAACCAGTTTCAAAAGCATCATATCCGCATTCAGAATATCTGACATACCTAGTTTAATAAATGAGAGTGTCGATTTCAAGCTCTTCCTAAAAATATCAGCGTTTCAGGGTTTCTTCATGTCTTACGCGTGGCCTCTTTTCACCATTACCACTGCGACGATCCTTAACCTAAGCATGACTGAGGTTGGAGCAATCTCGGTAATTCAAACCATCGCCACGCTCATAGCTCAACCTTTAATGGGACGCCTAGCCACATTAAAAGGTAAAAAACGCCTGATGGTCATATATTATGTCTCTCTAACCGCAGTGCCATTAGCATACTGCTTCGCCCAAAGCTTTCTTCACCTCGCTATCCTTAGCGTTTACCTAGGCATCATGTTGGCAGCGGGTAATGCAACAATTCTCCCATACATTCTAGACATTATCCCTGAAGATCGTGTTGGTGAGCTGACTTCAATATACAACATGATCACAGGAATCTCGCATTTCATGGGCTCGGCTGTTGGAGGGAACATGGATGAGTTAATGAGCCTCTATTTTGGAAGACAAGCGAGTCTTCAAACCGGGTATTTCGTTTCTGCAGCTGGAAGACTTGCTTCAGGATTTTTCTTTCTAAAAATC
Organism: Candidatus Brockarchaeota archaeon; assembly: GCA_017601225.1. Lineage (GTDB taxonomy): Archaea > Thermoproteota > EX4484-205 > EX4484-205 > JAAOZP01 > JAAOZP01. Next base: position 36,813 of record JAFNIX010000003.1, on the reverse strand, counting down.
AACGAGAAACCCTCGGCCCGAAGGGCGGATAAGCGGCTTAGCCTTCACAATAGGCTTTAAAAACATTTAGTGCGCGAGGTTCATCACCGCAGAAACTTAGAAGAAGTCTATCGACAGTGTTTTGAGAACACTCTCTATCTCTTTGAGCTCCCGGTCGCTCAGCCTCCAGCCTGCTGCACCAGCATTCTCCTCAGCCTGCACAGGGGTCTTTGCCCCAGGTATCGGCACAATATTCCCCTCTCTCAGCAGCCAGTTCATAGCGACCTGAGCAATAGTCTTACCCCTTACCTTAGCAATCCCATCCAAGACTTTCAGGAGACGGCTTATCTCAGCAAGGTTCTCATCCGTGAAAAGCTTGTTTCCCCTCCTAATACCGTCTGAAGGCTTATTGCTTAAACCATACTTTCCGGTTAACGCTCCCTGAGCCAGAGGACTATACGCGATCACCGTTATGTTCTCCCTTCTACAGTAGGGCAGAACCTCCTCCTCAATCTCTCGCTGCAGCATGTTATACCTAACCTGGTTTGAAACGATACTTGCCTCAGACAAGTGTCTCTTTGCCTCCTCCAGGTCTCTGACGGCGAAATTGCTGACGCCGATTGCTCTTATCTTACCCTCCTTGTAAAGCCTCTCCATGGCGCGCATAGTGTGTTTCAGCGGAACCTGCTCCCACGGGTCCGGCCAGTGAACCTGGTATAGGTCTATCTCTCTTACTCCAAGCCTCCTTAAACTGTGTTCCGCAGCCTTTAAAACATCGTTATACCTCAAGTGTCCACCGTGAACCTTCGTGGCGACGACAAGGTTCTCCCTTCCAACCTCCCTTATCGCCCTGGCAACAACCTCCTCAGAATGGCCTCCGCCGTATGCTTCAGCAGTATCTATAAGGTTAACCCCGAGCTCATGGGCCCGGACTATTGCCTTCACTATTTGATCGTCCTCAACGTCAGAACCCCAGGCTTTCCCACTCGCCTGCCAAGTACCTAAGCCTATTACAGAAACCTTTAAACCGCTTCTACCCAGCTCAACATACTCCAACATGCATCACTATTTTTGAAATAACACTAGTCTTATTAAACATTCTACGAAAATCGAGTTCTAAACTATTTTGAACACATTTAAACCACGCTAAACTTTAAAAAAGGTATCAATTTTGAGGCGCGTATAACTGTTTCGTTAAGGTTGAAAAATAAGTTTATAAGGAAAGCATGAGACTTCGAGGGGAACATGGAAGACAAGCCTGCTAAAAACCTCAGCGGGGAAAAGATAGAGAGGCTTAATCCGAAGGAAGTGTTATGCACCGAGCAGCATCCTGACGCTGAACTCATCGAGATCTCCGTAAAGATGAGAAAAACCCCAGGTGTTTTCACAAATGTCGTTAAGACTCTTTATGAAAGAAGGGTTAAGCTTTTCTCCGGTTTCCACACAGTTAGCAGGGAGGGAGACACTGTTCTCATAGGTGCTTTCATAGATATTTCAAACAGCGACGCTCAGGCGAGGGACATCGTCAAGTATTTGGAGAGTATTGAAGGCGTCTTAGAGGTTAATTTTTCTGAGAAAGGGTTTAACGGGCTGATGATAGATAACCTGCACTTCCCACTCCTTGTTTCCGGCGAGAGAAGCTTCACGTTCAGAGTTGAAACCTTTGGAAGAATTGTTGAGAGTCTTTACGAGAAGTTTGGAACCGGGGCGGCTGTCGTGCTATACCAGATGGGGGTTTCAGCCGGGGAAGACAAGGTTAAAAACGTTTTGAATAAGCATCGCATGAGTAAGCTGGACGTTTTAAAACTGATACTGGCGGAGAGGACTGCTAAAGGCTGGTGTATAGCGGAAGTGGTCGATTTCAACAGCGAGGGGGCAACACTAATAGTTGGAGAATTGTTCGAATGCCTGCCTTTCAAAGGGAAGAAAGGAGAGGCTTTCAGCCAGTTCTTCAGAGGATATTTAGCAGGAGTTTTTGAACACGTTTTGAACACGAGCGTTAGTGTAGTAGAGGCGGAGTGTATTGCTAAGGGCGATCCCGCCTGTAAGTTTATTGTTAAAGCCAGGCGTTAAGAAACTCCGCTAAGAACTGTTAAAACTCTAAAGCTTATATCTCCACAGGCTTATGGCTACTCATGTTTCCGGAGGGTTTTCTCTGGGGGGTTTCAGAAGCAGGCTTCCAGTTTGAAATGGGCGACCCCCTCGGCGAAAACGTGGACCCGAACACTGACTGGTTTAAATGGGTCCATGACCCAGTAAACGTGAGAAGCAAGATTGTTAGTGGCGATCTTCCTGAGAATGGGGTGGACTACTGGGAGCTTTACAACTCCGATCATGAACTGGCTAAGGGTCTGGGCATGAATGCTTACAGACTTGGAGTAGAGTGGAGCAGGATATTCCCCAAGAATACTTTTGAAGTCAAGGTTGATGTTGAGACTAAGCATGGGAGGATAGTTAGAATCGACATCGACGACAAGGCTCTGGAGAAGCTTGAAAACCTGGCTAGCGTAGATGCTTTAAACCGTTACGAGAAGATTATTGACAATCTTAGGGAGAAAGGTTTTAAGGTGATAGTGTGCTTAAACCACTTCACTCTTCCAATCTGGATTCACGACCCGATTGCCGTGAGGGACTCAAAGCTTAGAAGGGGGCCTAGAGGCTGGTATGATCAGGAAACAATCGTAGAGTTTTCTAAGTATGCTGCATTTTTAGCTAGGAGGCTTGGAGGCAAGGTTGACATGTGGGCCACTTTAAACGAGCCGAATATCGTAGCGGAGACAGGGTATTTCATGACTGGAAATGGGTTCCCACCGGGCGTTAGAACAAACGCTTTAAACGCTTTTAAAAATTTTAAACGCGTCTTGATAAACATGATTGTTGCACACGCAAGGGCTTTTGAAGCCTTGAAGAAGTTTGACACTCAAAGGGCTGATCCAGACAGCCCGCTCCCAGCATGGATAGGTGTTATTCAACACGCCATCCCAGTGATGCCGCTAGACCCTTATAGAGGGGAGGATTCGCATGCTTCACGTTTCCTGAGGCATGTTCATAACAACTTGTTCATACAGGCAGTCTCATCAGGATGGGTTGATACGAATCTCAACATGGTTAGGGAGGGCGAAGAGTTTGAAAAACACCTTGAGGGGAAGCTGGACTGGCTTGGAGTAAACTATTACACGCGGATGGTTGTAAAGGGGAGGAAGTCTCTTCTCGCAAGGCTATTCATGGGCATTCAGGGGGTTCCGGAGATTATGGAGGGCTATGGCTTAACCTGCAAGCCTAAAGATGTTTCTCGAGACAACAGGCCTACGTCGGATTTCGGCTGGGAGCTTTACCCAGAGGGGCTTGCCGAGACGCTTGTCGAAATGTCTAGATACGGTAGACCCATGTTCGTCACTGAAAACGGTGTCGCCGACTCAGAAGATACACTTAGGCCAAGGTATATTGTTGAACACCTCCGGGTCCTCGAGGAGATCGTCAACGGGAAAGGTGTTGACGTAAGAGGATATTTCCATTGGGCTTTAACTGACAACTATGAGTGGGCACAGGGATTCAGCATGCGGTTTGGACTCTACAGCGTTGACCTTAACACTAAGAAAAGAACCCCTAGGAAAAGTAGTGTGGAAACCCTTAGAAGGATTATTCAGAACAGGACGGTGGAAAGCATACGATAGTTTCCCAGTGGGTTTAGGAAAGATGAGCCGGAAACTGATTTATGTCGTTCAAAAGCATGCGGCTACTCACCTCCACTACGACTTAAGGCTTGAAATGGATGGCGTTCTGAAAAGCTGGGCCCTACCGAAGGAGCCGGAGGACAAGCCTGGTGTGAAAAGACTAGCGATACAAGTTGAGGATCACCCTATAGAATATTCTGAGTTTGAAGGAATCATACCTGAAGGCCAATATGGCGCGGGCAGGGTGGAAAAGTGGGATTACGGGGACTATGAGCTTGTTAAGATGACGGATAGAAGCATAGAGGTTGAAATACATGGGAAGCGTCTTAAGGGACGCTTCATCCTGATGAGGTTTGAGAAAGCCAGGGAAAACGCTTGGCTCTTCTTCAAGAAGAAATAATGACCCAGGCATACAGGTTTAACGATTCCATACTTTAACCCTGTTCGAAGCTTTCAAACCAAGTTTATAACTTCACATGCGATGAGAAAACGGTGGTTTAAGGAATGGGTGGAGCAAGGATAATTGGAGAAAGCCTGAGAAATATTCCCTGGCAGGATAAGCCTGAAGGCTATGGGGGAGTTATCTGGAGGTATGACAAGAACCCTTTGACTAAGTGGAACCCTACTAGGAGCACTGCCAGAGTGTTCAACAGCGCCGTAGTGCCTTTCAAAGAAGGGTTCGCAGGGGTTTTCAGGGCAGACCATAAGGATGGTAAGGCTAGGCTTCACGTTGGATGGAGCGACGACGGCATCTCTTGGCAGATTCAAGACGAGGTAATAACCTGGAGGGATACTGAGGGAAGAATATATCAGCCTAACTACGCATATGACCCTAGGGTTGTTAAAATAGAGGAAAAGTATTACGTTACGTGGTGCACAGATTTCTACGGTCCCTCTATAGGAGTGGGCTTTACAAGGGATTTCAAAGAGTTCACAAGGCTTGAGAACGCTTTCCTCCCTTTCAACAGGAACGGAGTACTCTTTCCACGGAAAATCAACGGTAAGTATGTGATGCTTTCAAGACCGAGTGATGCTGGACACACTCCTTTTGGAGACATTTTCCTAAGCGAGAGCCCCGATATGGTTCACTGGGGCAGGCATAGGAGAGTCATGGGTAGAGGAGGCTCAGGCTGGTGGCAGGGGCTTAAAATAGGCGCAGGCCCCACACCTATTGAAACAACAGAAGGATGGCTTCTCTTCTACCACGGCGTGGTTCTAACGTGCAACGGCTATGTCTACAGCTGCGGTGCAGCAATACTGGACATAAACACGCCGTCAAAGGTTCTCTACAGGTGCAGGGACTATCTCCTGACGCCGGAGAAACAGTATGAGACAGTAGGATTTGTTCCCAACGTGGTTTTTCCTTGCGCAGCCCTAGCGGATGCTGAAACCGGGAGAATAGTTATCTACTATGGTTCTGCAGACACCTATGTTTCGCTGGCGTTTACGCATGTCGACGAAGTGGTGGACTATGTTAAAGAAAACGCGGAGCCTTTTCAGGAGGGGGAGGGAAGATGATTTCTAGAGGTAGAAACTTGCGTTTCAGGAAGCACAGGCGTTAACTCTATAACCTTCATCCTCCAGCATTTCATCAAGTTCTTTTCAGAACGAACATTCCCCTATTATTCGCGCACGAGTTCAAGGAAGTCGCTTATCTAAGAGTTTTTCCCCTACGCGGTCTCTTCACAGGCCTTTTAAGATTTATTAATAGATGCTTTCTAAATCTTGGCGATGTTTAAGAGGATTCTGGTTGCAACAGATGGTTCTCCTGCTTCAGACAAGGCTGTTGAAATAGTTTTAAAGATGAAGCTCCAGGATCCGGAGGTCGAGGTTGCAGTACTGCATGTTTCCGAAATGCCTTTGAAAACAGTGATTACACCTAATGTGGAATCTTCCTCGAAACCCATTGTTCTACCGGACTCCACGAGGATGAACATGATCAGGGAGAAGGATGAGATACTGGAAAAAGCCAGAATGATTGCTGAAGAAATGGGTGTTAAAGTTAGGCTTTTCAGTAGAATTGGCGACCCTGCTTCAGTAATTATTGAAGAGGCTGAAAAGGGGAACTATGACCTTGTCGTTATAGGGGGAGAAGGACTAGGAAGGTCAGGGCGTATTCTCGGAAGCGTTGCAAGCAGAGTTGTCAACCAGTTCAAAAGATCTACACTAGTAGTCCGATGAGACTAAAGAAGCCTATTAGGCTTCAAGCATTATGGTTTAAACGCTTATATTTTCTCTCGCCTCTTCGACAGCACTGTTGGAGAAAATAAGCTCTACATGCATATACTGTGGGGTCGGCTGCAGGCTAAACTATGTTGTAGAAAGCAACGCTGTTGTTAAGGTTGAGCCCTTTAAAGAGGATGAGGTGAGTGAGGGTTACCCTTGTCTCAGGGGTCTAACAGTTAACGAAGTTATACATAAAAACAGGGTTTTAAAGCCATTGATAAGGGAAAACAAGGATGAGGATTTTGAAGAGGTTTCCTGGGATGAAGCGTACAGGTTCATCCACGATCATTTGAAGAGCCTTGAGGGAAACGAGGTTTTGTTCATTCCTTCTGGCAAGGCCAGTAATGAAAACGCGTACGTCATGCAGAAGTTTGCACGTGCTGTTTTGAAGAGCAACAATGTTGATGGCTGTTGCTCCAGGCTTTGCCACGCTAACACTATAAGCGCGTTGAACATGATGTTCGGAATAAACGGGTCTCCAGGCAGGATTGAGGAGGTTTCTACACGCGACCTCATCCTGATCATAGGTTCAAATCCTGCTTCAAACTATCCAGTGATTTTCGGCAGAGTGGTTAGGGCTAAAGCCAAGGGCACCAAGCTCATAGGGGTGAATTCTCCTCTTAACGAGACTTCAAGGTTTTGTGACGTTAATGTTCAAGTAAAGCCCGACACGCAGCTAGTTTTCATAAACGGTTTGATAAACGAGCTTATCAGGAGAGGGGTTTCCGAAGACAGGAAGAGCATACAGGGTTTTGAACAGCTTGCTGAAACAGCGTCAGAATATACTCCTGAAAGGGTTTCTAAAATATGCGGAATTGAGAAAGAGGTTTTCGAAAAAGTTGCTGAAACAGTTTATTCATCTAAGGCTTTCGGAATAATGCATGGAATGGGTTTGACTCAGAGCAGAAACGGCTTTCTAAACGTCGTCTCCCTTCTAAACCTCTTGATACTAAAAGGGGGCGTATTACTCTCAGGCAGAGGGGAGATAAACGTTCAGGGCATGGGCGATGTTGGAGGGGTTCCACCAGGCTTCCTACCTTCCCTAGTATCCAAGGATGTGCTGGAGGAGGCTTGGGGCGTTGAGTTGAGCGAGGAATCAGGGTTAAACATGATTCAAGCCCTTTATCTAAACCCTGTTAAAGCGGTTTTCGCATTGGATGTTAATCTTGCTCTGTCCCTTCCGGAGCTCGAAAGCCTCCATAAGAGGCTTCAGGAGATGTTCATAGTTCTCCTCCACCACCATTTCAATTACACGGTGAATTTCGCGAACGTGGTTTTACCTATAGCAATGCTGATCGAGGGATATGGAACCATAACAAACTGGGAGAGACGTATACGGCTGGTCAGAAAGGTTGTGGAGCCCCCTGGCGAGGCTAAGCAGGCTTGGCTTTTATTTAAAGAACTGTCGAAATATTTTGGCTGCGAAAAACTCTTCCCCTATGGGGATGAAAAAGAGATTTTCAGGGAAGTAGTTGGACTAATCCCAGCCTACAAGAACGTGGATGTCGAGAAAGTGTACAGGGGTGAAGACGATTGGGGAACTAAGAAACCTGCTTTCACGAGATATGTTCCTGTGCATTATGAGGGTGTAGACTATCCTGTGAGCAAGAAATATCCTTATATTCTGGTTGGCGTTAGAACACCTTACCTTTTTCTCCACAACGAACTCACATCCCTATCCGAAACCCTGATGAATGTGAACAAGAAAGATATTGAAGCATGTTACATGAATCCAGAGGATTTGAAGAGGGAAGGCGTTTCAGACGGAGAGACGATAATCCTTTCCAGCCCCTGCGGCAGTCTCAAAGTCAGGGTTAAGGCGGACGCCACGGTTATAAGTGGAACGATAAAGATGTATATTCACTCAGAGAAAACACCTGTGAACAAGCTTGTCCCTTTAAACTATACTTTCAACACGTTTACTCCAAACTACAAGTCGGTGGCCGTCGGCGTGAGAAAGGATTCCTCATGAAACCTTTAGTACTGGCCTAAGGCACCTTCCCTCCTTGTCGAGTCGTAAGACTTTTTGAAAAACCATAGGGAAAAAGGCAGCACGACCACTATGAAGAGTATAAGTTTTAAAGTGTTCTCCATTATCATGGGGCTGTCTAATCCTTCACCATTCATCAAACACCTTCTCAATCCATCTAGAGAGTATGTTAATGGGAACGCGTTTCCAATCCATTTAAGCCAGTCGGGCAGCAATCCCAAGGGGTAGAGGACTCCTGAGAAGAGCTGGGTTAACCATGAGAAAGCCCAGACTATAGGATCGCCCTGCTTAAGCTTGAGTATCATTGCAGCCCCGAGAATCCCGATAACCATGTGGCTCGCCACCAGCAGGATGGTTAAGACGAATGTGGCAAGAATAGAACCGGGGTTTAAGACAAGCCTTATTCCAAGGAGCACCCCCATGCCGAGTGAAGCGAGCAGGAAGTATGAGCCGATTATGAACCTGAAAGCAGACTCTCCCAAGAGAAAAACCCTGAAGCTCGTGGTTGAAGAAAGTATTGTCTCCATCGTGCCATTCCACTGTTCCTCCCTTATTGCGTCTGAAAGGCTTGAGACGGAGGTGAAAACGTAATGCTGCACAGATATGCCTATAACTGAGAAAGTCAGGAAATCTGCAGCATAACCTGCTTCAATCAACGCTTGTGGAGTAATAATCATTGATACGAAGTAGTATGTTGCCACAAAGGTCAGTGAGCTTAAAACATCCAGTGTTATCCAAAGCTTATACGTCCACCAGATTTTAAAATCCCTAATTATGAAGGCAATGGCTTTCTCAATGGGCCCAACCCTCCCTCGCGGAATGTTTTCCGCCAAGTATTTAACAATGTCTTCAACCTTCATCATTAACCACCTAGTAGGATGAAGTTGTTCCTTCTCTTCTTATCCTATCGTACCCCCATCCCAGCATCTTTAAACCTAATGGGACAAGTATAACGCTGAAAACAGCCAGAACCACGATGTCAGTTAACACGTTAAAATCAAACGCTGAGGCGCCGAGAATCAGAATCCGCCTCATGCCGTCTAAAGCATACGTGTACGGAAAGAGCATTGATAGAAACTGTATAGCTGGAAACGGTTTAAGCAATTCCAGCGGATACAGGACGCCGGCGAGAAACTCGTTGATGGCTGCAAGTATGAAGACAAGTGGATCCCCCCTCTTGTAAACCATTATTATTCCTGCAGATATCAATCCTATAGCTTGATTTGAAATAAGCATTAACATGAAAATGATTATGAACATTAACACAGACTGGGGGGTAAACAGGAGTTTCGCACCAAGCCCATACACCCCAACAATAAAAACTCCAACCAGGTAGATGAGGCTAACCAAGTATCCGCGTGCCGTCAAGCCTATGAAGAACATGAGCATGTTAATCGGCGTTACCGCGATTGTTTCAAGAGTTCCCCCCCTTATTTCATGCTGGATCGAATGGCTCAGCCTTGTTAAGCACGCCCAAAGATAGTTCGAGGTTGCGACTCCAACCAGGGAAAAGGCGAGGTAACTAGTTCCCCAGCCGCTTCGCGAAAGCTGAAGTGGGTCAACCTGAAGGCCGACGAAGTAGTACATAACTACAGATGCGAAGGTGCTTAAAAGGTCCATTATGAGCCAAGACTTATAGGCGAGCATCATCTTAAGCTGGGCCCAAACTACTGCGAAGAGCTGTCTTAAACTAGACTTACTTCGCTTCTCCTCCACCATGAACAGCCGGAGGATTTCAGGCTGATTCATGCTCCCCACCGGTCAAGCTTAAGAATACTTCTTCAAGACTTGGAAGAGCTATTTGAACTCCTATAGTTCTCAACCCGTTGGTGCCGAACGCCTTAGGAATCTCCGACAACGCCTGCTCCTCGTCTTTAACCTCAGCCCTTATAACAGTATAGTCCTCCTCGGGCTGAACACTCATAATCCTCTTCACAAACTCTAGTCCCTCTAGGATCCTAACAGCCTCCTCGGAGGAGCCGCGGAACCTTACTTCAACACCCCTATACTTCCTAGTTATTTCACTCAGCCGGAGCGGTGTGTCAACCGCAATAACCTTTCCCTTGCTCATCACAGCGATCCTATCGCAAAGCCTTTCAGCCTCAAAAATGTTGTGGGTTGTGAAAACTATGGTTTTACGAAGCTCCTTGCAAAGAGCCTGAAGCAGCCTACGCGTCTCTATTGCTCCCGTAGCGTCAAGCCCAACAGTCGGCTCATCCATCAGCAGTATAGGCGCGTTTGAAAGAAGCGTTCTAGCCAGCATTACCCTCATCTTCATGCCTGTGGAGAAATCCTTCACAAGTCTGTCAGCATCCTTGCTTAATTCGAAGAACTCCAGCAGGGCATCTATTCTTTTCCTAGCTATGTCGGGCGGAATGTTCTGCAGGTAGGCGTAGAACCTTAGGTTGTCTCTTGCTGAAAGCCTCCAGTAGAGGGCTCTCCCACCTGTTTCCCCGTGTAACCAGCCTATGCACTCTCTAACCTTCTCAGCATCCTTAACGACGTCGAAACCAGCCACTTTCGCAGTACCCTCGTCAGGAATCACTAGTGTGCAAAGAATTTTTATCAGAGTTGTTTTACCAGCACCGTTTGGCCCCAAGAGGCCGAAAAACTCACCCTCTCTAATGGAAAGGTTTACATGGTTGACTGCCACGATCCTCTCCTTCCCGCTGTCTCCTTTGAAATACTTAGTCAGATTTACAGTCTCAACTGCCGTGTTCAAGGTAATAGCCCTTTACTGTTTTTGCTTAAACAATTTGTTATACTCATTAAAAAACTTTTAGATAAACGGCCCCAGAGTAGCATTTTTATTGTTTGAATTCCATAGTGATGAGGTAGGTCGAGTATAACCCTGAAACAGAATCCATGGGGCTAGATAATGCAGGGATATGGTGAGTTGCTGCTACGCATCATTGTCCGATTTAAACACTTTTAATTTTTTTAATTATAAATCGCTTTTTCTCCTATCGACTCACATGCATCCGCAATATGTATGTAGGAGTTAAAACAGACAGCAATCGAAAAGAAAGCTACAAGAAACCGGTTAAATATTATTCTAAACTACGCGTATCTTTCGAAAAACTTTAACTCATGAACCTAGTTTTCAACTGGAACAAATATACGGAGGCAGATAAACCGTAATGAACTATTCTGAACTGTTCTGAACTATATAAGAAAGTGTATGTAAAAAAGTGAAAGAAAGAATAATTGCAAAATTTATAAGAGAGGTCTGCAATTATCTAATTGCCATGGTGGAAAGAGAGCAGGAAACCGAAGATGAGAAAACAGATTTCGATAAAATCATAGCACGCTACAGAATGGCTGTTTCTAAACGGGATGTAAAGGATGTGGAGGAGAAGAAACCGTTACAAGCAGTTGAGAAAAACACCCCTGTAGAAGTGCCCGTTAAGAAAGAGGAGCCGGTGCTAACCATTTCGAAGCCTATTCAGAAAGACATCGCTACAAGCGAGGAGGTTGAGAAAATACTGGATGAGAAAATCTTCGAATGGGTTAAAGTTGTGGAAAGCGCCATACAAAACTGCATCTCGCAATCCAAGGGATCGATAAGTTCAATAAGCGTCCTGCTGCCTGACGGTGTCACGTGTTTAAGCTTCGGCTCGCGCATCGACATGGATGAAGACATTTTAGCTGCTTTCATAGGTGAGCAGTTTGAACTGTTCGAAAGCTATGGGAGTGTTCTGAAGATAGGGGAAATAGAGGAAATCGAGTACACTGGGAAGAATAGTGTTATCCTGATGAAATCAGGCGGTGGCTTGAGGCTGATGGCTCTGTTGAACGATAGACGTTACGTTAGACTGGCCAAGATATATTTGGAGAGAATGTTGAAAAGCATTCCTAGGCTAGAGTAAGAAACAAGCTCAGAAACCTGCGATTTCATCAAAAGCTCTGCTCATTATTCTTAACCCGTTCCTTATGTTTTCAACAGAGTTGGCATAGCTTATCCTAATGTAGCCTTCTCCGAAAGAACCCATGGCTGATCCATGCAAAACCGCAACCCCATATTTTTCAAGCAGAATAGAGGCCAGTTTTAAACTGTTAACCTTCGCCCTATCGATTATTTCTTTAACGTTGATAAACCCGTAGAAAGCTCCTTTAGGTCTAACCATGTGAACCCTCCTCATTTTAGAAACCTCTTCGATAACAATCTCCCTCCTAATAGCATACTGTTCAACCATTTCTCGGACAGCATTAGAACCGTTTCTCAAAGCCTCTAAACCCCCTATCTGGATGAAAGAGGGCGGGCATGCTGTCACCAGGTTTAAAACGAGCTGAAGGGGCTCTGTCAAACGTTCCGGTGTGATCACATAGCCCAGCCTCCATCCTGTCATAGCATAGTATTTTGAGAAGCCGTCTACCACTATAGTGTTCTCCAGATTCTCATCAAACTGAAGAGGCGAATAGTGTTTCAAACCATCATATATTATGTATCTATAGACCTCGTCACTAATAACGTATGCTCCCCTGTCCCTCGCTATTTCAACAACACCCTTAACGTCATCCTTGCTTAAAACTGCCCCAGTAGGATTCTCAGGGGAATTTATGACTATTGCCTTAGTCTTATCCGAAACTAGCCGGTTAACCTCTTCAGGAGTCATTCTAAACTCGTTCTCCTCCCTGAGCCTGACAGGCACGGGTTTTCCTCCGAAGAACCTTACACCACTCTCGTAAGCCGGGTAACCCGGGTTCGGATAGAGAACCTCATCCCCCTCCTCCACTATTGAGGCTAAAGCTGCGAAAATAGCCTCCTTAGAGCCTAGTGTTACTGAAACGTTTTCGAAACTTACATCAATGCCGAAATCCTGAGCAGTCTTCTCGGCAATCGCTTTCCTCAACTCCAGCATGCCAGGTGTAGGAGTATAATGGGTCTCCCCGTCTTTCAATGCCCTTATCGCAGCCTCCCTTATATTTGCCGGTGTGATGAAATCAGGCTCGCCAATCTCAAGGTGGATTATCCTTTTGCCCTGTGTTTCAAGCATCTTTGCGTTACCCAGCACTATGAAGGAGCTCTCGCCCTCGATGTTTAACGCCCTGCGGGAAGCCTTAAGCCCAGGGTTCAACTTAACGCCCTTCTCCCAAGCAAGGGCTATTTCAACTTTTTTGTGTTCAAAGAGAAAGTATATACTGTGAGTATATATGGAGAAGTATATTGTAACCAGATATTTTTAATCAAGCAGAGAGCAAATTTTCAGGGCTTGGGAGAAGGATTGTCGTCAGCTGTCGAGAGGGCAATAAGCAGGTTCGTAAGGCTTCACAACGAAAAACTTATCCAGCTCAACACTAACCTCTATCAAAAAATGGTGGTTGTAGTAGAATTCAGCATAGTTCCTGTTGGAGAGGGGACAAGCCTTTCAAGAATTCTTGCCCATGCCATAGGGGAGCTTGAAAACATCGGGGTAAAATAGGAGCTTACCCCTAGGTGCACTGTTTTCGAAGCCCAGAGTGTTGAGGAGGCCTTGAAAGCAGTCAGGATCGCACATGAGGCTGTTTTTAAACATGGTGTTAAACGCGCCGTAACAATCGTCAAAATAGATGATAGGCGGGACTTAAAGAGAAGTATGATGGATAAAGTCGAGTCTTTAAAGAAAGCTGTTGGAAGCGTTAACACTATGTGACGGAAAGCTTTTTATTTCAAACTGGTTAACAGTAGGAGCATGAGCAGCTTGCCCCCATTACTAGGATCAAAGCCAATAGGCGGGACATATGATGTTATAATTATAGGCTCAGGTCCTGCCGGTTTAACTGCAGCAATATACACTGGAAGGGCAAGGTTGAAGACACTCGTCATCGCAGGCTCCTCGTGGGGCGGCCAGTTAATGCTGACATCGCAGGTTGAGAATTATCCGGGTTTCCCTGATGGAATACTTGGGTCAGACCTTATGAACAACATGCTGAAACAGGCTCAACGGTTTGGAGCTGAAATAGTTTTTGAAGACGCGGAGAACGTAGATTTGTCTAGGAGACCTTTCAAAGTAGTAGCTGGCGGGATTGCTTACGAGAGTCACGCAGTAATAATCGCTACAGGAGCTTCTCCAAAGGAGCTTGGTGTAGATGGCGAAGAAAGATTAAGGGGAAAAGGTGTTTCAAACTGTGCTGTTTGCGATGGGGCTTTTTTCAAAGATAAAAACGTGGTGGTTGTGGGGGGCGGCGACTCGGCGATGGAGGAAGCACTCTTCCTAACCAAGTTCGCGAAGAAGGTTAAAGTTATTCATAGGAGGAGCGAGCTTAGGGCGACAAAGATACTGCAGGAGAGGGCATTCAGTAACCCTAAAATAGAATTCTTATGGAACAGCGTAGTGGAGGAGATTCTCGGAGGGCAACGCGTAGAAGGAGTAAGGGTGAAAAGAGTCGATACAGGAGAGAAGTTTGAAATCCCGTGTGACGGAGTTTTCGTGTCAATAGGCTATAAGCCGAATACGGAGCTTTTCAAGGGGCAAGTGGAAATGGATGAGAAAGGCTACATAATCGTTAGAGACTCTACAAAGACTAGTGTTGAAGGCGTTTTCGTCGCGGGCGAGGCTAAGGATTACCGTTACCGCCAGGCTATTACTGCAGCCGGCGAAGGATGTCAGGCCGCGCTGGATGCGATAAAATACTTAGAGGATGTTAAACACCGTTCTAAATAGGTCGGATTCATTGTCATGAAAATCAACAATATTCTGTCTAGAATTGGTTTCCATGCTGTCTATGAGAGAAGTGTCAGGAAAGCGGTGGATCTTGCTTACAAGAATGGCTTTTCTTCAGTACAGGTGGAAACCGCTATGCCGACGTTTTCGCTGAGAAGTACACTATTGAAGCGAGGAGAGAAATCGCCATGTATGCTGCTGACAGAGCGCGCGTGAATTGAGGGGAAGAAGGTAGCTACACAAGTGGTAGAAGCCGGCCAGCTTCTTGGATTAGGAAGGGTGAGATTCATAGCAAACGAAGTCGAAATAAAGGGTGCAAGAAAGAGGGTGGACTTAGTATCCAAACAGAGGATAATTACTTCATAATCGTGGAGTCTAAGGCAAGTAAAACTTCCAAAAGTCTCTTGGGGGACCATGTTAAGAAAGGCATAGAGCAATTAAAAGAATACAAAGAGTTAATCGAAAAGAATGGCCTTGACTTGAACAAAGAAGGCTTAGGTATTGTGAGGAGAGAGAACATTAAAGCCTACGTAGTGGTTTACGTTTTCTTCGATTTGGAGAATAAAGAAGTGAAAGTGGGGTATGAACCGCTATTACCGTAGATAATCAATAAACATATTCAAATCTTCAGCCCCTCTCCTCCTTCAGCTTTTTAGCTTCTTCTTTAGTCAACATAACTACGGTTATAAGTTCATGTTTAACCTGATAGTACTGGTACCCGGTATCTTTGATTATTTCATTTAGCTCTTCGAGGCCGATATCCTCAAGGTAATCATATCGCAGGACGATTTGAATGCTATGCCTCTTGCCTTTAAAATCGAACTGACCTCTTGTATCGACCACTTGGAATGTAATTCAGTTATCCATCTCCAACTAATATTCGTAGGCCGAAAGACTCCTCTCGATATTTTTCAAGCCTCTTGAGAATTGCCACACCCATATTGTCATCTATATCCGTTTCCACTTCTTCCTGCATAACCCTTTTAGTATCGAAAGGAATCAATGAAAGATCTATTTCGAAAACGCTCTTCTTCATCCAATCTTTCTGATTCTTTTCTATATCATCCAATAGATAAAACCCGTGCGGTATGGGCTCCGGTATTTCTGGAAAAGAAGAACGAGGCTCTTCATACCACCAACTGGATGCATAGATAATTTCATCCCTAAAAATCTTCTTAAGTAGTTCTTCTTATGATAAATTGGAATAATCCTTGAAGAAATCCATCTCCCTAAGGTAATCGAGAGAATCCATGAGGCGCTTCCTAATCCTCGGATTCACCGTCTCTGTAATACTAATGAAGCCGAGTCTTTAAGCACAACTCTTTCAATTCCACACGCATGCTTATGGTGCCAGGGCTTACTGCTCCTTCTTCTCCGTGAACTCCTTGACGAGCTCCTGAGCCCTATCAAACCTTATCTTCCTTTCCTTAATCATTTGCTCAGCAACCTTCTCAATGAGGCCCCCCGTCGCACCCGCCATAACCGCTATATTACGCGCATGAAGCCTCATGTGGCCCGCCTGGATCCCCTCGAGCGCTAGGGCTCTTAGAGCCGCAAGGTTCTGAGCTAGACCGACGGCACCCATCACCCTAGCCAATTCGGTCGCGGTTGTAACACCCAAGATTTTAATCGCGATCCTCGCTACGGGGTGTGTTTTCGTTGCCCCGCCTATCAAGCCAACCGCCATCGGCATCTCCAGCGTTCCAGCGAGATCGCCGTTCTCATCCTTCTCCCAAACGCTCAAAGGCATGTATCGGCCAGTCCTCGCGGCGTAAGCATGCACCCCCGCCTCTATGGCCCTGTGGTCCTGCCCCGTAGCTAAGGCTACCGCAATGACACCGTTCATAATCCCCTTATTATGGGTTGCCGCCCTGTATGGGTCGCTTGCTGCGAAAGCCCATGCTTTCACTATTGCGTCGACAGCCTCCTCCCCGCCGACCTCCTCCTTAGCCACCGTTGTCCTAGCCCTTACTAGCCTTTTATCAGCAAGGTTCGATATTATCCTTAAGTATGCTTTTCCCCCGGTGATCCTCTCGATCAGGGGCGCTACAGCCTCGCACATCGTGTTAACAGCATTAGCCCCCATCGCATCCCTCACGTCTACGAGAAGATGAGTTATCACCATTGGGCCGACAGGACTATCCACCACTTTAACCTCTACATCCCTAGCGCCTCCCCCAAATTTTACGAGAACAGGATCCTGGTCGTTCGCCAGCTTCAATATCTCATCCCTGTGTTCAAGAATCTTAATTTTAGCTGTGAAGGGATTGGGTACTCCAGTCAGTTGCACCTGTCCTATCATGATGGGGTCCGTGGCGTCTGTGAATATTCCGCCTTTAGCCCTAGTCATTTTAGCAGCATTGCTGGCAGCCGCGACAACCGAGGTTTCCTCGATAACCATGGGGATAATAAACTCCTTTCCATCTATGAGAAAGTTGAGAGCAACGGAGAAAGGGTAAGCCATTGTCCCAATCACGTTTTCAACCATTCTATCAGCAATATCTAGGCTTAGATTACCCTCTTTCGAGAGGAGTTTAGCCTCCTCCTCCGTCAGACCGGCGTGCTCAACTATCCTGCTCAGCCTCTCTGCCACGCTTAAATTGTAGAAACCCGGTATTCTGGATGTTCTCATCATTATTTTTCACCTCTGTGCACTGTTAAAAACGTTTTTTAAACGTCAGCGATGCTTCGACTTAAGCCTAAGCCTTAAAAACAGGATAACGCTTAAAAGAGTAATGCATGCTGGTTATGCAGCTTGGAGAGCAGAAGCTTCAGAAAGTTTTTAGAGGAAAAGTCCGCCAACATTAAGGTTGAAAGACAGGGGCAGAGGATTTCATGGGACGAGGAAATTAAGAGAGACAAGTATTCTTTCACAGGGTTCTTGGAATTCGCCTATTCGAACAAGACTTCTGGAGACTACATATATCTGGAAAGGAGTACTGCTTTCGACATCCTTGACAGGATGAACTGGATGGAGAGGAAGATTAAAAGCCTCACCATGAGGCTTAGAATACTGTTTATACTCCTGACGGTTTCCATGATAGCGGCTGCATGGGGATGGTTATCATGAGCAGCAAGAGGCCTCTAGTGGAAAGGCTCAGAGAAGAGTTGGCTAAAAGGTTCATCGGCAACGAGGAGGTAATTTCAATACTTATGCTGAACCTGCTTCACCGGAAGTCAACGACGCTGATAAGAGCACCAAGGGGGACAGGCAAGTCCACACTGATGCTGCTTGTTTTGAAAGGCCTCTTCGGAGACGAGTTTGTCGTTATTTCAGGAGCCTCCGAGGTGAAGAGGGGGGAGGTTGTTGGAAGACTCCATATTCCTTCGCTTGAGAAGAAGGGCAGGGAGAAAGTCCTTTGGGCTAAGTTCGTACAGGCCCAGGGTAAGGGGATAGATGAGGTGAATAGGCTTAACCCCTACACTACTGCGAACATTCACCACTTGATGCAGTTCGGAGAAGTATGGGCTTACGGGCAGAAGTATACTGTTGAAGACTATACTCTCATAGCCAATGAGAACCCGGGTGACGTGACGACTTTCATACAGCCCCCGCCGTTCTACGACCGGTTCGACATAGCTCTCTACCTGAGCTCGCTTACTGTGAGTCAAAAATTTGCTCTCCAAGAGTTGAATAATGATTACGGCTACGATTTGATAAAATCCATGCCGCGCGTCATGGAGCCGGGAGACCTAGCGGAGATAAGGAGGGAGGTTGAGGAAACCGAGGTTGAACCAGGTTTAATCGGCTTCATAAACACGCTCGTAAGAGACTTTCAAGTATGTGTTAGGGGTAAGGAGCACAGCAGCGTCCCCCTGCCAGTCCTGTGCGAGGGCTGCCATTTCACAAGGTTTGTCTGCAGCAGGGTTAAGGAGCCTCCGAGTGAGAGGGCAACTCTCATCCTGCTTCAACTCGCCAAGGCTAAGAAATGGCTCGAGGGAAAGGTTGAGGAGAAGGATGTGATTGAGATGGCTAAATGGGTTCTCATACATAGGATGGGCTTCTTAAACCCTGAGAAACCCTTGAAGGAAATCAGCGAGCTGCTTGAAAGGGAGAAAGAGAGAATGTTTGAACGCGAATCCAGGAAACAATGGTTCATCCTGAACGAGCTTTACAATGGTTTCAGTCCAGGCCTATATAGGACTGCTAAAGAAATAGCTGCAGAGGACAATGTTTTCGCCGAGGAGCTGTTCTCTCTTGAGGAGAAATGGGTTAGGGAAGGCAAGATTAGCCGGGAAGAAACCTTGAAGGTAGGCCTCGGGCTCGAATAGGAATGGATGAGGAGGAAGTAAGAAGGATTTTCGCACAGGTTAGGAGCGAACTCTATTTCCCTCCATGTGAACTGGAAGTTAAGCATGATGGTAAAAGCGAAACACCTTTTTTCGTGGTGGATTCAAAAGTACATATTTCTCCGGAGGCGGTTCCGAAGAACGTTGACGGTGAGAAATATCTTAGGTCAGTCATTAGACATGAGATCGCTCATCTGCACTACTGCCCGTATGACATAAGGACGGCTTACGAGCTGGTGAAGGAGGCTTATGGTGCATGCAAGGACTGGAATACTGCGTATTTCTCAGTCTTGCTATTCGCCGACTTGAATGTTGACTGCTTCTATCTTTTAAGCAGGTTCGGCGAAACACCCTATCACGTCGACCAGTTTCTAAATACTAAGCAGAGGGGAGTTGGCAGATATATTCAGGCAGCCTACAGGCATATCTTAAGAAAGGGTCGTGGAGAATACGATTATAATGTTGAAAACGTTGCTAGGCAAATCAGCATGGTTATGAAGTCTGAAAGAAACTGGTTTAATAAAGTAAGGCTGGTGGCGCTGATCCTGTCTTTAAACAAGGTTAAGGCTGAAATACCGAAGCATATTGATGGCCCTGGCACGAGCATCCCCTTAAGGGAAGACTTAAGCAGGAACACTATTGAAAAAATCAACGAGGTGCTTGGAGGAATAAAAAACAGCGAGGAAGCGAGAAAGTTTTACGAGTACTGGGTTAAATCAAGGCTGAAGAATTCTGAGCTTGAGGAAATCAAGAAAACGATTAAAAAAGGCGGTAGGGCAGCAGGGGAGAGAAAGAGCAGGAAGGAAGCTGGGAGAATACGCCACGCTAAGCCTGAGAGCGGACGGGAACCCAAGTTGCCTACGAGCGTAAGCAAGCCTTACACCGGGTTAACTAATGAGATGATTGAAGAGCTCTTCTGGAAAGTGTACTGGTATAGGGCTAGGGCTAGGAGGACAATGCTCATATATCTTGAGGAGGGCAGAAGACCTGAGCCGAATCTAGCAATATCCAGCTACCCCATGGATTGGAACATTGAGGACGAGGTTGAAGACCTTGATCTGGAGGCCAGCCTCGACGAGGGAAGGCTGCGGATGGAAATAAACACGGTGAAATGGCAGAGCGAGGTTAAGGGAAAGGGGAGCAACATGACGATAAGCAATGTTCCATCAAGCCTAATAGTTTTAGACGCTAGTAGAAGCATGCAGGATGTCATTGACAACGCTGCAACCTCAGCCTTCATCAACCTGCTTTCCGTAGAGAGAATAGGAGGAAAAACTGCTTCAGTGACTTTTTCAACAGACTACTACTCTGTCGACTGGCATGGCTCAACACTTGAGAAGGAATTGTCCTTAGCACTCTATTTTGGTGGCATGACGATACTTCCTCTAAATGAAATCATGAGGCTCGTCTCCGAGAGTGAGAACCGGGTTTTAATAAACATCATAACGGATTGCGGTTGGCAGAATATTGAAGAGGCGCTTCCCTTCTTGGAGCAGGTTGTTAAAAGGGGCCATAGGGTTAAAATATTCCACCTGCATGGTGGAAAATACCCGGAGAATGTGAAGATGGTGAGCAGGGTCGGCGGAATAAGGATTATCCCGGTTAAGGATCCTGAGACCGACCTGCAATACCTGGTTACTAAAGAAACCAGCGAAGACTACGGGGGCTCGGTGCTGGTTTTCAAAGCCTAGTTAAAAGCCTTCAGAAACGATATTCAGTGGCTTTAATCAGAGTGTTCGGATTTCTGGACACCTTGTCCGTAAAGATATCGTTAAAAACAGCTTCCAGAATTGCTTGACGTGATTCGAAAATGGAGGAAATGTTAAGCAGGAAATGGGTGCTTGCACTAGGCGTGATTTTAGTCGCAGCTATTGGTGTAAACCTGACCATACTGGTTGGAATATACCCGGCGCTCATTGGCCAGCAGGCTGGCTCGGAGTACCGCTTCAATATTGTCGAAGATTTTGCTAAAAGCTCGGGCATCCCCGCCCTGCTGGATACTGGCCAGGCTGAGCAGCAGGCGAAAACGATAAGCGTGACCGGCACCGGCGTGGTTAAGGCTAAGCCCGACAGAGCGGTTTTAAGCCTCAGCGTAGTTACGCAGGCGGAAAGCGCAGGGGAAGCCATTTCTGAGAACGCTGATAAAATGGACCGTGTAATAAAAGCCGTTAGAAACGTAGGGATACTGGAGAACCAGACGGAAACATCCGCGTACAGTCTGAACCCTATTTGGGAGTATCCTAAGGAAGGCGGCTCACCCCGGATAGTTGGCTACACGTGCTCCAACACCCTAAGGGTCACGGTTAAGAATTTGGACAAGGTGGGAGAGGTAATTGACGCAGCGGTTACGGCTGGTGCAAACCAGGTTTCCTCGCTTCAATTCACGATTTCCGACGAGGTGATGCGTCAACTCGGATTGGATGCTCTAAGCCTAGCTGTGAAGGACGCTGCCTCCAAAGCAAGTATAATAGCCACCGCCGCCGGAGTAACGCTGGTCGGGCCGGTTTCAATAAGCCTCTCCGGATACTCCCCGTATGTAAGAAGCTACGCCTTTGAATCCGTTTCGGGAATCACCCCAACCCCCATACTTTCACCGGAGGAAGTCAGCGTAACAGTGAGCGTTTCAGCGGTTTACGGGTTCAAATAAAAAGTTTAAGACCTTTTTCAACACTTAGTCACGCGTGCTGCTCGTTGAGCGAGGAGGAGCTCGAATATAAGCTGCGCGGTAAGACGCTTCAAGTCTACCTCTACCTGATAAGGTCTGGCGGGGATGATAGCTACGGCGTGAGGGAGGTTCAGAGGGCACTGGGCTTCAAGAGTCCGAGCATAGCATCATACCATCTTGAGAAGCTTAGAGAACTGGGTCTGCTCGTTAAGGATGAGAAGGGTGATTATCGTGTTGCTAAAGAGGTCAACATAGGGTTGTTGAAGCTCTACATTAAGATAGGGGAGCTTAGAATGCCGAGATTCCTACTGTACGCTTGCTTCATAACAAGCATGGTGGCGACATACCTACTGGTTTATCCTCAAACACTCAGCCCACACAATCTTTTTGCACTACTGGTAAGCATCTCTTCACTCACAATACTCTGGGGCGAAACCTTTCTGATCATGAGGGAAACGAGGTCGAAACCCTTTAAAAAATAGCTATTTTCGCTTGGGAGCCTGATTTGCAAGCCGACTAATAGACTGTGGCGGAAAGGAATCTTTTAAACCCGTCGAGCCACTGTTATGAAACGTGAAGCGCGCGCTATCCCCAATATGCACGTTTTGACACTCTCCCCAAAAAAGAGTTGAGGAGATTCCCGGTTTGTCGGCCTGAGGCGTCATCCTACCGGGTTCAGGGCTGTGTCAAAGCAGCCCCTGCCATACGCATGTAGCACATGGCCCGCTTAGCGCACGCTAAGAGGCTTATTCTAATTCTTTTTCAGAATCTTTGCTTCTATGGTCTTCCTAACCATGGCATAGTTACCTCTACCTTCTATTCCAGAGGAGACATTCTAGAACTACCCCTTGGGAGCCGTAGCGATGACCTTGGCAACGCTGCTTTTGCGAAAAACACACGTGACCTATTCTCGATTAAGGGTGAGCTTCAACCACTACCAAGCGGACTAAGATATCTCCTTTAAAAATTCCTGATTTCGCGCTCCTCCACAGCTTCCAGCCAGATTAGATAAATGGGCAGTATATAATTATTCTGATCGCACTCAGATCGTACATAGATGAACACAGACCGTATTCAGATAAACTCAGATGTACATGGATCGTTCAGGCCTGTGAACTCGCATCCTTTAGCCTTATGAGCCTCTTAACGAGCTCCTAACTTTCTCGTTCTAAGTATCCTTCGAGGCTTTAACAACATACTGGAAGAGTTGCTGACATGCCTAGAAACTCATATAAGGATGTTGAGAATTCCTTCATGGTAAACATAATGCCGAAAAAACCCTTGGGTTTCCAATCAGCGGACGTATCTTCTCCTGACCACCGGATCCTTGTAAAAATAACCATTAGGGAAAGAATCGAGCCCTATCCCTCTGGTAAACGCCTCTACTACTCTATCTCCTTCAGGGGAAAGGAGATACTTGTTGACTCGCCGCTGGCCATGGATTTTAAGGACGCGCCGCCACTCGCCAGGAACCTTGTTTTAACTAGGAGGGAGGAGAAGACTATTAACGAGAAATGGCAGGCGGTGCACGGCAAGTCCAAAAGCATCCTGAACTTATGCAACGAGCTACACCTTTGGCTTAGGGAGAAAGAGGAGCCAGGCAGGAGGCTGGAGCTTTTTTTCCGTGCGTACAATGACGGTGTTGCATTCCGCTATTTTCTCCCGAGGCAACCTGGGATGAGGAGTTTCAAGCTGACTAATGAGCGTTCAGAGTTCCGTTTCACGTCAAACCATACTGCTTGGGCAGCCGACTATGGTTCGTACATTTCGCCTCAGGAAGCATTGTTCGAGAAGAAGAGCCTTAGGCAAATAACACCTTCTTCAATAATAGGGCTACCCCTGCTTGTTAAAGTTGACGAATCCAGATGGGTTGCGATTACTGAGGCAAACGTAACGGACTGGGCTGGAATGTATCTTACTGGGACAGGCGTTAACCCTTATGCTCTTGTTTCAAGCCTCTCCCCTAGGCTAGACGAGCCCGGAGTGCTGGTCAGCTCAAACACTCCCCATTACTCGCCGTGGAGAGTAGTGATGATAGGTCAGAGCCCCGGCGACCTGATTGAGTCAAACATTATACTGAATCTTAACGAGCCCTGTGAAATCAGGGACACTTCTTGGATAAAGCCGGGTAAGGCCGCCTGGGACTGGTGGTGCGGAGGATATATTCCTGACGCGAAGTTTAAAGTCGGCATGAACACTGACACCATGAAGTACTTTATCGAGTTTGCAGCTGAAATGGGTTTCGAATACATGGTTGTCGACGCGGGCTGGTATGGAGAACCTAACAAGCCGGAGGCTGATGTCACCAAGCCTATTCCTGAGCTGAATATTCACGAGCTCATCAAGTTTGCTAATGAGAAGAATGTTAGAATTATAGTCTGGCTTGACTGGAGGGATGTTGAGAGAAAGATTGACGAAGCCTTCCAGCTTTACGAGAAATGGGGGATTGCAGGAGTTAAAATAGACTATATGGACCGCGACGACCAGGAGATGGTTAACTTCTATCATAAGGTTCTCAAGGAGGCTGCTGAACACTGTCTTCTCGTAGAATTCCACGGGGCTTACAAGCCGGATGGTTTACAAAGAACCTATCCGAACCTAATAACCCGCGAGGGAGTTCTTGGTAACGAGTATAACAAGTGGAGTAGCCTCGTCACTCCAGAACATACCGTAACAATACCTTTCACCAGGATGCTTGCGGGGCCAATGGATTTCACCCCAGGAGGCTTCCGCCACGCTACTAAGACAACTTTTAGACCCCGGAACACTGGCCCGTTCGTAATGGGTACGAGATGCCACCAGCTTGCCATGCTCGTCGTCTACGAGAGCCCGCTGCAAGTCCTTTGCGACTCACCCTACAATTACCGGGGGCAGCCCGGCCTAGATTTTCTAAGGATAGTTCCGACAACATGGGATGAAACCAGGTTTTTAAACGGCGAGGTTGGAGAATACATAACCATCGCTAGAAAGCACGGTTCAGACTGGTTCGTGGGAAGCATGACGAACTGGGAGCCTAGGGAAATAGAAATACCATTAGGATTCCTGGGTGATGGAAAGTATGTAGCCCACGTTTTCGAAGATGCTCCGGAAGCCGATGATTTCCCGGATAGGGTTTGCGAGAAAAGGTTTGAGGTAACGTCTAGAGACATCTTAGTTGCGAGAATGGCCTCCGGTGGGGGTTATGTAGCTCACATATTTAGCGTGGCAAAGGGAAAGACTGGAATCGACGGATAAAAAGAGAAAATCCAGAATATTAAAAAGTCTAAAAAAGAGCTCAAAATTCTTCGCAGCAGGGAACTCTGTGAAAGGCCCGCTATTGCAAATGTTTCTTCATTCCGGAAAAGCTAAAAACACCCCTTGTTGAAAAATGAGCTATGTGCAGGCTCCTCGGGGCAGTTTTCACCGAAACCGGCAGTATTGAGCATCATCTTTTAAACTCGGAGTGCTCCCTCTTCACCCAAGCATTTAAAGGCGGGCAGTCAGACGGCTGGGGCATAGGCTTCTACTGTGAAGGAAGCAACCCAATAGTCTTCAAAAGCGATAAGCCGGTTTACGAGGATAGGGAAGAATTTGAAAAGGCCGCTAAAGCTGCCAAGGGGAGGATAATCGTCGCGCACGTGAGAAAGGCAAGCAACCCCAGGGGATTAACACGAGAAATGCTGATATCGCTTGAAAACTCCCAGCCTTTCAACTATTCAAAATACGTTTTAGTGCACAACGGCACGATCAATATACCTGACGAGGTTTCAAGAAGACTAGGCCCCTATGCGAGTCTAATAAAAGGGCGAAACGATAGTGAGGTATACTTCTACCTGCTACTCAGCCTTATCGAGAAGGAGGGCGATGTGGTAACCGCGTTCAGAAAGGTAGAGCAGACACTTATGGAAATATTTGCAGAGGAGAAGGTCAGCAGGTTTGAAAAACCGTTCACCAGTTTGAACACAATATTTTCAGATGGCAGCAGACTCTACGCCTTCGCGAGATACCTGTATAATCCTGGTCCCTCAATGTGCTATGGGGATACTCCGGTGTACGAGATGTGTTTCAAACATAACACTGATCACCTTGTAGTCGCTTCTGAGAAAACAGTAAGGGGACTCTGGGTTCCGTTGAAAAACAATAATTTACTCGTATGCTGGGCTGATGAAGGAGAATTAAGATACAGAGTGTTGGATTTCAACGTTTAAAGAGAATATTAGTCTTCAAAAAAGAAAAGGCTTAGGAACAATCTTCTTCAGGAGCCTTAGTACTTCCCCACGCTTCCCCGCGAAAACCTCTATATCGTAATCAGCGTATGATACGAGGAAATCCTTGACTCTAGCAGCCGGCTTAAAGTGAAGCTCAATCTCCCCGAAGCACAGGTCCGGACCAGAATTGTAGGACTGAACACATCCCTTCGGGCCAACCGGGTCAGCCTTCGCCACGTCGAGACACTCCTCTTGGCTAACCGGAGCCATCATGGTCCTCATGGATATGAGGAAAACCTCGTTCTTCCCGTGCTCCACATAATAGAGTATTTTCGAACAGCCTGGCTGAGGAACATCCTCCGGAGCTATGCCCAGCTTATAGATGGCTGCACCATCTATCTTAAACGAAACATGGTTGCTTGAGACCCTTAGCCTGTTCCCCGGTATTTTCCCGAAATAGTGTATTGGCTTAGCGCCTCTGCACGTAGGAACAATTACCGTGCCACTCCTACTCTCCCCGGGACGCACCTGTGTTAAAGACCAAAGGTTTAGCCCGTTTTTCACCTCCCCCCTAGCCACCATAGCATCCCTGACCCTTAGACCCACATACTCCAAACCCTTCCTAACGCTTTCGCCATGGATCGAGATTTGCCTTGAAAAGGATAGGTGGATCTTGGTTTGGCTCACGAAGTCCTCTAGCTCCGCCTCCCCCTCGAGATTTACGCTTTTCCCACTGGAGCTAACGATTGACCAGTCTCCCGGGTCGAGTGAAGACTGGCATAGCCATTCTTCAAAGCGGTCAGGTCTTCGATAGTAGAATCTTCTCTCAGGAGAAACCCAAAGCCTGTTGCCCCCGATGTTCCATTCCCCACCGCTTATTACGCCCGGCAGATTCTTCGAAACCCAGAAGGGGTTTTGCCTATCGCCAACAAATACTCCAAGGATCCTGGCACCATACTCGGTAACTATTGCTGAACCCACGTCTGTCTCCAACACAACGGTCTTGGTTAATCCTTCTAAAGCGGAGAGAAGCTTCTCCCTCTGTTTCCGGCTGGACATTTCTAAATTTACGAACAGATTATGGAAAAATAAGTCTTTAGCCGGTCCACTCCCAGTTGGTATTGTTCTAAAAAATAGCATTATATACCCCTAGATTGATTGGGTAAGCATTATGAACGGGCTGGAAATGAAAGTTTTTGTAGGGATACTGGTGATGCTGGCTGCTGCAACGGTTATTATAATCGCTTTTCAAAGAAAGCCTGAGAAAACGATGGAGTTAACGGTTTCAGGCGGTTTTTGGGCTAGGCATGAAAAATACGAGTACTATTCCAATGGGAGCATCATCTTCAAAGACCTTGCTAGGAACAAAAGCGGCTCCTCAGTAATACCGATTTCAACAAACGACGAACTGCTGCGCAGGATGAAAACTCTTCTCGAAGCGTACCCGGATGGCTTAAAACTTGAGCCTGGAAGCGGGGCAGACTATTTCATTTACAAACTGATTATTTACAGCAATGGGAGGACAGTAACCTATTATTGGACGGATGTTAGCGGAGAACTGCCTAGAGAACTCCACTACCTTGCCAGCCTGCTGCGAGAATTGAACAGTTTCACATCGGGCTCCTCGAAAATAGTTTTCTACTTGAAGACGGATAGGCTGGTTGTCAACAAGGGTGAAACGTTGAAGATACTTGCGGTAGCTTTTAACCCTGCGCAGGAGGATTTCCCCTACGCTTCCCCAACGCCATGCAGCCCGGATTTCAAAATATATCTTAAGTCTCCAAGCGGCGGGATAACTGAGCTCTACCCGGTTGGCCATGATCCTGAAAAACCATGTATACAGGTTATTCAAAACCGTGTTTTAGAAGCAGGTGGAACCATCGAGTCTGAATACAGCTATGCTTTCAGCGAGGAGGGCACTTATGTTTTAGAAGCCTTTTTCCCATATGCGGAGTGGAGTGAAACCAGGTACACGTATACGCTTACGATCTTAGTACAATAGGAAGCTGCCTAACTCGCTCAGATTCTCCAGAAACCTGCAAGCTTTAGAATTAAAAATCACATGGTTCCTCTAAGTGAAAATCGATGCTAAGACTGGATCATAACTATAGCTTCATGTTATACACAGGATAATTCGAGTGAAACTATTTAATCCTTCTGAAAATATGTTAAATTTTTATAATGCAGCTCTGCATTCAATATTTAAGGTGCCGAGTGTTGTATAGGCAGGTTGAGCAATGGGGTAACCTTAAACCTGAGCGTAAGATAGCAATGGCCATCGAGATGAGTGATACGTGCATGCAGATCTGTGCCACAGGAATCAAAATGAATAATCCCCACATTAATGAGAGGCTTTTGCTCAAAGAGCTCAGGAAACGCGTTGAATGGATAAAAAGACATCGCGATGGGAAACGGAGGGTTAGTATTGTTTGGAAACGCTCAGGAATCTGATTAGGAGGCTCGTAGTCGCATTTAGAGATGTCAAGCTAGAATATGCTTTAACCGGGGCTTTAGCGGTCAGTTTCTACGGGGTTCCTCGTTCCACCGTAGATATTGATATTATTGTAAGGATCTTCGGCAAAAAGGATATGGATAGGCTTATCTCTGCACTGAGGAATGCAAAGCTGAAGGTTGATGAGAAAGCATTAGGTAACGCGCTTAAATCTGGTTATAGGATTTTCACGATTAGGGATGAAAAAACTCCTTACAGTGTTGACATAATAATTTCCGAAAAAAAGATTAGGAGGAGGCCTGGCGTAATTGCTAACGTAACCACGTTTTTCCAAGAGCCGGAGGAATTGATCTTAGCAAAGCTACGAATGATTAAAGCAACCGTTCCAAGGAACAGGACTATTAAGGATGTTGAAGACATTAAAGGCATCTTGAAATTCACGAAGGTTAATTTAAAGAAAATTAAAGCGGAAGCTGAAAAGGACAAAACATTAAAAATACTGGAAGAAATATTGGTTGAAAAATGACTAAGCAAGAAACGCCTGTCACTAAAACGCATTCGCAAGGTGCGCGCTCTATATTTGAACTACGAGCGGTATCACCGTATTCATCCTCGGCAACAATGCTATTGCTTCACCCGTTTTCAGCTCCTGTAGTTTTAACGCCTATTCCTCGTTAAGATGCATCGTATCCGCGATCTTTTCAACATCACTAGCGCGCGCTTTAGGTGCCAGAGCTGCAACTACTCCTGTAACGCAGACTACAATGGTACGATGAACATCATGAAGCGAGCCATGCGCTACATGCACGTGGCAGGGGCTGGTTTGACACAGCCCTGAACCCGGCAGGATGAGCCCTGAGGGCGACGAACCGGGAATCTCCCCGACTTCTGAGGAGAGTGTCAAAACGTCCGACTCCACCAAGTCTTCTAAAGAGGTTTCCTCAACCCTCTTAAGCATGGCAACGACCCCCTTAACCTCCTTAGCGCCCTCGGCTATGCTCTCGCCATCCTTTCCGTATTTCCAGTTTTAGAGTAGTAGGCTACTAACACCCTCATACCCATTCAACCGTAGCCGATAATTCATCCGAAATATTAAGTTTTAATCTCGGCTTTAGACGAACCGTCTTCTTGAACAGTTACCTCTATAATGTTTGAAGCCTCTTCCTCACAAATATTGTAGTGGGTTACAAGTATCATTTGAGAGAGTTGCTTGGAGGCTTCTCCTATGTAGCTCGCAACCTGGGGAAGGTTTTCCGAGTCAACACCGTAGGTGGGCTCGTCTAGTATCAGCAGTGAATTCAGGCTTAACACATCTAGGAGGGCGAGGCGTATGGCTAGAGCTAGAATAGTTTGATGCCCTCCTCCAACTCTGGTTGCGGGAATAGGATCAGTTAAGCCTTTCGGATGCACTGAAACAGAATAGTCCTCTGGGTTTATGATTATAGCGTCGTAGACATGCTGATCCGTCATAGCCCTATAGTATTCTAGTGCTCGGAACTCTATGCGTTTTATCAGTTCTCTCCTCCTGGTTTCAACAGCTTGGTCGAAGAGTTGAGAAAGCCTGTGTGCGAGACCAGCCTTCTCAATCCTTCTTTTAAGCTCGTTGAGTAGCCTTCTATAGTCCTCCAGTTTCCTACTGGTATCGACTCTCATACTCCTCTTCTTCTCTAAAATCTTCTTCTTCTCAGCAAGTTCACTCCTCCTCCTGGCCAACTCCTCCGGCTGAAGAGGAAGCTGCTGGGCTAGCTTCAGCTTCAGTTCAGGATCCTCAGGGGTGAAAGGCAGGTCTAGGGCTGTTAGTTTCTCTTTTACAATGGCTAGGGTTTCACTCCTCAGTTTCATGAGTCCTTCAACGGAATTCAAATATTCTTTTAGACGGTTTCTCAGGGCCTTCATCCTTGAGCACTCGCCTTCAGCAGCGTTTATTTTTTCAGTAAGGTTTTGAAACTCAACGTTTTTCATCTCGTAAATCTTTCTCGCCTCCGCCTCCTCAAGACTAGCCTTGGTTAACGAGTCGCGATCCTCCTCCAGAATTCTCTGGATTACAGCGGGTTGCAGGTCTTGGCCGCACGTGGGGCATTTAGAAGCACCGCTTACAGCAAGAGACTCGCGCTCCCTTACTTGTTTCGCAAGGCTTTCAACAAGGCTTTTAACGCTTAACCATTTCTCCCTAGAGGCATCAAGCTCCTTCCTCAAATCATTCCTCGCCGCTTTCAGTTTTTCCAGCTCCTTTTCGCTTAAGCTAATTTTCCTCTCTAACTCTCCGATTGAAGAGACACCGGCTTGATCCAGAAGCTCTTGACCCCTTGAAGAAATCTTCTTAAGCTCCTCCTCAATCTCCTCCCTCTTCTTGATGCAGTTGAGAAGCTCAGTCAACTCCCTTGATTCAGCCTTTTTTAAAAGGTTTTCAAGCTCCTGAACCTCCCTAGTCAACTGACAAATATCTTCGTCGATCTGTTTCAGGCTTGAATCAAGCTCCGGCACCCGTTCCTCAAGATTTTGAATCTCGGTTGCAGCATCCTTTCCGTTAAACCTCTCGAGCTCTCTCCGCGCCCAGTCCAGCTGTTCACGCAGCTCTCTTAACAGTGTTATCCCCAGTACTGAGTCCATGTGTTCTCTCTGTGGCTCAAGGATCTCTGTTAACCTACCCTGCCTAATATAAACCAGGTTGACAAACTTCCTTAAGCTCATCCCTAGAAGCTCAGTAATCCTGCTCCTCAAGTCCTCCTCGCTCCATAAAGACACGTTTTTACCGTCAATCCGAAGTATTCGCTCACCAGTCCTGTAATCCCCATTCCTATCTAAACTGCCTCTTCTCTCAACTTCCACAACCTTGCCGCTCACCGGGCTTCTGAACCTCACGTAGACACTCATCTCCCCTGAGCCCGGGAGCTTTGAAACCAGCAGCTTCGGCCTAGCCTCCGGCACCTCGCCGAAAAGAGCGAACGTCAACGCGTTAAGCAGAGTAGTTTTGCCTGTCGAATTCCTGCCCTTTATGAGGTTAAGCCCAGCTGAGAAGTCTAGTTGAACACTCCTATAACGCTCCAGGTTTCTGATTCTAAGAGTTTCGATTAAGCCGCTCATTTCAACCAGCCTTCTCTAAAATCTGAACCCAGCGTTTTACGAAAAGGCTCCTATCAGAGTCCGTGAGAAGCCCCGTTCTCTGACTCGCCTTTTCATCGAGAGTTATACTCAGCTCCTCCACGATCTTCATCGCTTCCTCCGAAATCCCCCCGAGCGATTTTAAAATCTCCATCGCATAGTCCAATCCACTTCCAAGCTTGGAGAAGACTGTCCTCTGCTTAACGTCTTCAACACGATTAACTAAGTCGACATGCAGCAACCCGGTTGAAACAGTTTTCTTCGCGATCTCCTTCTGGAGAGACATGTCTATGCTATGCGGATCATTCTCAGTGTACCCGCTTAAAACTATGCGCATTATCCCGTCAACACCCCTCGCCTGAAGATTAGATGAGTAAGCATCTATCTCGCGAACAGATTGCTCGACAAACCATTCACAGGGTTTCACAGCGTCTCTTGAATCCACCTTGACGTTACGTATCTCATGAAGAGGTTTTATCGGAAGGAACCTTACTCGTCTACCGTCTAGCACGTAAACGCCGAAGGGGCCTTCATCAGACAGGTCGACTGCCTCAGTCGCGCCAGGCGTCAGGAAAAGCGTCCCGTTACTCTCCATCGGGTTGACCTTTCCATGATAGTGGCCAGCTAAAACCATGTCGACCCCAAGCTCATCGAAATCTCCAACTGTAAGACAGTTATGCGGCGGGACTCCTGGAGGAACCTCGTGATACCCATGGATAAAGTTGTGTATGACAAGAATCTTAATCTCCCCCTCCATCTTTAACCCTCTTTGGATCACGTTTTTCACATTCTTGAAAACACGCGAAATGTATGGATGGTAAGGCAGTCCTATTAACCGGATGCCTTTGAAAAAATAGGACTCCTCCTCCCCCCTTATAGCGGCCTCACCCACCACCTTAAGATATTTTGCGAGAGGATGCTTAACGAAATCTAGAGCATTATTGTCAAGGGCACCGTCATGGTTCCCCCTAATGAGGAATACGGATACTTCACCACCGTGTTCCTCGCGAATAGAGTTGACTAGGCGCTGCAACTCCTCCTTGACGAAAACACTGTCCTCAGACATCATGCTGCGTTTCTCAAACAGGTCCCCCAAATGGATGACGCATTCCACTTTCTCCTTTACGAAAATATTGATAGCCTGAGTGAAGGCGTGGCGATAAGCTTTTCTCCTGAGCTCGCCGACTTCTCTAGGTATGTTCCTCCCTATATGAGTGTCAGCAAAAACCCCTATCTTCACCGCATCTCACCACCTACCTGTTTCCCTTTGCCTAAGCTGTTCATTAATCCTTTCCATGATATTGCTGAGCTCAGGCGTTACACCGTGATGCACTGTCCTTCTGTCCAGGGTCCTCACGTGAGCCGGAAGAGGCACGAAAGGCCCGACTAGCACCGCCTCCCCCTGGTTTAGCCCAGGAAGGTCCTCTATAAGCCTATGGTAAAAGCTTTCACTGGCATTCTCTATGACGCTCTGATCCTGCTGGTTGGTTATTCTCATCACCGCGTAGTTACCGACATTGCTCAATATGTCTGGGTCTATGTTTCTCGGACGCTGGCTTATCAGAGTTATGAAGAGCCCAAACTTAGCACCCTCCCTTATAGCTGTGGATATGGTTCTGACAGCGTAACCGCCACTCTTCTCAGAAGCTATACGGTGAGCCTCCTCGATGAAGAGAAAAACAGGTGTAAAGTTCTTCTCGTCACCCTTACTTGAAACCTGGTGTCTGAAAAGAGTGTCTACAATTATACTGGCATACGCGTCTTGAACTCTTGAACGCAGCCCGTTTAGACAGATGACGCTCAGCGTCTTCGGAGCCAGCAACTCGGAGATACTCATCCCTGATGGGGGTAGCGAGACCTCTTCCCCCAGGTCTTCCAGCCGGGCGAGAAGACTCTCATACCTGGCTCTATCCTCCCCCTTAAGAACCGGTTTCCCATTATCGTCTGTTTCCTCCAGCTTGCTCCTGATTAACTCGGTTATGTCCCCCAGCCCAAAAGGCCGTCTCTCCGATTTAAGATTCCTCAAGAGGTTTCTCAAAACGATTTTCTGCCTCTCCCCGAGAGTAGTTCCAAGAAGCGCGATTATAGCCTCATACGTCAGCTGCTCAGGGCTTAGTTGAAGCTCCCTCTGCTCAGCAGTCACCCCGCCTACTTTGGGAGCGCCAGGCGGATAGTAGACAACGATGTTGAAGTCGCCGTGCCTACCATCTTTAACCAGCCTATCCATCATAACGTAGTCCGCATGAATATCTATAACAACCACTGGAAAAGGCGTGTTCACAAGAATCTCCTCGATCAACCTGCCGGCGAAATACGATTTCCCCGCTCTAGTAGCTGCGAAAACGCCTAAATGGAACTGAAGATCTTGAAGATGTATAGGAACCTTAACCATGGGCCTGTTGAGGAGCATCGCTACGTACACGGGTATCCTTCTCTTCACCCCTGAGAAGAACGCTTGAAGAAGCTCGTCGTCAGCCCTGTAGACAGGTGCGTTAGGGTCTGGAGCGACCTTCGGCCTCATGATCCGCCCATCCTTAAGAAAACCCACTACCTCTGTTGAAACCAGCTTGTAGGAATACGGTGACACATGTTGCTCAGCAGCAAGCCTCTCCGTTGCAAGAGGGTTTTTAGAAGCCAAGCCAACGATCTCTGCCAAAACCCTAACCTTCTCCAGTCTTCCATCGTCAAAATTATTCACGTCTACGAAAACATAGTCGTGGAGGGCTACCGGATTATCTATGGCTGTTTTGAAAACGAACCCGTACGGGGTGGACTCCTCTATTACTCTTCCCAGCGGCTCCATCAATACCCCCTCAACACAGCGTCCCTAATGCTTCTCCTCCTAGGGCTTGCTTTAAAACCTCTTCTCCTCAACTCTTCGACAACAACAGGCTCGTAAGCATCCTTGTAGACGCTCCTACTAAGCCTAGCAATAGAGTCTACTTCAGCAAGCGGGTGCACAGCATGAGGCTCCTGCTGCAGCCTGTTTAACACGCAGAATATGTTTTTTGCTTTTTCAACACCCGAATCCCCTATGAAAAGGTCTCCGGAAAGGCTTCCACCCGCGTCACCGTATCCGAGCATGCTTGAAGGCACGTCGACCCTGTACACCCAGGGGCTCATACTCGGCCTCCAGTATGTTAACGCTACCGGGGGATTTGAAAAGTAGGCGTCAAGCACCTCAAGAACACCTTTTAACCCCTCATCCCGCTTCAGACGGTCCCTGAACCCTGAGTCCCACCAGCCGGTTGACTTAGCCTCCCCGGTTAGGAAAATCGTCTGCGGCGCGAGGAGAAGCGGCTTCGTGAACCCTGGTCCGGGGGATATCTCGCTGTAGACACCTTCGTCTGAAAAATCCTGCTCCAACTCCTCAAAACAGGTTTTCAACATTGAGTCAGGAGGCAAACCCTTAACCTTCTCGCCTAAAACCTCCCTAATCCTCCTTACGCTTCTCCCCCTTGCTTCAGCAGCAATCTCAGGGTCTAGGCTGTGCAGAATATCAACCATTATCTTAGCCCTGAGATAACTAATGTCACTGTCTTTCGAAATACCTACGGCAACCCTTTCCCCGTCAACAAGCTTCAGGAGAAGAGTCAGCTCCCGAACGTAGTTCTCAAAAAACCTTGAAACAGCTCTTAAGCGGTCCCTGTGGTGTAGAAAAGTCAGGTAGAGGCTGCCGTCGAAAATACCGAAGACCCTCCCGTGCAACTGGGAACCTTTTTCTAAAGCCCGCCTCAGCGTCCTAAGCTCCAGAGCCCTTAGAAACAGCCCTTTTCCCTGAAGTCTATAGCCCGCTTCAACCCCAGCCTCCAGCAGGCTTATCGGCTCGTTCCCCTTCGAGTAGACATGTGCCACGGATCTAGCAACCCAGACAACCAGTCCTCCTGAGAAGCTTGATTCACTGATGCTTCCATCACAAGCCGCCACGGCTCCATCCGGCTCACAGGCTTCATCATAGGAGCACCATTTTGAAAGATAGGAAGCCTTGAAAGGCGACGAGTTGAAGCCTAGTGGGCTAAGCCTGCTTACTGATTCGCGCAACCCGCTTAGGAACATCTGGAAGAACTGCTCCTCAGCCATCCTGCTTGAAAAACAGATCTAAGCCTTATTATTCTTTCTCACGCTGGCCCAGACGGAAAGCCTAGGAATTTTATTTCACATGAACGCTGCTGAAGAATACTGTTCTAAAGCGTATGGTTCTAGCTTCACCCGTAACCTTAAAACTGCCTCTAAGCCTAATATCCTCGGAGGAACTACCGATTAAGACTTCGAAGACGCCTGGCTCAACAATAAGCCTCATTTGCTCATCGTAGAAGGCAAGCTGCTCGGTGGAAACCGTGAACTCAACAGTCTTAGTCTCCCCAGGCTCGAGGCTCAACCTTTTGAATCCCTTAAGCTCCATCACTGGCCTGGTGACACTTGACACCCGGTCCCTCACGTAAAGCTGAACAACCTCGTCACCCTTCCGGTCGCCAGTATTCTTAAGCTTGAAACGTATCTTGACGCTTCCCGTGGAACTGGTTTCCTGCGGCTCAATCTCGAGAGAACTGTATTCGAAGACCGTGTAGCTTAAACCGTGTCCGAAGGGGAATTCTGGCTTAGCATCCATACCAATGTAATTCCTGAATGACGAGGGCTTCCTGTTATAGTTCAGCGGAATCTGGCCAGCGTCCTTCGGGAAAGAAACTGGAAGCCTTCCACCAGGACTATAGTATCCGAAGAGCACGTCTGCTACAGCGTTACCCCCCTCTTCACCGGGGTACCACGCTTCAAGTATTGCTGAACACTTTTCAACCATCCAGCCGAGGGAAAGAGGCCTGCCGTTAACAAGCACTAGTATAACCGGCTTACCGGTTTTGCAGAGTTCCCTCATCAAGTCCTCCTGAACCCCGGGCAGCCCTAGGGAAAACCTGTCACACCCCTCGCCGGAGACTCCTCTTTCAAACATTCCAGATTTTTCACCCATCACAGCTATCACGACGTCTGATTCCAATGCTGCTTTAACAGCTTCGCCGAACCCTTCTCTAGACTCCCCCGTGATGTCGCAGCCCTTAGCGTAATTTATCAACATGTTTCCGGGAGCCCTGTTCCTGATGCCCTCAAGAATGCTGACCGTCCTCACAGCACCCTCCTTGAAAACTTGCTCGTAGCCTGGCGGCGGGTTAGCCATGTCCATGTGAGCCGTGAAACTATAGTCTCCGTGTAGATTCCTCTTGCTGTCGGCATTCGGCCCTATGACCGCTATCGACTTAACCGTTTCTCGGATTGGGAGAATCCCGTTGTTCTTCAGAAGTACTATCGACTCCCTAGCAGCCCTGAGGGCGAGAGCCCTGTCCTCATCCCTGTCAAACTGGCTTTTAGCCTCCTCCGGGTTGACGTAGGGGTTTTCGAAAAGGCCTAGTAGAAACTTTGCTCTTAAAACTCTTGAGACAGCCAGGTCGACAACACCCTCGGAAACCCTGCCCTCTCTAACAGCCTGAAGCAGGGGCTCCCCGTAGCAGTCTACATGGGGGAGCTCAATATCTATCCCTGCTTGAATCGCTTGGACTGCAGCAGCCTTAGCGTCTTCAGCAGTATTGTGAAAGTTTTCAAGCATTCTGATGG
>JAFNIX010000039.1:11410-12544 GCA_017601225.1 Candidatus Brockarchaeota archaeon | reverse complement strand
TAGGGTCGTTGATCGAGAAAGAAATGCGTAAAAGAAGGAAGTGAGTTTCACTAAGTGATTCTAACAGTAATAGATAACAGTCATCTTAAAATAAAACTTAAAAACATGCGTCTTAACCTTTCCAATTAGACAGGTGGTGTAGATGCCCCGCCAATTTATCGATCGCGGAAAACAAGCTTGAAGAAAACATTAATATACAGACTGGTTGTTGATCCCGTGGCATTACTCATAACATACATTATGACAGGCGAGCTGTCAGGTTCCATACTCGCAGTAATCCTGATAGAGATATTTTCAACCGTATTCTACTATGTGCTTGACAGACTCATATGAAAGCCCACAGTTCCACATCACGATAGCATGCGTAACTATAAAGCTGAACATAATACGCTTTTATTTCCTTTTCTCCAGCCCCCTCTATGTATGATGATAACTTCTGTTTCAGCATCAGATTTTCCCCCATTATTTGCTATTAACCTCAACCTTCTTCATCCTAAGATGGTTTGGCGGCGCTATCCTGCTTTAAGACTTAGGATAAGTAGATAATGGATAAACCCAGAAGCCTATTTGCTCAATATCCAAGTCTTTTTTAGAATTATGAGAAAATAAATAAAAAAAGGAGGTTTACGTTACATAATTAGAGGTAAAACTCTAGTGAATAGGACAATTATTGAAGCGAAGAAGTATAGTACTCCAGTGCCCATTGCGAAGCCGATCGCGAAGGGTGTGTAGTATCTCTCGAAGGC
Source organism: Candidatus Brockarchaeota archaeon (assembly GCA_017601225.1). Classification (GTDB taxonomy): domain Archaea; phylum Thermoproteota; class EX4484-205; order EX4484-205; family JAAOZP01; genus JAAOZP01. The sequence goes on along the minus strand of JAFNIX010000039.1, from coordinate 11,798 downwards.
TCGAGCTCCGCCAGCCCTTAATACTATTAATTTTATCAGAAAAGCCCATGTCCAGAACATTCCGTGAGACATGCCCCAAACAGCTGGTAACGCTATTCCAATGGGGTTGATTAGGAACCATGTGAACCTTGCCCTAAGATAGTAGGCGATGAAAGTGAACGCTATTCCGCCGAACGTGTAACCTATGGTTTCAAACATGGTGACTTTCCAAGGTGGCGTGCCACCGGTTAGATTCCATATCCAGGACCAGTTCCATTGATGGTACTCCACCATGCCGAGGGTTTCACGCCCACCGTTAACAGCATACCACCATGGCGTTAGGAATGTAACGACGATGGAGGCTGAGACAACGGTAATAATCGTGATTATGAATATGTCTTTTAGGCGA
>JAFNIX010000039.1:9723-11400 GCA_017601225.1 Candidatus Brockarchaeota archaeon | reverse complement strand
TCTCATATGAAATCTTATATATAAGGAACTGGTTTGGCATTGAAACGGCAGATTGTCTTTCGAATCCGGGTTGCCCTGTGGACAAGAACGCGGTTAACGATGTTATGGCTCTCGGGTCGGGTCTTGGCCCCCACTGTCCCAGAGCAGCACCCATATCGTAGAAAGGCAAGATGTGGTATGTCGATGAAGCAGTATGCATTCCTTCAGCCTGCACCCTGACCCATCCATACATGTAGAGAATGAAGTATACCGGGCCTATTATAGACATCAATGGGTTAGCTCCAACAGCAATCCACATTACTATTAGCAATATTAAGAAACCTATGATTCCAAGCGCTATCATTCGATACGATAGGCCTTCCTCCTCATGGGCCAGATCTGGGTACTTCTTAGGATTCAAACCTACCTTAAATATATTGATAAAGTTATCTCTATATCTATATATCATCCATATTGCTACACCAGGTACAACTCCCCAGTATGCGAACCAGTCTGCCTTGAAAGGTCCCTCCTCTTGGAAGTATACTGCCGTCGACTCTATTCCCTGGTAGTATGGCAGGAAACCCATCTTCACTCCCACCACTGGATAGATTACTGCCGTTATCAGCCAGTAGAGGAATGCTGTGAAGAGAGTGTCCATGGGTGCGAAAGCCGCTAAGACAATTTCAGCAGGTGCAAACCAGCCATCGAATTTTGCACCTGGGAGAATCGGGGTCATATATGACTGTATCCACGTATTGACAGGGGGAGAAATCAGATATATTGGGAAAGTAATAGGCGTTAGGGCACTAATCACTGAAGGCAAGTATGTCATCATTCCTATAACGAACCCTATCCAAAAAGCTTTTGAAGACGCAGACTTGAGGCTGAAGAGAAAAGTCTTGTCTTCTGGCTGCGCTGTGGACCATTGGATCGTATGGGCTGCAGCTGCCGCATATGGGAAAGGCAATCTCTCAACCTTAACCAACGGCTTGTAAAGCGGCAGTACGAAGAAGTAGCTCCCAATGTATACAACAATCATCCACAGCGAGAAGAAAAGCATCGACGGCAACCATGGTCCAAAATCAAACGCTCCTCCTCTGTAATATGCCTCGAGCACAGGTATGCTGTGGGGAGCTGTGAATGCTGGAAAAGCATTCCAAGTAAGTGTTCTATAGGTCTCATCCCACAAGCCATGAATCCAGTAGCCATAGCTTCCAGTAAACATTGGGAACATAGTCCAGTAATGTATTCCATACAGCATGTAGCTCCATCCTGAGACTAGATAGCAAATCGTAAATATGGCAACTAGGTACTGGGGCCGCATCATTGGGCGTCTGGTTAATCTACTCCAAAGATATATGACTAGGAGTATTATGAAGAAGTGTGGTGGAAACCAAGCGGGCCAAACCCACCACTCTACCTTCGCGTGAAGATCTATGTTAAGGAAGAAGAATACTAGTGGCATTAGGGCTGCCATCACAAGGATTGCTGGCTTAAGAATTGAGACATATTCTTCTTCTGATGTCGCTTGGTCGCTAGATTCCCGCGACATATTTTTTCACCGAATAATACTTTTTCCCATTAGATTATATAAACTTTTTGCCTATTGTTTTACCAAAAAACTTATAACTTAAGAAGGGGTAAGAAGAGTCGATGGAAAGGATGATAAAGGGCTATGCTGCCGTAGCTTTTTTA
>JAFNIX010000039.1:0-9665 GCA_017601225.1 Candidatus Brockarchaeota archaeon | reverse complement strand
TCCATCCCGATTCAAGCCATTACCTTTACGAAATATTGTTAAAAAATAGAATTTCAGAGCATTATTGAAAACCTGGATCGTGAAAAAATAAAGGATCATGTGGAAACCCTTTCCTCTTTTGGCTCAAGAGTAACGGGTTATCCCGGCTGCTCGTCTGCAGCCGATTACATCCATAGAATGCTTGAGAGCTATGGCTTAACAGTATTCAGGCAACAGTATTCGGTAGTGGTTCCCGTCGACCATGGGTCCAACATATACGTTTTTGACAAAAATGGTAAAGTTGAAAAGTCTATTGAAGCATATGCGGTTTGGCCTAATCTCATACAGACCTGTAAAACTCCTACAACGATCAAAGGCCAGCTACTATATGTTGGAAACGGGGAGCTGAGCGACTTTAATGGAAAAATCGTTAAGGACAAGATTGTTTTAATGGATTTTAACAGTGGAGACAATTGGATTAATGCAGCAAAACTTGGGGCTAAGGCTGTTATTTTCATCGCGCCTCCCGAAACCTCTTACACTGAAGCTAGGGAAAAATTCCTTAAGACGCCAATATATTTCCCAAGGCTTTACGTTTCAGAACAGGATGGGATGGCTCTCTGGGAGCTGGCTTTGTCAAAGAGCCCGACTGTGGGTGTCAGTTTAAACATGCAATATGAAACTGTAGAAGCGGAGAACGTGATCGGAGTTATAAATGGCACTGTTTCTACCGAAGACATAATCGTGGTTGCGGCACACTATGATACGTGGTCTGCCATACCCCGAATTGCCCCAGGTACTGATGAAGCCACAGCCGTATCCTTCCTCCTAGAGTTAGCTAAATACTTTGCTCAAAATCCGCCAAAGAAAACGCTTTGGCTAGTAGCTCTCTCCGGCCATTACCAAGCATTAGCTGGAGCCAGGGAATTCACAGAACAATTCTTCTTCGGCGGTAAAAAGATATGGGCTTTTATTGGCTTAGACTTCTCCACAGACAGTGATCAAGTGGCCATCCTCTATAGGGGTCACATGTATGACTTTGGCGGAACAGGTGTCATCTTGAGATGGACGCGTTGGCTCGGGCCACGCATATTCGACGTCTACATCCCAGCTCTTGAAACACAGCAGGGTAGGAGTTATAATGTAAGAAACGGCTTTGTAGGCTTCTCCTACGGGTGGTGGTGTTCAATACCAGTACCTTATATGCTTGACAGCGAGCCTTTCGCCATAGCCCATGGACTAGGGTTCACCATCCGTACAGATGGAGTACGACGATCACACTGGGGTCACCCATTGAGTAGAGAGGTTAACTTTGAAAACCTATGGCCGCAAGTCGAAGTTGCATCCGCCATAGTCTTTGGACTCGCTAACGAGGATCAAATCTCTCCTTCTCCACAACCAGCAAGATATCTGTTTACAGCAGCTGGAGGTGATTTAGCCGGCTTCCTTACGGTAAGAGGCAAAGTCCTTTACTATAACGTTAGCCGGGGATGGTATGAGCCTTTCTCTGACGCGATCTGTGTGGCAACACGCATAGACAAGGGCTTCTCCTCTTATCCATTTTCCACAATTATAACGATGAGCGATGAAAACGGAGAGTTTACTGTGATTGGTGCTAGCGGTTATGGGTATGGCCATGGATACGGTATAGTTGATCAATGGAACTTTGAGGCTTACCACCTTGATGGGGAGACTGGGCTTATAGATTACGCACCCGACTACGGGCAATATGGAATGAGAAGCATACAGTTTACCTATAGCCTCAATACTCAACCCTACAATGTTTCAACGGTTCTTTTCAGATCTTCTAGTGCAGTAATATTCGACGTAATAGACCCTGTGGCTTTTAACCCCAAAGTATTTTTTGACCCCCGTTTCGAAAATTCGCAGCATTCTTGGACGATAGCTGGACGGTGGAGTCTCAACATATATGATTTCAGTACCCTTAGCGAATACATAATGTGGGGATATTACTCTGTCGGCTTCGAAGATGTGGCAATGGTGTTCGTACCTCCAAACACCAGTTTCATGATCCTATACAGGGCTAATCAGCAAATAGTGGGAATTCTGTTAAACGCAAGTGATACTTATCCGCAAGGATATGGTTTCTTTATAGGTTCAAACCAAGAACTCCATATACCCATGACTGCTTACAAGTTCGTTAAAGACCTTTTCTATCTAACCAATGATAGATATTTGAATTTGAAGAGCTCTTCTCTTAGAAATCCCGTTGTTGAAAAAGACATGGAGGAGCTCACAAAGCATATGAGGGCAGCTGAAGATGCCTTGACAGCCCTTAAGTATGACAATACATATTCTGAACTATTACTCGCTTGGGGTTGGGCTGCACGAGGCTATCTTGAAACTATGAGTGTCATATACGACGCGGTTAATATTAACGTGATATTCTTCGCACTCCTCCTAGCCTTTGTTTTCTTCTTTGAAAGACTAGTGTTTGAAAGCACAGGATCTAAAAGGGGGATAATTACGGCAAGCTTATTCGCCATCCTACTGTACGCATACTGGTATATACATCCTGCACCAAAACTGGCAGTAAATGCTATTATGAGTCCCCTAAGTGTAGCAATCCTTGTCCTCTTCATTTTTGTCTCAATCTTGCTTGCAGACAGGATGGGTAAAATCATTAGAGGAGCAAAACTAAAGCTTATTGGAAAACACTTCGTTGAACAGGCAACAATGTCATTAACGACAATGAGTTTTTCCTACTCCCCCAGGGTTATGAGGAAACGGAGAATCCGCACCAGCCTTGTGATGAGCACCGTGTTGATAACAACTTTCGCTCTAATAGCGTTCACCTCTATCTTTCCCACTTCTGAAGCTAAATTTGCCTTCTTGCCTGATCTTCCCTCAACTTATGAGGGTTTACTCTTTAAAAAAGAAATATATGTGAGCCTAGCACCAGATAACATCATTAATCCGACTTTCCTAGATTCCGTAAAAGCTATGGCACCAAATGCAATTGTTGCACCGAGAGTCTGGCATTATCCTCAATTGATTGGAACGGAGGCTGTCTATCAGAATGCCTGTCGCCAAACGAAATTGAACTTTACACTACCAGCGTCAAGGGCAGATGGTTTCATGATTTCGATCGCTTTGCCTGCTTACTACCCGAGACCATCGCGGAGAGACTTCAGGTTGATGTAGGCGATACTATCAAATATGGCTCATTCAATTTCACAGTGATAGGAATATATAATTCAGAATTGTTTAATTCCATCAGAGACTTAGATAACTATGCAATAACCCCAGTAGATCCGAACTTAATACCTTCCCTGGCTGCTGGACGCCCAGTCGAGGGTCAGGTGCAAGCAATCCCGCTTTCTTGGGAAGAAATAATCGTGGTACCATGGAAAACCGCCTATCATGATTTGGGTGGATTCATTGCAAGCGTTAGCTTGAGGACAGATGATCGGTCTACTATCAAAAACATAAGCAACAGCCTTGCTTTAATCTTAAAGGGAGTAAGAATCTATACAAGCCTTGAAGAAAAAGTGTATGTTCCCAGCCCTGTGGGTTGGTTTGAAGCTCAAGGATGGGCTTTCACAATAGTGCCAATAATACTCGGATGTTTAACAATGTTCAACACAATCATCACAGGAGTAAAGGAACGAGTTGGCGAGATAAAGATATATAGCTCAATCGGTCTCTCTCCCAAAGGTGTTACATTAATATTCTTTGCTGAGTCAATTATCTACGCTGTAACTGCAGGAGTGCTTGGCTACTTGTTAGGAATCGCTGCAAACCTTATCTTGGTGGAAACAGGTTATCTCCCTGCAGGTTTTGTTTCCAACACCTCGTCCTTAGCCACAGTGGTTGTGCTCATTGCCTCCATAAGTAGTATTATCTTGGCAACCATTTACCCAGCCATTATAGCGTCAAGGCTCATCACTCCATCGCTTGAGCGAAAGTGGAAGATCACGACCAAACCTAAAGGAGACGAATGGAGTATTCCTTTACCAGTCTCAGTGGAGAGCGATACGGAAGTTTATGGAATCATCAACTATCTTGCAGAATATTTCTCAGCCCATACCGTAGAATCAGAACAGCCCTTCATAGTAATGGATATTAAGCCCTCTCCTGAAGAGAAAACATTGCGAACCACCATGCGTCTGCTCCCCTTGGAATCAAACGTAATACAGGATCTGGCAGTAAGAAGCTACCGTCCTGAAAACGAGACAAAATGGTTCTTTTCTGTAGATATTAAAAAGCTCTCAGGAGTCCCGACAGTCTGGGCCTCCACAAATCGTGTCGTCGTGGATGTCATAAGAAAACAACTACTTCTATGGAGAAGCCTGCGTGAAGAGGAAAGACTTAGGTACTTGCAAAGCGTGGAGCAGAGGAGGTAGTTTCCCATGGGAGATGTGAGTGTCTTAGAGGAAGAGGGAAGCACAAGGCTCAGGAAAGGGCTTACTTGGAGATCAGCCTTAGCCCTTGTAATTGCATCAGCCATCTTTCTACCGATAAACATCCTACTTTTAATGATCTCAGGTACAACTACGGCTTCTGCTTCCGTCTACATACTAGCAATACTTTTTGTCGAACTTTCCTCACTTATGGGAACGCCGATGACAAAGCAAGAGATATTCATAGTTTACATGATGGCGGGGATGGCTAGTGGAACACCTGTCTTCTTAAACTATGTTTACAATTCCTATTTCGCAAGATCCTTTGTCACTTGGTCTTTTATAGACCCGCATACTGGTAGGCCCATCCCTGAGGTTATACCGGAATGGTGGGCACCGAGGTATGATTCAACAGCGTACCTCGTTAGATCGTTCTTCCATCCGGACTGGGTTCTTCCCATGCTGGTAGCAACTATTCAATTCGGAGTTATCTGGATAATTCAAGAAGTGGCTTTAGCCATGATTAATTCACGAATCTTCCTTGAGGCTGAAGAGCTGCCTTTCCCTTTAGCCCAGGTAGGTGCCCAATTAGCAATAACATTAACGGAGAGAGAGGAGAAAAGAATGCATTACTTCACTATATCTGCCTTTGTTGGTGCAGTTTACGGTGCGTTCGTTTTCGGCGTTCCGGTTTTAACGCTCGGGATGTACAACATTCCAATGCAACTGATACCCATACCTTGGTTTGACTTAACCACAGGACTCTTCGGAGTAGAACAGATAATGCCGGGAGCCGCCTTTGGAGTCGCCACCGACCCGCTTTCATGGCTGACCGGTTTCTTACTACCACTTAACCTATTGACCTACATGCTAATCGGCTCACTAGCCACTTGGGTATTTGGCAATTGGCTTGCTCTCACATCGTTCAAAGATGTTTTTCCCTTGTGGGCTTCAGAGTGGTCGCGAGGGATGAATCTGACTCTAGTTTGGCAGCGCTCGTACCTAAGGATATGGGCCTTTCCCCAAGTGAGTTTTCTTTTGTCTCTTGCGGTGTTCACGATAGCTCTTCACTACAAAACATTTAAAACAATCTTTAAACCTACTGTCTCTTTTAAAACGAGAAAATCTGAGTTCCCGTCTCTAAAATGGTTACTACTGATGTATTTAGCTGCCTCCGGCTGTTCCGTGATATTCTTTAACATACTGGTTCCCGATTTCCCAATATGGGTAGCTGCCTCTACAATAGGATTGGGATTAATATTTTCCATAGCCGGAACAAGAGCAAGGGGAGAAACAGGGCAACTTATGCCATTGCCATACGTTTGGCAAGGGTTAATCCTTCTATCGGGCTATCCTGCTGCCGATGCATGGTTCATCTCCCCCACTATCGGAGGGTCCTCCGCGCCTCTTTGGGTTGAGGGCGTTAAGACCGCATACTTGACTGAAACTAAACCTATGGACCTGTTTAAGGCTTACATCTTAACTGTGATCTTGTACCATGTATTCGGCTTCATATATGTTTCCTTCTTCTGGGCAATGGCCCCGATTCCTTCATCACAGTATCCATATACACTGATTAACTGGCCGATACAAGCAATATCTCAAGGCGTTTGGGTCTCGAGGCAAATTACTGCAAACCCAGATGTTATGACCTATTCTTTCCTCGGTATGACTTCGATAGGCATACTAGGTCATCTACTGACAAAGTTCGCTAGAATTCCGTTTAACTTTGTAGGTTTGGTTACTGGAACCACGATCGTGCCACCTTACACGGTGTCCATGTTTCTAGGAGGACTCATTGGGCATTATGTTTTCGAAAGATACATGGGGAAGGAAAACTGGGATGCCTATAGAGCGGTTATAGTGGCGGGAGTTGCTACTGGAACCGGTATAGTAGCAGGGATAGCCGGTGCCATAGTCTGTATCTATAAATCCATTTGGATTCTGCCCTTCTAGAAGTTTAAACCTTTCCTTATTTCTCCTATACTATTAACTTCGTCTCATACTTTTCTAACAGTTTATATCTTAACACTTGTATGGTCAACAGGATTATATGGAAGCCTTATTTCCTAGAAGCGGCGGTTCTATTGGTAAAACGCCATACCTGTGAATTGTTTCAGTGACGGTGCCTATTCCCTTTCTGAAATGCTCTGGATGTATGTCTTCAGTCACACTTATAATGTAGCCTTTACCCGGCGCTATGCCTTCGAGAAGGCTTATCGTGTAATATCTTATCTCCTCAGGGGTCTTTAGGAAGATGCTTTCTGGAAAGTTCATCCATATAACCTTATCTTTCCAAGCCTCCTTTGCTTCCCTTGGATGAAGGTCGCCTAACGGTGGAGGCGTAAAAGCTTCTATAGCGTTAAACTTGGTTTTAGCTATTAAATCCTTAAGTATCCTGAGCCTTCCATCCATGTGGGATGTTACTGTTTTTCCCTTTTCTCTAAGTATATCGATATACTTGTTATAATAGGGCAGACAGTATTTCTCAAAGAGAGCCGGAGATACGAATACACTATCAATATTGTCTCCAATTCTAACAATATCCGCAGGAGAATCAGCTATGATTCTATACATCTCCACATACTTTCTATCCATAGCCTCTATAAGCTCCACGATCTCCTCAAGATTTCTCTTTAGCATTATGGCAAATGTTCTAAACCCCATATGTACAAGGATTATTTTCATCAACGGGGTATAATCTGCTCCAACGGTTACGACACCGTCTTCTCCAAGCTCCTCGTCGAGTTGCTTATAGGTATCGTAATCGGGCTCGTAGACAGTATCTTCAATCATAAACTTTAAAACCTTAATATCGCTAATTTCCTTTACAGGATGCTCAGTTGTCCATGAGCCCCTTGGAAACTGAAATTGTAGCCCAGTTCTTACCTTTGTTGATAAATCGCCTTTGGGGGTGTGGTAAATCCTATATTCATAGTCGCCTTCTACCCTCACTTCAATTCTAACATTTGGCATTGAAGTTTTATACACGCTGCATCGAACGTCTAGCCCCAGCCCCATGTTTCTCATTTTACGCTCAAAGCTCCCCCTCGGAAGGTGATCAGAATATATCAGCCATGGAATTCTGTCTGGCAATCCTCCAGCCAGAACTGTTTTAACCCTCTCACGTACCTCCATGAATTTCATAGAGAAAACGTGCCCGCTTTAAAGTTTTCTGTAAAATTGACAGATGCTTTGAAAGTACGTGTTTTCGTTTGCCTATGTTTCAATAAAAACTTGAAGCTTCCTTTTTAAATACCTTACCCGCTACTCTCAGAACCATTGCTATGACTAAAAAGAAGAGAAGGATGATCCAGCATACTCTTGAAATGTCGCTTCCCATTGTATGGATTTTAAAACTTAGCGTTACTTTGTATGAACCAGATGGTATTTTCAATTTGATAAACGGAACCCTCCAATCATAAACAGGTTGAACCCCATGCCAATTCAATACCATATTTGGCAGCTTTGGATAGTAAGTTTCTACCTGAAGGGCTTTTCCGTCAGCTTCAGCAGTGAAGCCTGGGAAGTTTACTTGTCTAATTATCAGGTATGAAGAATCACCAGAAACATTAGATACCGTGGCTTCAATCCTGTTTATGGTGAAGTCTATGGATTCAACAGTTCCCTCTCCCTGAATGAAAATGATTTTTGAGGGATTAATTTTTCTGAAGACCGCGTAAAGACCATTGTAATACTCGAGTCTGAAAACGGGTGATGAGTTTAAAGTATTGATCAACATCGAGTCGTGGACAGCCATGTAACCTATTCCAAGCTCGTCCATCAGCCTCTGAAGTAAATCATCCTCGAGCAACTTTTCTATTGAAAAACTTAGAAGATAGCCTCCTTCAGTCTTTACATAGGGATTTGTAATATAATTAGTTCCCATGCAGCCTCCAATTATTGGTCTTTCTAATGCTATTGAAGCAATATAGATATAATGGGATGTCTGAAAGTCATCGTTATCACCGAAATCCACAGTATCCTGAAACAGCATATAGGTATCTTTAGGAACATTATTTTTCGCCCAGTTTATAAGCTCGTCAACCTTTTTGAAACCGGGGTAGTCTGAGGTCAGCTTGAAAACCTTCTCCCTAGTAAACGGGTAGGCTAGATCAGTGTTCTGCAGTTGAGCACTAAGCGAAGAATTAATAATCAAGAATACAAATAGCCCTGAAACTATTGGAACAACTGTTGTAAACCTTGTTGCCCTAGTCATAGAGTAAACCTTGTCCAAAAGCCTAGAGAAACCTAGGGATGCTAAGCTGAGTATCAATATTCTGGCGGGAGCGTTGAACTTAGAGTAGCCGAAGCTTCTCGCGAATGGGATTAAGCTGAGCAGGTCAAGCCTAAACGGGCCGAAGTAGACAAGATAAGTTTCTGGACCTGTTGCCAGAAATGCCAAGATTGATATCGATGCGAGCGTGAATGACACAGTTAGGTCTCCGGAGGAAGCCAGTAAAACCAGCGATGCTATAAATGCGAAGATAAGCCTTAAACCAATGTTGCCATCATACAAGCTGACAAGGTTAAGAAACTGCAGTAGAAGGATAACCACAGAGGCAGCTAGGGATGAATAGGAGATTTTCTTTTGGGCGAAAATAGGCGTGAAAGCACCCAAACAGTAGAAAATTAGCAAGTACCAAGGTATGCTGGCAAAGATCTCGCCGAAAATAGAGGGCCCTACAGCCCACGTGATAGCAGGGAAACTGTGGTATGCATCTATCGTTTGGAACAGTGGGATCATCCAGAAAGCAGCCATCCCTGCGGAGAGCAAGCCCATGGAAGAAAACTTCGCTAGGACAACGGCCTCCGTTTTCAAGACTAGCTTAGGCTTGCCCGTGGACCACAGGTCAGTTGACACTTTTAATGAGAAGAATAGCCATAATATGAGCGCGATTAATGCTGCTGAAATCCCCATCATCACGTGGGATAGGACGGCCATGGTGAAGAACAGGGAGCCCAATCCCGTGTAAAACAGTGTTTTCGAAAAAGATTTAGATTTTAAGGAGTAGGTCAAGAAGGCTACGCTGAAGAAAGCGAAGACTAGACCAAGTCTCTCTGGCCACATGCCTATGTAGTACATTTGTTTAAGGCCTGCGTCAAACCATGCGGATTCTTCTAGGAAGGTTGTTATTGAAAGCAACGAGGCGATTATGGCTGCAATCCTATCCTCTGTCAAGGCGTGGACGAACATGAATACCGCTGGGGCGAGCAAGAAGTAGGCTAGGAAAAACGCGATCTTGTATGCTAGTAGAAAATCTATGAGACCTAGGAAAAAATAGTACACAGTTGAGACGAATATGCTCATCCCAGGGTTGT
>JAFNIX010000038.1 GCA_017601225.1 Candidatus Brockarchaeota archaeon | reverse complement strand
CTATCAGTCTGCGTTTTAACTCTACTCTTCCTCTTACCGGGGTTTAGGGGGATTCCGCCTTACGCGTCTATCCTGTTCCACTTGTTTATCCCGGGATATGCTTTTGTAAGAGTCTTCTTCACTCAGATTTCTGGCTTTGAGAAACTTCTGGTGCTCATCGCGTTCAGCATAGCCATCTCAACCTTTGTGGAAGTACTCATCAAAGTATTTGAAATAGCGGATGTACCGGGTGTTGCCGTGTCAAGCTTCCTGTCTATAGTGATGCTGGTAGCAGTAATTCTGAGGAATAAACCCCGGTTTTAGAGCCTTTTTCTGATATGGGTCTCAATAAGGGACATGGTTATGAAAACCGCGGAAACCGCTAGGCCAACCACTATACCAGGGATTAACGAGGCTACCGTCTTGTAGGGTGTCATTTCAGCAGTCCTGATGAAGCCGCTTCCTGCAGCTAGGCTGCATATGATGATGAGGAATGTTGCTGTTGAGCGTTTAAGGATTGGGAATAGAAATATTGGCAGGGCGGCTGCGTAAAACAGGATCTCACCAGTGGATAGCCCGTATATGCCTGTAACCCAGCCTCCGAAAATCCTTCCCATGCTGCTGAAGATATCCTTCGTGTAGACTATTGATGTTCGCATTATTTCGCTCCTTGGTCCGGAGAGGAAGAAGAGCAGAGCATCATAGAAAAGCTCACCGCCGGTGAACGGATCTATGATTAAAAGGGCTCCTGAAACTATGAAGACCACTAGCCCCCATCTGTCTAATTCCGACCTGCCCCTAATCGCTATTAACGCTCCCAAGATTAGGCCGAGCATGCCTGAAACAGCTCTTGGGCTTGAGCCTCCGCCGAAGCCCAAGAGGCCGACTACGGTTATCTCCCTGCTTCCGCTGGTAACAGCGTGCAGCCCTACCGGTGTAGCTAGTAGGACGCTTGAAGCCATGTATACCGCTTGAGTAAAGTAGAAAACGAAGGCGGGTAGCATGATCGCTTCAGGTAGGGCTCCGATACCCTTGCTTCTGCCAACATCTATAAGCCTTGAGGAGAGGAAGGCTAGACCGAAGAAAACCGTGAGGAAGGAAAGGACGGCAACAATTGCAGCCAAAGCTTTGAACAGGTCTGTTTCCAGCTCAAGACCGAACGGGTTTTTAACCTTAAGCCCTCGTAAAGTCCCCGAGATTTGCGCCAGAGACTCCTGGTTAAAACCTTGGATGAAGACAACTTTCTCACCATACCTCAGCTTCACATTGTTAGCAAGCTCCGGGTCAGCCATGGATTCGTCTATAACGATCAGCTCAACCTGACTCATGGCCTCCAAGGTATACTTTACCACTCGGTCCAACGCCAGCCTCGGATAGTAGGATATGAAGACAGCCTTTACAACCCCCAGGTTTGCCATTGTTTCAAACTCGCTCACAGTGTCCCGAGGACTTATCACTAGTGTTGGACCAATAGTGCTTGCCAGAGTTCTTTCTAAGGCTGACGCCGAGTATGGGGTTGCTATAGCATACACTTTAAAACGTGGATCAGGGCCGGCAACCAAGCTCAGGGAAACCATGAAGAGAGAGCAGAGCATGTAAAGAAGGAAAAGACGTTCAGCATTCAGATTGCGTTGCACAGTATGTATCAATATGCTCATCTTTTCATGGAGTTGAAAGACGGGTGTTGGCGTCGTCTTTCCAATGAAATACGACAGGAGTACTGCTGCACCCACGATTATGAAGAAGACTATGATCGCTAGGCTTAGCCAGTAGCTTGGCCTATAGTAGACTGTAAAACTAATCGGATACTGCAAGGTGTAGATCTTTGAGTTTTCTCCTAGAGTTATGTCAGGCTTCAACGCTTGAATCTGCTGAGAGGTTATCGACGAAACCTCGAGCGTGTTCGGCACTTCGATCTGAATCCTGTAGCTGACAGGTATGAAACTTGAGAAAGAAGGCGTGACTAAACGCACATCAATCATGTTTCTACCGAGCAGGCTGAGCCCCTCAATACTCCCAGTTATCTTTATGTAAAAACCGGTTAAACCTTCTTCGAAATAGAATATTGAAACAGTGTCGACACCATAGCCCATAGGCACTATTATTGGTTGAATTGTTCTCTCGGATCCGTCCCGGTAGGTTGCAGTCGCGTTTAAGGCTATTGAACCCATTGTTAAGTAGAGCGATACTTGAGAACTGTTTTCAAGAGGCTCTTGAAAATAGGCTTGGACATTATAGAAAATCCGGTTTTCAACTTCAGGGTCGAACAGGCTACACTTATCAGACAGCTTAACAAGAACCTCCACCCTCATCTCCCCCGGTGAAGAATTCCGTGGAGCATCATCAATGTTAAGGGGAGAGTTGCCTGAAGGTATGCAGAAAAGGGCAATTATGGTTAAGACTATTAAGCCTGCGAGAACCTTTGCCATAAATCTGCTCATCGGAGAGTTTAACATATACATTTTCCTACACTCTTCCTCCGCATTTTAACGCTTCATCCAACCATTCTACGAATCTTCGGACACCCTCCTCTAAGTTTACCTTTGGCCTCCAGCCTAGCGTCCTCTGAGCCTTAGAGTTATCAGCTAGAGTTCTTTCGAAATCACCCTTGTAGGATTCAAGATATTCCGGTTCAACCCCGTCTACACTCATCGTGTTAAACAGTATTTTTAGCAGCTCGTTTATTGAAAAATCTTTTCCGAAGCCTATGTTGAAAACCTCCCCGGCTATCCCCTCAGTTTCAGCAGCCAGCAGCGTTGCCTCAGCCACATCTGAAACATAGGTGAAGTCTCTCCTCTGCTCCCCGCTTCCATACACAACTGGACGTTTTCCAGTAAGCATCCTGTACGCCATGGAGTATATCACTTGATCCGGCCTGCCCCTTGGACCATATACGGAGAAGTATCTCAGGCACACGACGTCAATACCGTAGACATCGTGGAAAGACAGGCAGTATTTCTCCCCAGCCAGCTTCGTCGCCCCATAGGGCGAGCTCGGGTTTGTTGGATACTCCTCGTTAATCGGCATACTGCTTGTTTTCCCAAATATTGACGATGAAGAAGCGTAAACAATCCTTTTGACCTTCTGCTCCCTTGAGGCGAGCAGAACGTTGAGAGTACCCTCGACGTTAACACGGTGGGCCTTCACAGGATTAAGATTACAATACCTTATTCCTGCCTGAGCAGCCTCATGGAAAACAACTTCAACACCCTTCATAACATGAAATAGTAAATCATAGTTAAGAATATCTCCCCTGATAAGATGGAATTTTTCATTCCCTACGTGTCTCACTATGTTCCTTTCCTTGCCGCTGTAGAAATCGTCGAAATTGTCTAAAACCACGACTTCACAACCCTTCTCGATCAATATGTCCACCAGGTGGGAGCCTATGAAGCCTGCCCCGCCTGTAACAAGGACCCTCTTTCCAGCAAGGTCAACCAAAGTTGAAGAAACATTTAGTGATGATTCTTAAGGCTTTCTGTTTAAAAATCCAGCTTCCATTCTAAGAATACTGTTTTCAAGCCAATTCTTATTCTCCTCTTAACCAGCTTCAGCGCCTCAAGATCCTCTAGAATTTGCAGTAATCTGTCGGCCTCAAATACTTCCCCGGGATATCTAGACCCTACTTCTCTCAGCAGGTTCTCCCCCGTCGTAGGAATTCGAGTTTTCGCCAATCGGTTCAACGCGAGCAGTACTCTAAGCCAGTCTCCAGGTAGAAGCTCGAGCAGGTGCGTCTCAACCTCCCGGCTCTTTGAGGCGGCAAGAATGCTCACGCCAACCACGGAGACGATTATCAGAGCAATGGGCAGAATGCTGCTAGCTGAGGACAAAATAGTTGCTACGGAATAAACTATTAGGCTCCAACCGCTGGCCAGCTCCAGCATCCTAATGGTTTCGAATGAGATTTGCCCAGCGTCCTGTAAAAACTCAATTGTACTCCTGTCTGAAGCATATGTTTCATTCTGGCTCAAAATGGTTAATGTGTAATTTCTCACTATGCTGATACCAATTGTCCTCGTTACGAGCCTGCCTTCAACGAGGACGTTTAACTTATTAGTCCAGACCACCACCTTAAGCAATGTTTCCCCCGACGTGACCTCGTAGTAAACCGCTGGTATAGAGTCTTTCAGCAGGACGCTCTGGGTTGTTCTAACCCTCCATGGACGAAGCCTCCAGCCGTTGGCTATCCTCGGATCACGCAGAGCCATTTCGAAAACGACGGTATAGTTTTTAGCCTCAGGAAAACTCTCTGGCACAAGTATCTCTCGGATCATAAGGCTTTCAGGCGACGCTTGATCATAACCCTCGATGGTTTGCTTATCGTATAGCAGCCATTCGGGTGAACTGAAGCTCACAGCTTGCCTTATAGCACCTTGAATCTTAAGATGGTTTATGGTTACTCCGTTTTCACCCTTAACTATGATAGGTATGGAGATGAGTTGTGATAAGAGGAAGAAAACTATAAACAGGGTTGCTTCCAAGACCTCGAGCCTCGACCTAGCGGCTCTTTGAGCCAGCGTCCTGCCGCAGAAAGGGCAGAAATCACCCGTATTCCCACCTTTGCCACATAGTTTGCAAACACTCTCATCCATCTGCTTCTCGAAATCGCTTGCTGAAGCTTGGAGAAACCTCCTGTTAAACAGCAATAGGACCAATGCTTCTGAGAACGCTAACAGCAGTAGCGTCAAGTCTGGAAACGGAACGATTCTCAGAATATAATATAATGGCACGTGGCCTGCCGCAACCAGAAGCTTCAGCTGAACGCTTCTTCTCGAAAACAGCAAGGGCGAGACTGCAAGCAGGGTGAAGAAGAGAGCAGGAATGAAGCCTGCAAGAGGATTGCTTACAGTGAGCAGTGATAGTACGGCGATGGTTAGCGGAACAGGTGAAAGAATCATCGCAGCCAGAATATTCATGCGAATAACCAGATACGAATATGAGAAGAACAGTAGGGATAACGCATGGAAAACCGGTTTGGCGGCGAAGTATGACCCTGCAAGATAGAGGATTACCGAAGAGGTGAAAAAAAGGATCCCGGTTTTAATCATCCTACCCCTGATTTCTATAAGCTTGTTAATAATCCTGCTTTTCAAAACCAAGTAGGCAAGCGTAACGCTGACAACCGCTACCGCAGCGTATACCCCGTTGTTAGCAGCTATAAGGCTTGAGAGCTCATCCAAGTCATCCAAGTAGAAAACCGTCGTGAGGACAAGCAGGGTTAACAGTTTTGCATGACCGTATGAAAAACTTCCGAGGTTTGAAAACCGGGGCATTTTTGCCTCAGCCCGGTGTGGATGATGCTCTAACCACTGGGCCTAGTGAATACCTGTATCTCAGCCATCTCTCCTTTTTCGAGCATTCGTACCCCATGTAGCGGACCGTCCTTCCCGAGGATTTCGCTATGGATTCGCCCACTGACCATGCGAGGGGACACCCAACCCTTTCATATAGTGATGCGAGCCTTTCATCAAGATATATTGGCCAGAAAACAGGTCTTCTAACAGTCATCCGGACTTCGTCGCCTCCAGCTTCAATCATGATGGACTCGGCGAGCTGCAGCCCGTCGACAATCACCTTAGGTAGGTTTCTGCAGACGTATTGCAGTTCCAGCTTGCTCAAGTCGCCCATTTCAAGCTCGTAGATTCGAGTTAAGGGTTCAGCTAATCCTGGTAACGCTAAATACGCTTCCGAGGAGGGGCCGCCCAAGTATACCTGCACACCTGTTCCACCGTCGTTAACCGGGACGAACAGGAGCTGTTCGCAAGTAGTCAACACTTCAGAGAGCGCCTTAAGGTCGAGCAGCGTTGACATGATGACTGCGTTAGCAGTCCCAGCTCTAACCTGAGGCTCAACGGAGCGGAACATTAACAGTATTCCTGCAGGAATCGTGATGAGGAAGACTATTTCGAAAACAATGTCACGTGTGATCAACAGAAGGGGTAGGGAAAGCAGCCCAACTATGAGCAGGACGGCACCACTGTAACTGGTTCTCCTCCACGACTTCCACCTTAGTCTCTCCCTCAACCCTATAAATTCCTTAGCCTCTTTCTCAGACATCGATTCACATCTGTATCAGGTTTTCCACTTTTATCTCTTTCTCCAAGCAAGCTTAAACAATCTGAGCATGCTCCTATTTCCAGCAGGCTGGTTAAAGGCTAATCCAATACGTTTCTTATCTTCTTATAGTTGAACAGTAGCTCTACTCCCTGGTCCGTAGCCCGGTAATACTTATCGCCATCTACAATCGTCTCCATCATCAGCCCCTTGTTAATCAGCTTCTTGACCAATGCCCTAAGCTTATTGTAGGATATGCCTAGGCTGTACATGAGGGGGGTTAGCTTACTCGGGCTGAGCGAAACAGCCTCAATCAGCTCCATGCAGAGATCAAGCTCGGACCTCCTCAACCTGTATTTTTTAGCAGTAACCTTCTCTCCTAGGAAAAGCAGGAGCTCCCTCTCAATTTTCTCAGCAATATTATCCATAAGGTCGACCATCCTGCGCGCCCTCCTTTTGAAAGACTCAGCCTCCTCAGGGTTGAGTAGTCTCAGAGTCTCCGAGCAGAGTTCCTGAGGATTATTGGAGTGCGGCACATGCTTATGAAGCTCCTTCACAGGCTTAGACTCCTGCCAGTAGATGCCGCTTACACACGGCTTGCATAGGACAAAGGCCTCCATCAGCATGGTTTCAGCAGCCCCCAGAACAACGTCTGCGAAGAAAACAGGATTCTCGGGAGTAGCAGCATTGAGAATTGGGGTTCCCATTTTTTCGAAACGCTCCCTCTGGTTCTCATCCCGGGGGACAGCCACTATGCTGAACCTGCCCCTTCTGTAATCCGTGCTCCCCATAAGCATCCTAACCGCCTCCTCGAGAACAGGTTTTTCACCTGGGAAGAAGCTTGCGAATCTAGGCTCTGTCCTTACCAGAACAAGAGGATGCGAAACCCCCATTTCTTTAAATGGGTCCTTACTTGAAGGCCTGTATCCTTTCAAGTAAGTCGTGTGAAAACCTTTAAACCAAACTATGGAAGATTCTTCGAGCACGCCGTGTTCATGCAGCTCTTTGAAAGTGTAAAAGCTGGGTGCGAAAACCTTATTCGATAACGGGAACACCATCCTGTTTACGTGAAACTCCCGCTCATCGTAAAACAGGGTCCACGACGGAATATTTAGGCCGAACGCTGTCCTGACTGCCTCAGGCCATCTTTCAGTCAGCATTAGATCGGGTTTCTCAGCGTTAATCAGTTGCACAAATCCTGACAGTGTTTCAGCATATGCGCTCAGCTTACCGTAAAGCGTACTGCCACCGTGTTTCCCAACCACCTTGTAGCTAATCTTTTTAGCGTCTAGAATTTCTAAAATCCGGTCATGCTCTCTCGCTGTTACCAGTATCTCAACTCTATCCTTCAACTTCTCTATTACCGGGTGGAAAAGATTAGCTTGATAGGGGGTGCCTATGGCAAACCATATTTTTAGTTTTTTGCTTCCTCGTTCCTGAGACATTCAACATTTTTTAAGAGTCATAATATTTAAGGCTTAACTGTTTCGAAAAGTTCATAATGGTTCAGAATAGTTTAAAAAATTGCTAAGGTTCAAAGTCCAGATGCAAGTTTTTAAAGTGCTTATCGAAAAGCAGGTTGAGGTATAGAACCCCTGTTCTTCGATCCTGTTTTTTAAATACGAGTTCCTCCGCCGGGATGGAGGACCCGTCTAGAAACACCGTTGTTTTCCCGACATTCTTAAAGATTCTAATTCCGAGTGTTAAAACCTGGTTTTTACGAAAGCGCGTATCCTCAACTCTACACTCGACACTAATATCCATACTTCTACCTTTCTCCTTGAAGCTTATCTTAGCCTTGCTTCTAGCCTCACAATAGTTAGCAATATCCCCCAGCGTGCATATCCAAAGTTTCCCCTTCCTCCTCTTAAAATCAGCATACTCTAAAAGAGGCCGCAATGTGTCTTTAACATATCTCGAAGCATTACCATTCTTCTCAAGATTCCAAGGGTGGAACCAGAGATGGAAAACAGCCTCCTTAGATATGGCCAAGTCTAAAAGTGCTTTAAGCACGCTTGAATAAGTATAATTTTTCTCAGACAGGTAGAAGAGCGGGTGAATATTCCATAAGCCGTTGTTTTTAGAAGGGTATGCTAGTTTCCTATCCCTCCCTCTGTAAGCGATAAAACCCAGTTCATTAAGAATATTGAAATGCTCCTCCCTGTTCCATGGGAATATGAAGGTTTCTCGCCCAGCCCCGGGCGGTAGGAGGCTGATCGTCCTAAGGATCTGCGATTTTGCAAGCTCCTCCGTGCACTCAGGACTGGAAAAATCAATATGGTCGAAAGTATGTATAGCAATCTCATGCTTAATCTTCGAGTCTAGTATCCGCTGGAAGACATTTTTCTCCTTGACTGCGGTCACTCCACATATTGCCCATGTGACGGGGATGTTGAACTCCTCGCAGAGTGATAGTATCTCCAGGGTTGCCGCCCTATCTACTTCCTGCCTGTCATCTCTCCTATTGTCGAAATCGACGGATATGCAGAAGGCACCGTTACAACCTCCTAGGAACCTTGATACGAATACCTTTTCCACTGGCTCTTTCCTCATCTCATAATCGATTCCGAGAACCCTTAGCAGTCTGAAAGTAACACCATCTGGGAAAACCCTTCTACTGATAAGCTTAAGCAACGCTAGCTTTGCGATCTTCTTAGCATTGGAAGATACCGGATGTGTCAAATGTGAATACTAGAAAAACCTGAAGACCTATTTAAGTTAAACAGTTTCCAAGTTAAGCAGCTTCGCTGGAAATAATTATATATATTCGTGGGAGAGCTAGACTGGCGAAGGCTATATGAAGATAGCGATGGTGAACGTCTACTTCTACCCGGATATGGTTGGAGGAGCAGAATGGTATGTCTACAACATATCGCGCGAGCTTGTTAAAATGGGTCATGAGGTTCATGTCTTCACAGGCAAGTATCCTGAGAAGAAGGATGTGCAACATCCTGAAAGTATTGATGGCATTAGGATACACAGAGTCCCCTTAGTCTTCAACATTACTTACAGGCTGAAACTCTGGAAAAATCTTGAGGATGAAATAATCAGGGAGAACCCTGACGTGGTTCACACGTTCGACTATGCTCAATGGCACAGCTACGCGGCTTTGAAAGCCGCTTCAAGGCTTAGGGTCCCCTCGGTGCTGACGGTTTTCGACGTTCACTCTATGATCCCACGGCCATGGTACAAGCAGGCCCCGATGAGGATGCTCGACTGGATGACTGGCAAGATGGTCCTATGCAGGGCTGACGCTGTGCTAGTGAGGGCTCCAAACCTGGTTCCCTTCCTTTTGAAAATGGGTGTTAAGAAGGACAGGCTGATCGTCACACCATCCGGCATAAGGACTGAAGCATTGGAACCAGTAGACGGCTCTATTTTCATCCAGAAATATGGCATAACTGGGAGGCCGATAATACTCTACCTTGGTAGGCTACACCCTTTGAAGGGCTTAACCCATCTTTTCAAGGCTGCACCACTCGTGATTAAGGAGTTCCCCATGGCAGTTTTTGTCCTAGTAGGCCAAGGGGAAGAGAGCTTTATGAAAGAGCTTGTAAAGCTTGCCAAGGAGCTTGGTTTTGAGAGAAACGTTGTTTTCACAGGCCCAATATACGATTTCCAGGGGAAGATGAGCGCCTACGCTTCCTGCGATGTATTCGTGCTTCCCTCAGGCTACGAGGGAACCAGCCAAGCTATTTTCGAGGCGATGTCGCAGGGAAAACCCATAGTGTCCACTAGGAGGGGAGGAATACCGTTTCAGGTTGAAGATGGTAAGGAAGCGCTTCTCGTAGAGTATGGCGACGAGAAGGGTCTGGCCAGTTCCATCCTAAGACTGTTGAAGGATAAAGAGACCGCGAGGGAAATGGGTTGGAGAGCCAGGCGAAAGGTAGAGAGTTTCACATACCCAGCGTTGGCGAAACAGGTTGAAGAAATATATTTTCAACTAAGTTCAGCTAGAGGACGAGCTAGGCTGAAATCCTTACCATCCTCCGAGAAAAATCATCAGGATGAGGGCTAATACGCCCATGAGTGTTTCAGACAAGAGGATTAATAGGACAAGCCTCCTCTCA
The DNA here is from genome assembly GCA_017601225.1 of Candidatus Brockarchaeota archaeon. Lineage (GTDB taxonomy): Archaea > Thermoproteota > EX4484-205 > EX4484-205 > JAAOZP01 > JAAOZP01. Next base: position 3,444 of record JAFNIX010000038.1, on the reverse strand, counting down.
GAAGTCGGGGCAACCTTCATGAATGCGTGCGAGAAGGCAGCGTAGCCCGGAGGGCTTAGAATACCCGCCTCGTTAACCTTAGTGTCCCCGTATAGGCGTCTCTGCGCGAATGGTTTTCCGTGCTGCATCTTCAACACGAAGTCGAAAATTGCGGGAATCATGAGTGAGACCGCGAGGAACTCCGTCCCGCTTAAGACGGCTGTTGAAGCTATGATTGCTCCGAACATCAGGGTTCCGGAGTCCCCTGGGAAAACCCTGGCCGGGTACCAGTTGTACCTTAAGAAGGCCAGCAACGCTCCTAGTGAGGCTAAGGATATGAAGGCGGCGGTCCACTCGCCGCGGGCGAGCGACACTATGCTTAAGAAACCGCATGCAACCGAGGCAAACCCGGCTTCCAAACCGTTGAAACCAGCTAGCATGTTCGTCAGGTTTGACGCAACGTTGACGGCTAGGATTATCACAAGCATGTAGTAGAAAGCTCCGAATTCAATAGTCCCTACGAGCGGGAGCCTTATGCTTCCGGCACCAGTGTAAAAGATGGCCAGAGGCAAGCCTGCGAGCATCATTAGAAGCACCTTATTCCTCTGCCTCAGCGTAAACATGTCGTCTAGAAACCCGACTAGCCCTGCTGAAACTATTGTTAAGCATGCTCCAATCCCGGCTCTGTCTAGATAGCCTGTGAGAAGCATCAGAATGAATGAGACGGAAAGCGTTAAGAGTATTACCAGCCCCCCTGACTCGGCGCACTCCACCCTGACAGGTTTATGCACATCAACACCGGTCCAACCCTTGCTTTTCAACAGTTTTATTCCGAGCGGCATCAGGAAGTATGTGAGCAGGAAGGACAGGGAAGCCCATGTTAAGGCAATAGTAAAAGTCATGAGGCTCCCACCTTCTTCCTCGATAGCGCCTCAGCTAGACGCCAGAAGCCCCTCGCCCCTAGGACCACAACAGTAAAACTTGCAACGAGGGATAGAGAAACCGAAGGTATTACACCCAGTGTTTTAGTCAACCAGTATGTCAACAGGAACGCTAGCACGATTGCCAGATGGATTACCAGCAATAGGATTATCAGCAGCATTTGTCTAAGGAAAGAGTTCGCCATAATATTCATGAACGCTCAGCCTTTTCACATGGGTTTCTGAAACTCGGCGGCACCTGTGGAAACATAGGCGTCAACCCTTTCGAAGTCGCTCACCGTGCCTATGTCAGCCCAATAGGCTTCCTCGTAGAACGAGTTTAAAACCTTGCCCTCGCTTATAAGCCTGGGGAAAACATCAGTTTCCAGGCTGAACACCTTTCCCTCAGGTATGTAGCTGAATATCTCTTTTTCAAAAACATAGATGCCTGCGTTAACCATGAAAGACATCACGGGTTTCTCTCTGAATGCGGTTATCCTTGAATCTTGACCTATTTCCACGAGGCCGTAGGGAAGCTTTAGCTCGAATGTTTTCAAAGCTATAGTTCCGATCCCGCCCCTGTTCTTATGGTAGTCTACAAGCCTTCGTATGTTCAGCGAGGTAACTATGTCACCGTTCATAGCCAAGAAGGTTTCAGATACTAGGTGTTGAGCAGTCTTTAACTGTCCAGCTGTCCCGAGCGGAACATCCGACTCTGCGAACTCGATCTCCACTCCAAGATTCGCCTTACTTCTGTTCAAGTAATCTATAATGTATCCTTTCAAATAGGCTACGCATATCACGAACTCCCTGAATCCATAGGACTTCAAGTATTCTATCGTCCTCTCTATCAAAGGTTTTCCGCCGATCGGCAGCAGGGGCTTAGGCACCAAGTATGTTAAGGGCCTCATTCTGGTTCCGAGCCCGCCGGCAAGTATAACAGCCTTCATTAAACATTTGAAGAGTACATGAGTATTTAAGTTTTGGAAAAGCTTATCTAACCAAACATGCGAAAAACACAGTGTTGAAAATACTTAGCTTACCACCCAGCGAGATAACGGAGCAGGTTAAGAGGGGGGAAGTGACCATATGCATAATCGGCTTAGGATACGTTGGTTTACCTCTTGCAACACTGTTCGCCCTTGAGGGCGCCAAAGTCATAGGGTGTGACAAGAGGGAGGAGGTTGTTAGAAGAGTCATGTCGGGCGAGAGCCCTGTTCAGGAGCACGATGTCTCAAGCATCCTGATGAAAGGGGGGGAGATGCTTAAGGCTAACTGCCCGAACTGTGGAGTGAGACTCATAAAGTATTCTGAGCAGGTTTTCTGCCCGTCTTGCGGAAGAATGGTTGAAGTTAGCGACGGCAAGGTGCGTCTGCTGGTTGGTATTTCCAGTGCTTACTCAGAGCTCTCATCCCAGAGAACACCCATCTCCGAAGCCTTGAGAAAAGCGCTTGAAAGCGGCAGGCTTAAAGCAACAACTGACACTGTTAAGGCGGTGAGGGAATCAGATGTGATAATGATCTGCGTCGGAACTCCCTTGGGAGAAGACTTCAGACCGAACTACAACGACCTTATGGGCGCCTGCTCCGAAATAGGAAGAGGGCTTGAAAAAGGAGACCTAGTCGTATTGAAGAGCACGGTTTCACCGGGGACGACGGAGAACATGGTTGGGCCGCTGCTGGAGAAGGAGTCCCGGCTCAGGCTCGGCGTTGACTTCGGCCTGGCGAACTCGCCTGAACGAATAAAGGAGGGATATGCGCTGTTCGAGTTTAGAACAGTCCCAAGGAACGTTGCGGGAGTAAACAAGATTAGCGGGGAGGCTGCGGCAGCAGTCTTCAGGGTTTTCCCAGCAGAGGTTTACGTTTTCGACAGCCCAAGTGTGACTGAGGCGGCTAAGCTTTTCGAAAACATATATAGGGATGTGAACATTGCCCTCGCTAACGAGCTGGCGCTGATCTGCGAGAGACTGCAGCTTGACGTTATGAAAGTGATAGAGGCAGCTAGGACTGATCCTAAGACGAACCTTCTGCTGCCTGGGCCAGGCGTGGGGGGTTATTGTCTACCTAAAGACCCCTATTATCTTGTGACACCCGCTAGGGATGCTGGATTAGAGCCGAGGCTCATCCTCTTGTCGAGAAGCATAAACGACAGCATGCCTCTCCACGTTTTAACCCTCGTCGGAGACGCGTTTACCGAGATGGGCGAGGAAGCCAGAGGAAGGGTTGTTGCAGTCCTAGGCTTAGCATTCAAGGGGAACTCTAGTGACCTGAGGAACACTCCTATGAAGCCTGTTTTAAAAGGCCTGAGTGAGATGGGGGCTAGGATTAGGGCTCAGGACCCGTATGTCGACTTCCAGGAGGCTGAGAAGGTTTTCGCAGGATTAAACGTGTCCTTCACTAGAAATATTCTGGAGTGCATCACGGGAGCTTCATGCCTGATAATAGGGGCTGACCATCTTGACTATCGTAGGTTGACCCCTTCAGAAATATCAAGAGCAATGGCTAAGCCGGCTGCGGTGGTTGACTCGAGACGCGTTTTCGACCCT
>JAFNIX010000037.1 GCA_017601225.1 Candidatus Brockarchaeota archaeon | reverse complement strand
GTCAGATTCTGAATTTTTCCGCCTCTTCTCGACTCCACTCCTTCAACACTATTTGCATTTAATCGATCCAGCAATTCTCGGAAGGAAACAAGATTATTTCCAGCCTTCTGGACGAATTCCTCCCAAAAATCAGCAAGCCACTTATTCTTAAACGCAATCAGCGGGAAAAGATTTCGGGCCTTCCCCCTTAGCTCCGATTGAGCTAAGGGGGAAGAGGATGTGCTCAGACAGAATCTTCGCCACTTCCTGAAGCCTGCCTTCGTAGACCGTGAAGGGCCTCGGATCCTCAGGTGGAAACATGGCAATAAGCTTGAAGCTCAGTTTTCTAGCAAGGTTCCCAACAGCCTCAGGGGGCATGGGTTGAGTAAGCTCCTCAGGATAGAGGATCGCAAACCCGCCCTTTAACCCTAAAACCCTATGGTGCTTCAAATAGTCGTTCTGAACCTTCGCAACAGCCTGAACAAGATCCCTCTCAGTAAACTTAGCCTCAACAGGATATGTGCCCGCGTCAACACAAAGAAGATCAGGCTCCCTAGAGCCTGCCGGAGTAGTTATCCTGGGGAAAAGCTGAACCTTAACCCCGAGCCCCTGAAGCTCATCCCTAAGCAGGGAGCTAATCGTGTTCTCAGTGGCTCTCGGTATCATACTATGTCTATAGTGGAAACCGGATTTTAAACGTTTTAGCCAAGGGGCTTCCAAATTAAGCAACAGCATATCTCTAAAAGACGTAGTTGATTAAGGCTACTATGTTTGCTTGAGGGCTTCTTGAATTGGTTTCGTAGCTTCCTTGCCTATTTTGGACTCTGCAATTGCGATTATGTTTAATATATGCGGTCTAGCACTATACGAACAGAGTATCTGATCGTTTGATTTGGCTGCATCCAGAACTTTTTTAAGCTGTTCGCTGTCCAGATCTGGCGCGATGCATGCAACGAGTTCTGCATTCCTACCTGCCTCATCATAGCTGTTACTATTAGCGTAATCTAAGATAATTTTCTCAACGCCTTTCTTGTAAAATATTCTTTCTCTTAGAATTAATGACCTAGCTAATTCCGCTACGACCCGAGTAATCCTGCTCTTAGCGAGATAGGCTGTCGTCCTTAAATACCATTCAATCAATTCGTCAAACAATACTATTCTCTCCTCATCCTTTTCTTTACTCTTAATCAGGACTCCGATGAATTGCACCAGCTTATCATCAGAATTTGACCATTCGGAGTATGAAGTCAACGATAATTTATCAAGTAGTTTCGCTTGAGCTTGTTTTGCTTCATCTAAGGACAATCGACGAGCAATATCTCTCATCTCTGATTCCGAAGAACTACATACCTGATCGAAGAAGGATGACTCTTCTCTTGTTGTCGGAAAAAGTTCAGTTATAAAGGTGTTAGTATTCATTACCAATTGTTCCAATTCCCTTTCTGAAATAGGATAACGATGCCCTTCATGCAAAAGCTTTGCTCGAATATGCCTGTAGGCTCTTACTATCGACAAGGTGATCAGAGGGAACTGCAACCCTTTATTTTCATACGCCTTTTGCAACATTTCTCCAAGCTTCTGAAAATCTTCCTCTCCCGACTCGATATTCATTTCATCAAGCTTCTTTCTTAATGCAACTTCTTGAGCGGAAAGCGCGGTTATAGATAGGACCCAATTTTCATCAAGGCCAATTCGCTTTAAGCATTCATTTAACACCTTTTTAACGTCATTCATACTATTATTTAGCTCATTCCTCCTTTAAGTATTTTGCGTGCTTAGCTAACTCCAATAAACGTCTGTAGATAAAATATTAAACGACAATGCGCTCGCTCGAAGCTATCTAAAAGCTTCGACCAGTTTTTTAATGATTGGCAGCTGGCTGTCTAAATTGTTAGGTGTAATGCAGAGGGTTAGTTCTTGAAAGACCATAGCAGAAATGCCTTTGTACAGTACATAGTTGCTTTGAACACGGTATCTTGTTTTGTAGAATGAACGATCCCTAAGAAAAGAAGCAGACAAAACTAAGAGAACGAGATTAGGATGCTCTTGCAATATCGGAACAAGATCATACACCAAATCTTCTACCCTAGAAGACAGAATGCTTGCTAGAAGAGATCCTGCTTGGCCCTGAATGATTATAAAACACTGGTTAGTCTTTGGCAATTGCCTAATCATCTTTTCATATACTCTCCTTGCAATTCTTTTTACCGTGTTTACCTCAAAAGAAAGATAATCTACCCATGGCAATTCCATTTTTATAAGCTGCTTGGCCTTTGCACTAACATTTTTTAGTCCTTTTGAGGGACCTAGCGCGATTGCATCCCCATAGATAATTGAGTCATTCGAAACCTTGAAGTCGGGTTCCTTTCCAATTGAAGAGTAGAGTTCAAAACTTATTGGTACACTCTTCAATTTGTAAGCTGTCCAGAGTTTGGCTCTTGCAGCTAGGTACTCCTTCTCCTGCAATATGTGTTTTTTGAGCTTCGAGAAGTGGTTGATACTCTTGACGGTATCCATTTGATGGCCAAGTTCAGCAATATCGAACCACCACGCATACATTAAACCCGCTTTAACCATCTTAAGAATAGGATGGCTGGGGTGCTTGTTCAGCCAATCCTGTCCTACGACTTGCTCCAATTTCAAGAGACCTGACTCTATATAGTCTATTTCTTCTCTTGGCAATTGCGAACTCTTAACTCTACATCTAAACTCCGTCCAAGCCCCCATACCTCTTAACTCACGATATACCCAGCGGCGGCAAATTATCAACTTTTTGCTTAAGGGGTACAAGCATGTATTGGTTGAAGACATGACTTACTGATCAATAGCATACTTATTTGGCTGGCTTCTCGACCTATTGCTAGTATTTCATGGAGCCTCTTAAAGCAATACTTTACGCATTGGCACCTTCGTTTGCCTTTTTAAGTTCAAAAACTTGAGTAGCGCATTTAGCACGCGCCACTTGAGCGGTATTTGTGCCTTTAACAAGACAATCCCAAGTACTCTATAAGACTATTAACCTGGCTAAGAATTTAACTATAAACTTTCTTAAGCATTCTGCAGTATTGGTGCTTAAAACGTCTTTGATTCATGTTTAGCGGGATGAGAATATGCGGGTATTCAAAAAACTTATTTAAAACCTTAACCCTTATTAATCCAGCTATGAGTAAGCATGTCTGGCTTATTCTAGCCCTAGCCTTATCCTCAACTCTCCTCCTAAATCCTCTAAAGGTTTACGCTTCCCCCTTCGAGCTTGCTTACGATGATGGGAGCTTCGACTATGCTTGGAGCGACTTCTACCCTAGCGGCGCAGCAGTCAGGTTTACCCCGCCAGCACTGCCTTGGAGGATAACCGGCGTGGTTTTCTACGGCTTAGCGTTGGAGAGGGGTGGAAACATGCTTTTCACCCTTGAGGTCAGAGACCAATATTTCAGCCTAGTCTACACTAAACAGTACGCGACCTTCCAGTTTTTAAAGAACGGCACCTTCGGCTGGGCCAGGATACCTCTTCCAAACATTACTGTTACCGGCGATTTCCACGTCTGCATATATCCTTGCTTCTCCCTGGATGCGACTCAGCTCTGGATAGGTGTTGACGAAGACCCTCCGATAAGTGGCAGGAGTTTCCTCGTGAACAGGGAGGAGGGCAGGATAGTCAAAGTATGGGATGAGAAGAGCGGTAGGCCGAGGAACTTCATGATTAGAGCCGAGGGTGCCCAAGCAGTTTGCATAGCTAGCATAGGCGTGTCCTCAATCAGGGTTGGGGAGAAGAGTATTGAGGTCAGGCTAAACATTGCTTCAAGCCAGCCTATTGTCAGCGTCGAGGGAATCCTGAGACACGGTTTAACCTGGGATCCATGCCCCATCGTCCTCGAAGGCAACGCTTATGTTGCAAGGTTGCCTGAGCCTGGGAATCTTACTGTCAACGTTAGAACCATGGACGCTACATTCGGCGAAACGCTTAACATCCAGGTCGAAATCTGGGATGCGTATTCGAGTTTAAGAAACAGGGTTGGAATGCTTGAGGAGAGCAATCAGACTCTTACCAATCTTGTTAAAGAATTGTCTTCGAAGGTGGTGGAGCTTAACACCAGCGTGGTTGAGCTTAACGCTTTAAACAGGGTTATGGAGGAAAGGTGGCTCAGCACCCTCAGCCATATGCGTACTCTAAACAATACCTTGGCTGCCGTCAGGAGTGAGGCTGAAGCCCTGAGGGGAGAGAACAACGTGCTTAGAATCGTCTGCATAATCCTCTCCTCCCTGTTTGTCTTCACTCTCCTCGCGGCTTTCGGGCTCAGCAGGCTTAGGAAGCATCAGGAGGGAAAGAAGTCAGGAAAATGATCAGGAGAGTAACCGGCATACTGCTTATCCTCATCCTCCTCGCCGCAGAGAGCCCTGCAATCCTAGTCAACCCAGGTGGGGCTGGGGAGCATCAGCCAAGCGTTGAGCTAGACGCAGTCATAAGGGAGATAGAGCTGGGCATCCCGCCCGAAGGCCCCCTGTCTGACAGGGAGTTCCTCATACCCGAGGGTGTTTCGATCGACGACGTTAAGAATCTTTGGCGCTGCGCAGCGCCCTTCATAAGCTACGGCGCGGATGATAACGATATTCGCACGGCTTTCGAAAGCCTTATGGAGACAGTTAGGCTTCCCGACGCAGCTAGGGTAGGCAACGAGAGCTTCAAGATAAGGTATGATAGAGCCTACGTTGAGAGGAACGGCTTCGGCCAGGTTCTAATCCACATCCCCATCGACGTGCCGCTTTTCAGAAGCCTCCCAGCATGGTTCCACGTCTACTCCAGGGCGATGAGGGAAAGAAACGCTTGGTCTACAACGTCACGGAGACAAGATGGTACAGGATAAGGAGGAGGATAGAGGGCCTCTACAACATAACCTATATGGATCTTGAAACGGGTGAGACTCATAGTGTTCTCACGGGTCTAAGCCTCGGGGTCTACCCTGAGTTCGGTATTGCCGGAGGCCCTGCTCAACCATCCTTCCCATCCTTCCTGCTCAAATATTTCCCGGAGTATGCGAACCTGACCACGATACCGCCAGGGACGATGATAGACTTCTTCAGGCCAACACCATCTTTCCTAGTTGCTGTCCCAGGTCACTACGAGGATATCGACGTCCTAGTTCCAGAGCATGAGGAGAAGTTTAGAGTACTTTTCCCAGCCTATGATCCTGTCTGGCTGTCAGGCTGGCTCGTCGAGGCAAGCCTCTCATCCAGCAGTGTTGAAACCGGAGACATATTAGAGGTAAGCTACGTCGCCACGCCAGAGAGCATTAATCCCGAGGAGCAGCCTTTGAACGCTACCCTAACCCTCCACTATCCAGAGGGCTTCGAGCCTTTAGACGACGCTCGACGCGTGCTCAACAATACTCAAACCCAGGGGTGCTTCAAGCTGAAGGCCATCGCGCCGGGAACCTACATCTTAACGCTCAAGCTGGATGGGAACGCCTTCTTCCCAGGCTGGCCTCCGCCGGACGAGGTTTCTTACACTGTTAATGTTGTCGGTCCTGAGTCGCCCATGGTTGAGGTGAGCCTTGAAGGCGGGGAGCCGTTTTTCAAGCATGTTAACATTACGGTTAGGCTTGAGAACAAGGGTGCAGGCGAAGCCCTCAACACTATCCTAGAGTTCTCCGGAGACGTTGAGCCCTTGAGCCTGAGCATCGGAAGTATCGGCACAGGGGAAACTTGGAGCAGGGTTGTGACGCTTAGGCTTAGGTCGGAGGTTGCGAGCATAAGGGCCAGGGCAATATTTTTCGACTCCTCGGGTAACAAGTATGTTTCAGAGGGCTTTACAACGGTTGTTTCACCAGCCTACGTCGTGCCAGAGCACTTCGAGGAATACACTTTAAGGGTTCCAGAGCATTTTGAGAAGAGGAGGGTCTTCGTCCCAGGCTACGAGGGCTACACCCACGTCAAGATATACCATCCGTATTCTGCTTACGAGATCCCAGGCAGTTTCACAATCAGCTTCCAAGGCCTCATCCTTGAGGCTGAAGGCGTAAAAGTCTACACCTCGTTCCTGCCAATAGCGGATGAGGGCTTCGAGCTCAGAGTCATCCCTAAAGAAGTTACGTTAAACATTTACGGGGATGTCCTCGTAGGCCCACTAATCCCCGTTCAGGGGCTGCAGACCACTGTACCAGTGAAATACGTGGTGAAGAGCGTGGAGCCAGCCTTCGAAGAGAAGCTGGTTAAGGAGGATGAGGCTGGAAGCATTCTCAAGGTCACGGGCTGCGGGGAAGTAACTGCCCCGGAAGGATACGAGGTTACCTTGGCTTCGAAGAGGGTAGTTAGGAAACCGCTCTGGGTCGACATTGAAACCTACAGGAGGCTTCAGCAGGAGGGCTTCGGAAGAATGAGGGAAGGATGCTACTGGTATGAAGACGGCAACAAGGAGGAGTGGCCCTCCTCAGATGCAATATGCGAAGCAACACCCCTAGAAAGAGAAATATTTGCTAACAGGATCGTCTTGGTCTACCATCCCCTCCAAGAAACTCCTCTAGAAAGCACATTGGTTAGGGGCCTCTGGCTGAGAAACTACGCTACCCAAGACATAGATTACACTGTTACCGTTGAGCCAGTCACCCTTCCCCCTGAGAAGCCTGAGAACACAGCGTTGAAAGCGGAGAAGGCCTGTTGCAAAGAACTCAGCGTGTTCCTCTTCGCGAACACAACCTTCTGGATCAGGCTTAATAAGGGCGACAGGCTTGTCGCCGAGCTCTTCCTACCTAAGCTCCTGATATTACCGTTCCCGTTTTCCCTACAATGGTGGCGCGGCTTCATCATAGGCCTCGTAGAAAGAAGCCCGAGGATAATGATGAACACGATGATGCTGAGCACGGTCGCGATGGTTCCCAGGGAGCTCATGCCAGCCATAGCGGCCGCGCTAGGCTTCATGAAGGCATATCAGGTTTACAACCAGAGGGGCGAGATTTTCAACGCAACCACCGCGTTAGGCAACCTAACAGCCATGGGACTCATATACCGTGGGATGGCTGACGGCTACAGGCTCCAGGGCAAGAATGGCTTCGCAGCCATTTGCGACAACCTCTCGCAAACATTCTTTGAAGGGGCGAAGGAGGTCGCTGCAGACCTTGGTTTAAGGCTCGTAATGGATGTTACGCTCGAAGACGTTAAGACAGCATTAGGATGGAGGAAGGCGAGCGAGTACGAGCAGGGCTATGCAACGGGTAAGATCGTGGGCGCTATGGTTGAGGCAGTAACCTACGCGGCGACGTTCGCAACCATCTACCACGAGTTCTCAACGGCGAGGGACATGCTAACGATGGCTGGGGAAGCCGGGCGGATCTCAGCATCCTCAGTGCTGAAGAGGTTTGCGCAGGGCCTCTATACTTGGGTAACGCCTGCAGTATGGGACCTAGCTGAAACGGGGATTAGATTCGGAGCATGGTTGAAGGGCAAGCTTAACCTACGGGATGTTTCAAAACTCATCTTCGCAGACAAGGTTAGCAAGGATTTCGGCGAAACCGTTGGAAGGGCTTTCGAAACACTACCAGACGGTGGTGAACCAGATGAGATTGCGAAAGGAGTCTCAAACATCGTCGACAGAGTCACCTCAGATAACGATGTTCCTGAGAGCGTTGGAGCAAGAATACTTAGGATACTGAGCAGGATCGGCGAAGAATACTTTGGGAAAGAGGATTGGGGCGCAAAGGCTGAGCAAGCCACGGAGATCATTGTCGAAGCATGGGAGAGGGTAAGCGAGCTGGAGGCATGGAGGAAGGGTGGCGAGCCCGGGAAGCTGCTAATAGACTTGCTGGAGGGCATGAAGGCTAGCAGGGCCGAGGAAACTCTGGATGTTCTTCAGAGAATCACGATGCTAGAAGACGAGGAGCTTGAAAACGTGGGGAGAGTGCTCACAGTTAATCCGAATATAGAGATGCTGAGGCTGGTGCTTGAGGAACCTGGGAGGCTTGAAGAGCTTCTTGACGGAATTAAAAGCTTCGATTTCAGTGAAGAACCCCGCGGAGTTAAGCTGAAGAAAGGAGAACCAGCAATGCTAAACATGGGGGAGGCTAACAAGCTGAAACCGGGGACTTACAAGGTTTGGGTTTACTGGGAGTATGATAAGAAGAGCGGGGTGATGGAGTTTCCGATCACAAGGGAAGTTGAATCAGACCAAGTTAACATACCGAAAGACCAGGTGAATAAAGCATTAGACGAAATAGGGAGCGATGAGGCAAAAACATCAGTAACCAGGGCAGAGTTCATAGATTACAGGTTCTTCTTTCCAACAGAGTTCTCAGTCGGAATTGAAAGGATAGGGCTCAACCTCTTTAGCAACGAGATGAAGATTGGTGGAAAAAGCTACTGGTTTATACCAAATACGGGTGTTTGGGGAGGAAAGCTTCATGTCGATGCGGAGTTCCAGTGTAGAAACGAAATAAACGGAAAAACCCTTACCCTTTCCTTCTACGATAATGGGGAAGTTAGAATCAAGTTTAGCGTTGACTATTCTCTCATTATTAACGAGATTAAGGTAAACACTGTGACAGACCTCATGGCTGTCAAATATGGGGATAATGAAGCAAGATATAGTTTCAACCTTAAGCCCCTCAGCGAGCAGATTGGTAAGCATTCATACGAGAAACCATTAAAGGAAGGCCAGGCACGTGTGGGATTGAAAGAAGAGCTGTTCGAATTATTGGGATACGATGCACTGAAAGAGTTGGAGGAGGGTATGGGGAGCAAGTATGGAATCATCGTTAAGTATGATAACGGTGAGAAAAAGTATTGCGGATCCAGTATGTTAGTGGCTAGTGTACCTGAGGGAGCAAGTAGCATTAAGGAGATAGCGATAATCTCTAAGCCTTATGAGCCCATAGAACCTATAGAACCTGCGCGGAGACTAGAGTATTCTCTCCACAAAATAATAGAGGCTATTGAACAAAACAGGCCGTTAAACGAGGTAGCAGAGTATATAGGATATGTGGGGGAGTACGCAATGTACAGTAAATATCAAGACAAGTTTACTTCTCTAATCTTCCAGAAAGCTGGGGTTCCTCAAGAGCAGTTCGACCAGTTAAAAGGTAAAATAGTGTATGAATGGTATGGGACGAATATTAAAGGTGGAGAAGTGACCGATATCCTTATGAAAGCAACAGAAGAAATAACGCTGGGTGAAACAACCTTCTACGAGGGCGATGTTATCGCGATAATAGAGGTGAAGAGCACAACTGACATAGACTATTTCGGGGATAGATTTAGTGTGGCGAAGAGCGACCTTAAGAAACATATCGGTCTCGATAAGTACAAAACTGCTCAGTATGGTATTGCCGTCAGCTTCGCCTTCGACCCGGTGGACATGCTTTGGGACGGAACGTATCCGGGCAACGTCGGATTCTATAGCAATCCACATATGGAGTTATTTACTAGGAGCGAGATAGAGAGTTTTGGAGGATGAGAAGAATGGTTGACGAAAAATTCCTTGAAAAACTTAGGGACTACTTTAATGAGAAGTATAGGGCTGAGCGGGGAACTGAACAGTTCAAAATAGACCTGAAGCCATTAAATAAGGATGAAAAATGGCGCATATTCACGAACTGGTGGGGTGGGGTTGGAGTTCACGAGCTCGTCGACGGGAGGATCGAGGTGTATTCTAACAGGGTGAGGGATTGGGAGGATGTTGTGGAGATACTTTTGAATATGGATGTTTACGGCTCCAGGCTGAAGAAGGCTAAGAGCGAGGAGGAGAGAAAGAGGATTTGGGAGAAGATATGGAAGGAAAAAGAAGAGATACTTAACGACCTCGCCAACGAGAAGTGGGAGAAATACTTGGAGGAGAAGTACCTGAGAAGACCCTACGGCAACTTCATCCTACCATTATACTGGGGGAAAGAAGTAGCCAGAAGAATAAGTGAAAAATACGTGGTGGATGTTGAGTATGAGCTGACGGGACACCGCACGTTTTTCACCTCAGTCTTCAACCCTAAAGACATGTCTGAAGAGCAAGTCTTCAACGAGATAGTTAGGAGGGCCGACGCGGTTCACGCTGCACACTTAATGTGCGAATTCGACTCTGAGGAGAAGGAAAGGTTCTACAAGGAGTTTATAGAGAAGGTGAGAAGGAGTAGGAGGCCACTCGTTTAAAGGGTAAAGAATGTAAAGCTGTTAGCACCGGGTTCCACACGGTTAATTACCAGGAGAGAATACTGGTTCAACCTCCTTTTTAATTTAGGGAGATAGTTCGGATCGGAGTGGATTGCGATGGAAAGAGAAAGGTATTAGCGCGCGCTAAGAGGTGAAAAAAATCGTCCGGGAAATACAGCAACATTATTACACTAGCGCGTAATCCAAATTCCTCTAACGCGCTGCTATCTTTTAGATACCTCCATTAGACACATCATTCTCCTTTTAAACTAGATAGGCTTTAACCGACGGGTAACGTTTAAAAGCTGTTTTAAAGCCGTTTCTTCAAAGTGGTGATTATTGTCTGAAGACAAGGAGCTGGAACGCATCCTGGAGGAGAAGAGGAAACGCCTGTTGAACAGGCTTGCTAAGAGCAGTGGGAAGACTGAGAAGACCATGTCTTCGAAACCGGTTGACGATGTGGATAAAACGGTTTCAAGCCTCCTGGATGAAAAGGGCAGGGAGATACTTTCGCTCGCGGAGCAGGATTTCCCGGAGGAAACCAAGAGGGCTAAGCTCCTGCTCTACGCGCTTGTTAAGAAGGGCTATGTGGATGGGCCTGTTGACGCCGGGGACCTATACCGGTTCCTCAGGTACCTGGGGATCCCGGTTAGGTACGAGTCCCGCATAATGGTTGCAGACGGGAAGGAGAGGAAGCCTCTTTCGGAAATACTTTCAGAGAGAATGTCTGAGCTCGAGTAGCCAGCTGGCTTCAGAAACCCATAATAGTCTGGGGACTATAGGCTTAACCGGGAAGGATTGCAGGTCTCAATACTGCTTCCAGCATCCGTCATAGGTGTCTCAGAGGACCTTAGGGTTAAAACGTTCAGAGCAGGCCTCGTCGGGAGGGCTGCAGCAATATTCATGGTTGACGAGATCGTGGTTTACCTTGACAGTCATGACGCGGAGTCACTGGAGAACCAGAGGGTTTTCTCAAAGCTTCTAAGCTACATGGTTGTCCCCCAGTATTTAAGGAGGCTCGTGTTCAAGAAGCAGGAGGAGCTTAGGTTCGCAGGCTTGCTTCCCCCTTTGAAAATACCTTCGCACACTGTTCCAGCGTCTCTTAAGCATGTTAAGCCGGGGAGCTTCAGGCTCGCCCTCGTCGTCAAGGCTGAGCGCGGCAGGCTTTTGCTGGAGGCTGGGCTTGAGGAAAAACTGGTGGCGCCCATGCCGGAGTCCCCGGTTGAAGCAAGGGTGGGCAGCATTGTTCTAGCAAGGGTTGAAGACCCTTCAAGGCTCTCCGCCAGCATAGTAAGCCCCCGGGAGCCGCCTTTCTACCTTGGCTACCGGGTTTCAACGCCGAGGAAGACGCTGGGAGAACTATTGAGGAGCGTTGACGCCGTTAAAATAGGGACTTCCAAGTATGGCGAGCCGGTTTGGAGGAGGATGGACGAGCTCAGGAGGCTTTTCTCCACCGGGGAGAGGGTGATGGTGGCTTTCGGCTCGCCCTCAATGGGGCTTAGGGAAATACTGGCTAGGGAGGGTTTGAGGGTTGAAGATGTTTTCAACATCCTCGTCAACACTGTTGGGGAGCAGGGTGTTGAAACGGTGCGCACGGAGGAAGCCATCTACATAACTCTCCCCCTGGTGGCTTCCCTGGCTAGAGGATACTGGTAGGCGCAGGGTTTCCAGGGGAAACAAGCCTCCAAGGGGGTTTCATTCCGCGGGGGAAAAGGTTAAAACGGGTTGCTCATTCCTTTGACAACCACGCTGGCTAAAAGGGGATTAAAAAGATGGGTCATAGAAAGCAATCCGCCCCGAGGCACGGTTCGCTCGCGTTCCGCCCTAGAGCACGGTTTAAAAGATTAACCCCCCGGATAAGGTTCTGGCCTGAGGTTGAGGGAGGAGCTAGGCTTCTAGGCTTCGCCGGCTACCGGGTGGGCATGACGCACGGCTTCACGATAGACACCTCCGACTCCTCGCCCTTCAAGGGGAAGGAGGTTTTCACCCCGATTACGATTATTGAAACACCCCCGTTGAGCATCGTCGGAGTAAGGCTCTACGGGAACAGCCAACAGGGCCTAAGAGTAATATGGGAAGGATGGGCGAGAAACCTTCCTGAGAACATTAAGAGGAGGATAGGCTCGCTGGCGAACCGTAAGGAGGCGGCGGAGCCACGGGTCCCGCAGGAGATTGCTGAGAAGACAAGGGAGGTCAGGGTCATCGTGGCGACACAGCCCCATCTCGCAGGCCTGGGGAAAAAGACGCCTGAGGTTTTCGAAATAGGCGTCGGCGGGGGAAGCGTGGGTGAAAGGATCAGCTACGCGATGTCCCTCCTGGGCAGAGAGGTCAATGCGAAGGATGTTCTGGAGGAGGGCGCGTACGTTGATGTTTTCGCAGTCACCAAGGGTAAGGGTTTCCAAGGTGTTGTGAAAAGGTTCAGGGTGAAGATTCTCGACAGGAAGAGCAACAAGACGAGGAGGGGCGTAGCCACTCTTGGCCCGTGGAAGCCTGCCGGAGTAATGTACACTGTGCCGAGGCCCGGTCAAATGGGATTCATGCAGAGGATGGTTCGAAACCTGCAGGTTCTCAAGATCGTCGAGAACCCTGGAGAGATTAACGCTGCCGGCGGATTCCATAAGTACGGCGTCGTAAAGAGTCAAGCAGTCATTCTTAACGGGAGCGTCCCGGGTACTCCCAAGAGGCTTGTGAAGATACGGGTTTCAGCAAGGAAGCACGATGAGAAGCCTAAGCAGCCGCCTGTTTTAACACACGTCAACATTAGGAGGACTGTTGCAGCATGATGAGCCTGGAGCATGCTAAGATAAGGGTTCTGAACGAGAACGGGGAGGAGGCTGGTGAAGCCTCAATACCGGGGTTCATCCTCCAGACCGAGGTTGAGGAACACCTTGTTAGAAGAGCCTTCCTAGCGGCGCAGTCTAGGAGACTCCAGCCTCAGGGCAGGGACCCGATGGCGGGTAAGAGGACCACGGCTGAAAGCTGGGGGGTTGGCTACGGCATAGCCAGGGTCCCCAGGACTGAGAGGGGGGTCGCCAGGTTTGCACCCATGACTGTCAAGGGAAGGGTTACGCACCCGCCGCGCGTCGAGAAGAAGATAAGGAAGGAGATCAACAGGAAAGAGTATAGGAAGGCGTTTGTCTCAGCACTGGCAGCAGTCTTCAAGAAGGAGGCTGTTGAGAAAAGGGGCCACAGGCCTGGCTCAGCAAGCATCCCGATAGTTTTCGCGAAGGAGTTTGAAAACATTTCTAGGACGCGAGAGATTGTTACGCTTTTTGAGAAAATAGGCTTGGAGCAGGAGCTTGAAAGAATCTACTCTAGGCCTAGGGTCAGATGCGGAAAGTCAAAATGGAGGGGTAGGAGGCTCAGGAGGAGAGTCGGCCCCCTGATAGTTGTTTCAAACCATAAGGCTAGTGTTGTTAAAGCAGCCTCAGGAATACCCGGGGTTGAAGTTAAGACTCCGGAGAAGCTTTCAATAATGGATCTCGCACCAGGAGGAGTCCCCGGGAGGCTGACGATATGGACGCTTCCAGCTCTTGAAGCAGTTGTTGAAAGGGTGAGGAAATATGTCTCAGAGTAGCATCATAATCAGGCCGGTTTCAACCGAGAAATCCTTCAGGCTAATCGAGAAGGAGAATAAGCTGATTTTCATAGTTGACCCTAAGGCTGATAAGAATACTGTTAAAGAGGCTGTTGAAAAAAGCTTCAACGTCAAGGTTGAGAAAGTCAACATTATTAGAAGCATAACCGGGGAGAAGAAGGCCGTGGTCAAGCTCGCTAATGAACACAGCGCGATGTATCTGGCAAGCAGGCTTAAAATAGTATAGGGAGGATGATGGTTAAATGGGTAA
>JAFNIX010000036.1 GCA_017601225.1 Candidatus Brockarchaeota archaeon | reverse complement strand
GGGGACTAATGGATTTAAAGAGGGGTAGGACTAGGAGCTGGAGCGAATTCGAGCAGGAATTGACGAAAGAGGGTAAGCTTTAGTGAGGGCAGAGTACGATATCGAGGTAACCGGGCATTTCGAAAGAGTTTTTAGAAAGCTTAACCCGGAGACCGCGAGAAGAATAAGAGATAAAATTTTGGAATTAAGGATTAACCCGTATGCTAATAAGCCTCTAACAGGCCCATTGTCAGGCTTAAGGAGTATGAGAATTGGAGACTACAGAGTACTGTATATCGTAGACGAGGAAAATAAGAAAGTTACTTTAATTCACATGGAACATAGGCGCGCAGTATACAAATAAACAGATATATGGTAGGAGGAGAGTAATATTGGACTTTAAGCCTTCACCTTACTCACAGTTTTCCGCAGCTTTTTCAACCACGTTCTCCAGATAAGGCTTTAATCGTTTTCAAACGATAGAAGTAACTGGTAGATATGAATGTTTTAAGCCGTTGAGCTTTGAGTGGGTGCGGAATCCCTTTGCTTTTTCTTTCTCCTCTTTCTTCTTTTTCTTCTCGCGCGTTCAAGTGCTCTGCTGACTGCGTATCCTAGTGCGACATTATACCAGTCGTAGCTCATTTCGCGCACTGCATTATTTTCTCTACGATCGGTTTTAAAGTTTAAGATGATTGGCAACCTCTGAGCCTATCAGCATTCTAAGTCTGTTATCCTTCTTAAGCGGTGAAGATCTGAATAGGGCTTCATAGAGGCTTAAAGAAGGACCCGCTTAGCATAGTTAAGAGGGATCGTAGCGCGCGCTATCGCTATGTCGCTCGAAGAATAGGAGGATGTTTCTACCGCCGCGTGAATATTTTCTTCTCCAGCTTATTCCCTAGTCTAAGAATAATGCTTTTCTCCCCTTGACCGTGAGCTTGAGAGTGAAGCGTTTCCCCCTTTTAATTTTTGATAGCATACCCTGCTTCACCAGTTTTACTATTCTGTTTCTAATCGTGTACTCGGGAATATCAATCATAACCCTTATTTCTCTGACGCTCGTAGCGCCACGGTAAACTGATTGGAGGATTGCAGTATCGGTGCAGTGCCTCAATAGAGGATTGTAAATTGGGATTCCAATGCCTTCTTTCTCCTGCAAGAGCTCCACGTTATCCAGCATGTTGAAACAGAGGTGTCTCTTAATGTCTTTCTCCTGTTTGAAATATGTTTCTAAAACCGTGTTCCAATCCAAACTTCCCGTACGCCTTACTATAATAGCCATGTCCTCTAGATCCCCCCCTCTACCCGTAATAGACTTGAGTAGAAACACGTCTTCCAAGCTGATGAGGTGAAGCTTCAATTTCCCGAAGATTTTTACTTCGGAGCGTTTCTTCATATCCTCGCTTAGCATAAAGGCATTGCAGATGGCTTTGGTGAAAACATCAAACCTCGGCAGTTCTTGAGCGGTGAAAATTCCGCTTGGATTGAGCCTCTTGTCTGTTACCGTCAATTCTTTTTCCGACAGCATTCGGAAGCTAAGCTTAAGCAAGGCGTTTCGTAATTTTAAGAATGATTCTTCATCATCAACTACTAAATCTATGTCTTTAGTAGCACTTTTTAAGCCCCGTAGCATCAGGTTTGCGCCGCCGAAGAGATAGGCTGAAGCAACAGCGTCGAGCTTTTCTCCAAGCATGTTTAAAACAGACAGGAACTTCTCGCGTTCTGGAGAAAGAGGAATAGTAACACCGTAGAGGGCTGCTTTCTCTTTAAACTCGACCCAAGGTAGGAAAAGATCCGTATTGGAGTACGGCGGCCCTTTAATATAGCTTTGAAGCTCCATTAACAGTAAGGAGACTCCGTATTTTTTAGCAAGGGCTTTAATCTTAGCATCGTCAATTCTATCGGCATTCTTCAAATAGAATAGTGCGCATATTGTGCGCTCCGCCTTGTTCTCTGAAACAATTAGAGCGTGGAGCAGACACTCCTCTATTGAGACATCCTTCGGCGGCTCCACATAGTAATCGTAAGGAGAGAAATATTCAAGCCCATACTTAGGGAAAAGGGAGAAGGCCGTCTTGCTCCCAGCAGCCTCTTGGCCGGCTGGGACCTTTTTCAACCTTATGCCGTTACGTGAGTAAAGCAGGATCGCATTGTGCTCAATCTCCACGGCTTCTCGCTCACGTTTCAGAAACACTAGGAAATCCCTGAGAGTTTGGTCTTCGGCCAGAGCATACTGGTCTCTGACCCTTCTTACGACTCCAATTGCCATAAGCTTTCTCAGCCCCTGGTAGATGGTTGATTGGGCAAGTCCAGTATTCTTCTGAATCTCAGAAACATCGGACGGCTTGTTGAGAACGAGCAACAATGCCTCGCACGCTCCTGAAAAGAGGGTTAAAACATCATAACGGTGGGCAAGCTTCTTAAACAGGCTCGTCTTAACGTTTTTAGCAATCTTTATCTTTCCATCCTGTTTCTCACAATACCCTTTCCTAACGAGCTCTCTGATTATGCTCGCAGTCCTAGAATAGCTTAACCCGAGTTTCGAAGCCAGCTCACTAATGCTGAAAGCATTGTTTAGAAGAAGCTTCAGAGCCTGTAGTTCGCTTGAATTCATAAATTACATTTAAATGGTAATGCCATATAAATATTACTGTCTTAATATAATAAACAATTGCTGAAAAGCGCGCTAAGGTATTCCAAACCTCCTCATGTCTTCCTCAGTTATCGTTCTATCTTAGCGCGGCGCGCGCTTCTTGGGTTTACGAGATAAAAATTTAATTAACACCAGTATCTTTTTTAAACAACAAAAGTATTGTCATGCGAGCTCTGTGGGGCCCAGGAACATCTTATTTAAGTGTAAATATTGTGGAAAACTGTTTTGCTCGAAACACAGATTACCCGAGAGCCACTCCTGTCAAGGTATTTCTGAACGCTCTTGGCAGGCCTATAAAACTATGGCTGAGGAGATGCGACGAGCAAGAGTCAGAACCACTCCGGTTGAGATGCGAACCGGGGAAATCTGGGTGCGTGAAATTCAGCTTCCAGCTAAAAGATCCCTATTAAAACCGAAGGACTGGACAGCCTTCCTCTTGATTCTAATCCTACCTTCCATCCTTTACGCCTTGGCTGAGTCTATTGCTCAAATGGTTCTTTGTTTTCTAGTGGTATTACCGCACGCGATGCTGCTGCACGAGATGGGTCATTTCCTAGTTGCTAAGCATTATGGGTATAGGGCGAAAATAGAGCTTGGAGGCGAGGTGAAATCATACGGCCCTCTTTTCTCAATAAGCATACTTAGAACTAGATACTGGGGTAGGAGTATCGATAAGAATGAAGAGCAGAACATAAGAATTGGAGGCCCAGTATTCAACATGGTCTACGGCCTGTTCTGCCTGATTTTCCTCTGGCGGCAAGGCCTCTGGTGGCTGCGGCTTATAACCTCTACATGTTCTTCTGCAATATAGGAGAGTTCTCCGGCAGGGGCAGAAACTTCTAGAGAAATATGGCGATTTCATCACTGGTGGATTGTTAAGTGGAGATTAACGTGATAGTTTCACTCTTAATTACGAAGCCTTCATCCTTCAGCAGCCGTTTACAGCGCGCGCGGCGATTACGCTGGCTCTTTAAGCCGTTGAGCTATGAGTGGGTGCTTGCTGTTCTTGAGGAGTTGATGGGTGAAGAGGGCTTGGAGAGGATAAGGGATGCTGATGAAGATTATAGAAGTGAGAAAAATTTTTCGCGTTACGAGGATGTTGCCCGACAAGCTTATATGTTGGAAAAGCAACTAAAAAATGAGGATTATGGTGGAGGCTGAGGAATCGGCTCAGAAAAGGATCGAGGACTTGATAGCCATAGGTCTATATAGGGCTAGAACGAGCAGGGTCAAAGAGCATTTGAGAACGCTTTACAAGGGATTCGAACGATACTTGAGACCAATAGAAGAGGTTAGAAGGATTGTTGATGCGGAGACGGCTGGAAGCAGAAGCTTGAGTCAAGATATTGTAGAGCTCAGGAAAAAGGAGACGCATTGATAGCCTTCTATTTCGACACTTCTGCCCTAATTAAGAGGTATCGCAAGGAAGCTGGCTCCGAGGTTTTTGACAAGGTCTTCAAGCTTGAAGAGCATGGCTTTACCACCTGTTTCTGGACGATACTTGAGTTCATAGTCGCTTTCTCGGCGAGGAGGAGGCGAGGAGCGCGGAGGAGGAGGGGGTGGCGTGCTCTTAGGCTCATACTAATTGTTTCGGATGGTAAACTTTTATCCCTAGGCTTTTTCTTATGGCTTCCGCCTTCTCCAATATTTCCTCGTTTCCCGTGACGAATAAGCCTACGCCGGATGCTTTCTTCAATATCCATGCGTGTGAAAGGTGAAGCATATCCAGTGTCCTTAGACCCAGCCGCTCGGCAAATCTCGTCGCTATGTAATACTCTAAACCCATTCTGCATTCTTGGGGGCCAAAATCCTTTTTCACATAATAGTTTTTAGACAGGAGTTTAAGCCTGCAATCCCTAATTATAAATGTTATAAGTGTATCTATAAGAGGCTCGGCTTGCATCGGGACATCGAGCTCGCTTCTTACTCTGGATAAAACGCAATACAGCTCAACTAGAGTGATTGGAGATATTACGAAGTCGAGATTGCTTTTGAAGAATGCGTTAGAATCCTTGTATAGGTTGTCCGACGGTTTATATCTGGCTATGATGAGGCTGGTGTCAACATAGCAGCGTGGAGTGCTCAACCCGCTCTTATTCTCATCGTCCTTCCTTAACGAGCTCCACCGCGCTTCTCTTAGATTTAATGGTGAAAGGCAGCAGCCCCCTTCTACTCCTCTCCTCCAAGGTCTCTAAAAGCTGTGTTGAAACATTAGCTTCGCCCAGCGAGAATTCCTCACCCTCGACTTCGAGAACGAGTAATTCTTCAATTAAACTTTTAAGGGTAACTCCCCTCTTAACCGCAAGCATTTTCACTTTCTTCCAAAGCTCCGGATCGATTTTTAGGGAAGTGACCTTCTCGTTCACAATAATACTAGCTTTAAAGTAGCATTTGAACTTTTTAATAATGGCTAGCTCCTCCAGCGACACCGGTGAAAAGACCTTACTTCCACCCCAATGCTTCCTAGGGCAGCTCTGTAAGCATCTTTTATTTACGTACGTTTGGCTATAGTGTGCAAGAGCAAGCCACTTAAAGCTCGTCGGGCAGAGAAAAAGGCTTTCTAAACCCCCACGGCATGGAGCCACATCTTAATATTATGCTGCTTACAATTTCGTAGACTTGTTTAAAGAATTCTCTCCCAAGCTTAGAAAATCTTTCAATTCCCTTTATCGAGCGCGCTTCTTTACTCTCTCCATAAAGTATGGGCTTACGGTTCTAAGTCAACAGGTCAACTTTCACCCTCGAGGTCTCAGAAAGCTTGCCCTGCCTCTTACGTAATCAAACTCTGTAACTGTTAGCCATAAACACTTTCACCCAACCCTCTCTCTCAGGCGTTTACCTACTTACGGTTTTTTAAAAGAGCGTTAAGCCGGGTTTTCGGAATGGCTGGCGGGTATGAGCTTGAGGATGTTGAGGGCGTTGGGCCTGCGACGGCTAGGAAGCTCAGGGAAGCAGGGTATTCGACCGTCGAGTCCCTGGCTGTTGCAACCGCCTTCGAGCTGTCTGAGGCTGCTGGAATAGGATATGACGTTGCTCTTAAGATTTCTCAGAGGGCTAGGGAGCTTGTCAGGATAAGCCTTGTTACCGCGGACGAGGTTTACAAGAGGAGGCAGCTAGCCCAGAAGATCACCACCGGAAGCAAGGCTCTTGATGCTTTGCTGGGTGGGGGTGTTGAGACCCAAGCGATAACTGAGCTTGTTGGAGAGTTTGGAACGGGTAAGACGCAGCTCTGCCACTCTTTAAGCGTGACGGTGCAGCTTCCCAAGGATAAGGGTGGGCTTCAGACGAGCGCCCTCTATATTGATACTGAGGGGACCTTCAGGCCTGAGAGGATCGTTCAAATCGCTAAGAGGCATGGCCTCGACGCTGAGAAGGCTCTTAAGAACATTGTTTACGCCAGGGTTTACAACAGCGATCACCAGGTCCTCCTGGTTGACAAGGCCTGGGAGGTCTGCGGGGAAAAGGACATCAGGCTTATCGTTGTCGACTCTTTAACCAGCCTCTTCAGAGGAGAATATCTTGGGAGGGAGGCTTTAGCGTTGAGGCAGCAGAGGCTTAACTCTCATGTCCACAAGCTTCTCAAGCTTGCTGAAGCGTTGAACCTGGCTGTCGTCGTAACAAACCAGGTTGTCGCCAATCCAGGACAGTTCTTCGGAGACCCGAATAAGCCCGCCGGAGGCAACGTTGTCGCCCATGCCTGCACTTATCGTGTCTACCTGAGGAGGGGCAAGGAGAAAACCAGGGTTGCAACCATGATCGACGCCCCACACCTTCCCTACGGTGAGGCGAGCTTCCTCATAGGGGAGGGCGGGGTCTACGATGCGCCCGGAGCAGGTTAAGAAGTATTATGTGAACACTGAGCCGCCTTCGCTTGAGCCCTGGAGCATCGCTAGGAAGCATATTAGGATAGTTACCGGCGACAGGAGGTTCATTAAGCTGAACACGTTGAGAAGCAGGGTTGACGAGAAAGCGTTATGGAGGCTTTGTGCAAGACACGCTCCGTCGCATGTTTACATGAGCGTCGTAAACTACCTGTTTCCCGAGAGGGTTGGGCTTAAGAGCTGGGGGAAGCATGCTTACCCTGTTGGCGGCGAGTATGTTATCGACGTTGACAACTATCTTTTCAGGGGCATGGATACTCATGAGCATCCCCGCACATGGGTCTGCATGGCCTGCTTGGAGGTTGCGAGGAGATACACTGTTCGCCTATGCGAGCTGGTCGAGGAGAACTATGAAAACATAAGGATAGTTTTCAGCGGGGCAAGAGGATTCCACATTCATGTCCTAGACTTCAACGTTAAGGACTGGGCACATTATGATGAGCATGACCCCGTTAAGAGCCATGAGGTCGCGAGGTTTCGCTACACCCTGCACCTTGCCAGGATGCTTGACGCGATGTTCGACGAGCCCCACTTCACCCTAAGCATCGACCCCATGAGGATGATCTCAGTACCCCAAACGTTGAACGCTTCAACCGGATTGGTGTGCAGGCTCATAGGCAACAGGATGGATCTTGAGCGTAAAAGCGTCATGAGGATTCTGGATGAGGCTAATCCCTCCCTCGCAATATGGGGATGTTTTCACAGCTACCCCTGAGCGTGAGCAGAATGCTGCTCTGCGAGAATTGCGATAAGGAGAAACTCCCGTGATCAGGCAGATTGTTCTGTTGTCTCTTAACTATCCTTATATGTCTTTAGCCGTGACTAAAAGGCACTTCCCCTCTCGCTCAGGAGATGAGCGCGAGCTAACTTTCCATTTCAAAACATAATTAAATGGCGACCTAAGCCGCCTTTCAGTTTTCTTCACTAGATTAAGGCCGAAACCAACCCCTAAAAGGTTTGCTTCGCCGATGCTGACCCGCCGGGGTTTAGGGCGATGTAAAAGCATTCCCTTCATTTGATTCTTATCGTCGGCCTTATGCAGGCATATTTATAAGTACTACTTTATAAAAGTACTACTGTAGAAAATGGAGTACGAGATTAAGGTTACGAGGAAGGGGCAGACGACTATTCCAGTAAAGCTTAGGAGAAAGTATAATATTGTTGAAGGTTCAAGGTTAACCATGGTGGACACGGAGCAAGGTATCCTTGTGAAACCTTTAAAGGGGACTTTAGACCTAGCCGGCTCCGGCTCTAAAAAAGCTTCTCCAAGACAGATGAAGAAGCTGCTCGATAGGCTGAGGGAAGAAGACCTATGAGTGTTTATGATACGCGGTTTTTCATATAGCATTACTATTCGGAAGACCGGGAAATATTGGCTAAGACAATCAACATGCTCAGAACTGATAAGAATAAGGTGGTTTCTTCAATAGTTATTCATGAGGTTTACAGGTTTACAATGGAAAAGGATGGGAAAGAACAGGCTGAGCTTAGAACAAGGCTTCTTGAAAAAGAGTTCAAAGTAGTTGATGTAGATGTTCAAATAGCTAAGATTTCTGCTAAACTTAGACACAAGTATAGGATACCGATGGCTGACAGCATTATAGCGGCAACGGCGAAAAACTTGAACCTGGTATGTGTAACGGATGACGAGCATTTTTCTCAAATCCAGGAAGTAAAGACGAGGTGGATTTAATTAGAAAATCGGCTCCAAATTTTTATCAATTTTGGCGTGCTACACGCCTGCTGACCCATTTTTTCAGGGAAATCTTTTCCTATGCTGTCTTCTTTTCACTGTGAATTTCACGAGAGGATCTATTATGGTGTAGCGGTTTTCCCTCTTCTCAAGCCCATTTCTATGAGTTTTTCAAGAGTCCTCGTTATCTGGGCATTGGTTAACGGTATGCCTGTCCATGCTTAACTGTTCTCTTTATTTCCGTCCAGCTTTCTAACCCGGTTGCTAACGCCCTAAGTGTCAGCAGGTAGTATTTTAGCGCGCGCTTAAAGTATTCTTAGGTCGAAATAGATATGTGGCATGTCGCATTCCTCTAGGCCAACTTTGAGAAGAGAAGTTTTGCCGATTCTACGAACCCCCAGCAACAGTATTAAGGATTCTCGCTTCCGGATCGCATCCAAGAAGGTTTAGAGCTCCTCCTTCCTTCCGAAAAGGTCTCTCTTACTTTCTTTGGGCTTAAGGTCGAATAGCATGTATCGCCACTGATACCTATATAAACCTAATCCATCAGCCTACTGTAAATACGGATAACCATGTAACCCCATAAAGGTTCATGCAGAATGTTTTCAGATGTTCTACGGTTCCTGTTTATGCTGCTAGAAACCTTAATAAACTTCAATATAGAAACTGGCCATAGTCATCTGTGTGGCGATGATGCATGTCGGATAAGCCGTGTTTTAAAGTTGGAGGCTTGCCGATAGGAATAGGTCATGTTAAAATAGTTTTCGCCGATGGCTCTGAGTCTAACTGCGAGTTTCTCGGGGCTTTTAAGGCTGACGGGCTTGAAGAATACAGGTTTAGAGGCAGCGATGTTCTCGTAAACATGAGTATTGCTGCCGAGGGTTCGCGTGGCGTCATCGGTTTCTCAGCATTATCCCTGAAGGATTTAAGCCATAGGTTTCCTCTGGAGATAGGTCTCGTTGTTGACAAGCCCTGTAACGTCTTAGCGCTGACGACTCATAAGGATTCGGCGAAACATTATTCAAACGCTTTCGGATATTATAATCAAACTGCCATAGGTAAGGAGCCTATAAGCCCAAGACCGCCCGATGAGCCGGAGCATCCTCCGGAGCTGGGTTATATTGAGCATGAAGATAATGTTCGCGGCTATCCGTGCTGGACATACCCAGTGTTCTTAAAGGGCTTTGAGGATACGCCGTGTTACAGCGTTTTTCTGTTGGCGGATTACGGCGGCAAGTATCTTGCTTTGCTCACTCTTACAGACAAGACCACAGCATACGTGTGGCCAGGCTTAAAGCTTAAGGTTTTCTCAGGCAAGGCTTCTAAACGTATTGAGCAGAGCATAATTGTTTCGCTTGCGTTGGATAAGGATCCTTACAGGGCTGTTGAGGATTGTGTTAACGCAGCGTCTTCACGCGTCGCGTTTAAGCCCAGAAGCGTTAAGAAGAAGCCTATCATTATGGATAAGATTGGATGGTGCTCTTATAACGCTTTGTTGACTGAGGACCTGTCCCATGAAAACATCGTTAAAATCGTTGGCGGACTGATCGGCAGGGGGCTTAGGCTAGGGTGGGTTCTGATAGATGACGGCTGGCAGGACGAGGTGAGCCGTGGAGGCTGGCCGCGAAGATTTCTAGCAAGGCTGTCAGCGAATAAGCGTTTTCCAGACAACATAGGCGGTGTAGTTAAGTCTCTTAAGGGTCTCGGCGTGGGTTCAGTTGGGCTGTGGCACACGGTAAATATTCATTGGAGCGGTTTCGAGGAGGAGGCTTTAAGGGAGCTGGGCGGCGGATTCTTCTCAAAATTCGTTGAGGGCTATGTTCCCCCGCCAACCATGGAGGAGGCGTTTAAGCTGTATAGGAGGTTCTTCTCTTGGCTGAGGGATAGCGGCCTAGACTTCGTCAAAATAGATAATCAATGGGTTATACACGCTTTGTATAACGGGTTCTCCATGGTTGGAGAGGCAGCTGGGAATGTTGAGCTAGCCATGCAGGCGGCGGCTTATGCCAACGGCTTAGACGTTTTGAACTGCATGTGTATGGCGCCGGAAAACTACAGTAACTTTCTATTAAGCAACGCTATGAGGATATCGATAGATTACATTCCTTTCTGGAGGGCTGACGCTAAGCTCCACACCCTTTTCAGCGCATATAACGCCCTGCTCTTCAGCCACATAGCTTACCCGGATTACGACATGTTCATGACATATGATCCGTGCGCGAAGATCCATGCTGTAGCCAGGGTTTTCAGCGGAGGCCCCATATACATTACGGATAGGGAGACGGAGAAGACGGATACCGATCTTTTGAAGCGCTTCGTCCTACCGGACGGTAGGGTGGTTAGAGTAGATAGGCCGGCGCTGCCGACAAGAGACGTTTTGTTCAGAGACCCTTACAATGAGCCGGTTCTCCTGAAGATGGCCTCGGAAACCAATGGGAGCATATCTATCGCAGCGTTCAACGTCAGTAAGTCGGGTGGAAGAATAGAGGGCTCCGTGTCGCTTGACGGGCTCCCCTTCCCGGTTGAACGAGTAGACCACGCTTACTTTAAAACGTTTAGCGGCGAGATGGGAATACTTAAGCGGAACGAGGAGCTCCCGGTTTCGCTCGGGGAGCTTGAAGTTGAAGTGATTAACCTGGTGCCGGTTGAAGACCGTAAAGCGGTCCTAGGGTTGAAGGAATATTTGCTTCCACGTTTCCCCGTTAGAGTCTTAAGGCTGCCGGAGGGAAGGATTCTTGCTGAAAGCCTGGTTTCAGGCACGCTTCTACACTATGTTGACGGCGCTTTCAACGAGTCTGAAGTCAGAGAAGGCTCCTTAATGGAAATATAGCTCGCAATTCTTTTCACTAAAAAGTTTCTGTTTCACCGCTTTAACATTTTTTCACTCTTGAAGCAGCTTACTCACGCTTCTGGTCTCGGCGTTATTTTAATAGTGTAGGCTGGGGACTCGGTTAATGTCGCCGGAAGCTTAACCACCAGCTTATCGCCGGATTCTCTCCTCCACTCCATCTCTTCATCGGAGCCTAACAGTTTTACATCGGTGTCTTTAGATAAACGTAGGTTCCTTATAGTGATCTCTCTTTCCCCCGGTTTCCCGAGCAATATTGCGTAAAGCGCGTCTTCTTTCCGCGTAAACCTTAACGATACTCCCTCCCCGGTGGTTCCCTCAGCGTTAAACCATGGTCTCGACCCGTATATGGCTTCACCATTTATTGAGAGCCATTCTCCCAGTTCAAGCAGTCTCCTACGCTGAATCTCGGGTATTGTCCCGTCTGCCGCTGGCCCCACGCCTATCAGTAGGTTTCCGTTTTTACTTACGACATCCACCAATAGGTGGACGAGTCTCCTGAGAGGAATCGTGTGCTCCTCTCCCTCGTTACGGTTATAGCCGAAGGAGTATCCCAGTGCTCTCACACACTCCCATTTCTCTCTCGCAATCTTGCTGTAAACAGAGTACTCCAGCGTCCTATAGTCGAAGTGCGGGCTGCTCGGAGCACCTATTTTAAACAGAAGGGGCAGGATGAGGCTACGTATCTTCCTTTTAGATAAGAGTATGCTTAACAAGGCGAATGTTCGGCTTTCAGGGTTGAATAGCATCCACCTGTCGTTTATAACGCCTTCCGACACAGTATTATAATAGTATGCAACCATCTCTGGAAACCTTCCCGTTGCAGGATAAGCTATGTCATTCCAAAGGATCGAGGGCTTGTAGCGGTCAATCAGTTCGCACCAATGGTTGTAAACGTATTTCCCATACTCCTCGCCGCGGGGGATTGCGTCAACCAGATCAGCTATGTCCCTTACCACTTTTTCTCTGAACGACCAGTCTATCCCGCTCGAGTAGTAGATGCCCATACGCATGTTTCTCTCTCTCACGGCGTCCGTCAACTCGCCGACAATATCCCGCTCAACTTGATGCTTTCTCTTGCGAGGATTAGGGTGATCGCTTGGCCACATTAGGAAGCCGTCGTGATGTTTAGCAGTGAAAACCACGTATTGGGCTCCGGCCTTCTTGAAAAGATCCGCCCACTTCCTCGGCTCCCACTTCTTAATTTCTTGATTAAAGATTTTGCTGAAGTCATCGTATTTGAAACCGGCTCCATAAGTGTTCACATGGTAATGGTAGGATGGGCTGCCCTCAATCCTTATCGAGTTAAAATACCACTCGGCGTAAGGATTATGGGTAAACCAGTATTCCCACCCTTTCTCAGCAGCCACCTGCGTCAGCTCACCGGTGGTGGGAGCCCAGCCCGGCACAGAGTATAATCCCCAATGAACAATTATTCCGATTTTAGCATTGTGAAACCATTCTAAAACATTATGGCTTCTTATAGACTTTAGATCAGGCTTATACGCCATTACCTGTTTAAACCCCCTTGCGCAATATAAGGTTTTAACAAGGTTTTTTTACAACACGCGCCGAGAGCGCGCTAAAATCAGGCGGAGATGTATTCTAACCCGCGTACGTTAAGATGGTTGAGTTGTTTAGAATGGTGTCCACAACCCTTATATCGTGCAGCCTGCGAGCCTATTTGGAGTCTAAATGGTGTACTGCATTAAATGCGGCTATAAGAATCCGGATGAGGCGACGGTTTGCGCGCAGTGTGGAGCACAGCTATACCCGCCTCCGCCTCAGCAGGCTAGGGAGTACTGGAGGCGTGAGGATGAGTGTTTCGGCATCCCGAGGTTCGGCCAGATCATAACTATTGTTTTCGGAGTGTTCCTGATCCTGATGGGGGTGAACCTTCTTCTGCCAGCGCAATACCGTATAGAAGTCGGACCATTATTCCTAATACTGCTCGGCATGCTGATACTGCTTGGAGCCCTCTACAGTAGACGCAGATAGCCCCTGAAAGTTTTTGTCTGTTTCCGCTGTGCAACTAGACCCGCAGCTGGAACAGGTTTTCCAATGGCTCAGTGAGGAAACTATTGTTCTAACCATAATCCAGAAAACTATCAATGCAGTGATGAAAACGTTGAGGAACAGGTTTTCGTAAAGATTGTCGAAGCCTATTAGAACAAGCATGCCTCCGATTGGGAAGAAGAGGTTTAGAAGCACTCGTGTAAACCCCTTTGCCGCCTGCCCAAGTGGAACAAGCATAACCATGACTACCCCCATCAACACTGGTTGAGGGCTTTTTTCAAGGCTTAGTCCTTGGAAGAAGTATGCTGTTGAGAAAACCATCGCGGAAACTCCTCCTAGAAACAGGCCGGTGCAGGCTGCGCAGAACACGCGTCCACCTATTTTAACCACGTGCGTCGAAAAGGCTTCGCAAACAGGATGATGCCCCTCTATTCTTCTTCGGGGTGAAGCTTCACCACCCGCCTTCCCGGGGAAAACCCTGGAGCAGGTTTCCGGGGAGACGGATGCGAATACTCCTGCTAGACAGATCGCGTTGAAAACAATCCAGGTTAAAGTCTTCCTGGATGAAGGGTCTGCTTGCACCTGCGGCGGGTTGAAGACTATTGTTAAGACCATTAGTAGGCTGGCCAGGTAGACGGCTAAGCTGACCGCAACGAGTCTTTCAAAGCTCCGCATAGGTTTCACCATGCGAGGCTCCTAACCTGCCTTATTACTCCTCTGAAAGCCATGTAGAAGAACACTCTCCTCCTGAACCTGTTTGACGAGAATAATCCCCGGATCCTCCTGCTCCAGGAGCCGTAGAAATGCCTGTAACACTCGTGCAGCTCCTCCTGAACCTGTCTTCTCGAAAGCGTCTCAGTGGGCATTACTGCGTGAAGCATATCGTAGTGGGACCAGTTGTAGTCCTCTATCCAGCCTTTTCTCCTCGCCTCTTCGAAAAGCTCTGTCCCGGGGAACGGCGTCAGGATGCCGAATATTGCGAAATCAGGATCAAGCTCATCCGTGAAAACCCTTAGTTTCTCAATAGACTTGGAAGTGTCCTTGCGGGAGCCTATTATG
>JAFNIX010000035.1 GCA_017601225.1 Candidatus Brockarchaeota archaeon | reverse complement strand
AGAGCTGAATGTTCCTCATGTTCGCGGTCAGCTTAATAGGCTCCTTAAGCTCAACGTCAGCAGTACCATTATAGTAAAGTATCTTGTACGGCCTCAGGAGGCTCATCTGCCACACTATCGCGAAGTTGCTGTAGTTCCCCATCGGTGCTTTAACTATGTCAACCTTCCCATCGGTAACAGCCTTTGGACCAACCAGCCCTAGTTCAGGGTTGGGATGAGTGAAGAAGAATGGAACACCTGTTGGCGCATCCATCTTCAACCCGCAGGCCTCGAGAATTATGCGGAACCCTATCTCATAGATTTTCAGCGTGAAGTTATAGTGGCACGTCGTAGAGGTCGGTGGGGCGGCTACGCAGCACGGAAGCTTGAGGGTTGAGCCCTCAGCATAGGTGTCCAGGACTTTAACACCCTCATACCAGACTTCGAAGTCAACCCAGCCGACTTCCCTGGTTGGAAGCCAGCCCTGTCCTCCGAAGCCCCCGCCAATACCGGTGTATTGGCTCATGGCCGTATAGAAGGAAGTGAAGCCTAGAGGCCTTGCGACGTTGTATGGGTCTAGCTGATCCATCGTCGACGGGTTGGGGCCAGCGTAGAACTCCATGTCTGGAAGAACTATGAACCCGTTTCTCCCATTCCACCAGAATGTTAAGGGGGCTTCCTTCCTGAAGCCCATCGTCGCGGGAAGCCATATTTTACCTGCGAAGTCAGATACTTGCTGCGGAAGCTCGGCTGCGCTCCAGAAGTTCACGTCAACCCAAGTCACGTTACATATTACTGAAACTCCGCCCTCCAGTTCGTCCACGCCTACGCCCACAGTGTAGCTCGCGATAGCGACGGTGCTGAAGTACCATTCTACAGCCAGCCTTATAGTAGTATTTCCAACGGCGGGAACAGGGTATCTTAACGCGAATATTCCTGGAGCAATCCTTGTGGCTGCCAGCGGGAACAGGTTCTTGAAAGCAGCATCAAAAGCATAGACCTCAGCCTTCATCGTCCACCAATAGTTGTTATTGCAGTCTCGTAGTGTTATTCGTGACCATTCCACGTTAACTGGGAGGATGTGCGTCGCGTTACCCACCAGAACCGTCGTTGGATTAGGATTAGCAACCCATTTGTTAGCAGTAGGTAGCGTAAACGAGGTATACGTGAGTTTAGCAACTGTCGTGTTGGTCTTGTAGAGCAATACGAAAGTCAGGTTGTTAACTAGGGACGAGGTTGCCCCTGTTGTTGGGCTTATCCTGGGAAGCCTGAGCACCACCCAACCAACCTTGAGGTTGGGATTATAGGGAACGCCGTTGATGAGCGTAGTGCTTTTTATGAATTCGTCTCCAACCGTCCCATTGGTGAAATATTTGCCGTAGAGCTTGTTAACCCAGCCGCTGACAGGAGTGTTCTGAATGTATGTTTTACCATTGTAGGATGATGTGTAGAATACTCTTAGCTCAGCCCCGGCTATTGGGAATCCAAGCTCGTCTTGGAATTGCATTGCAACGTAGTAGAGCCAAACCTCGTAAACCCCATACTTCTTTCCTCCAACGGTCACCGTGGAGTCCACAGGATGAGGGCTGATTATCCAGTTTTTACCCGGGTATGTTCCTACGATTGTCGTAGTGTTTAATAGTGTGTATAGCCCTACAGCTGCGGGTGTCCCGTAGGACGGAGCGTTGTCACCTATTCTCAGGACAGTGTAGTTGAAAATCGTTATCGGTGTCACCTCTGTACCTATCTTAAGCTTTATTATCAGCGTGTAGGTTATCTCGGTGCCTGGGGCAGCAAGGTTCCAAGCGTCTCCCGGTAGCTCGGGTATTGTTACCCACCCGTTGGCGTCTGCTTCACCCCATTTCACCAGAGGCCAGTTTTCAAAGCTCCATGTCCCAGTCCAGCTTAATGGCTTAGTGCTATTGTAAAGGTATGCTACTGCACCGGAAACCGGGTTTCCCCAGTCGTCAACGATCTTGAACTTCCATTCTCCAGGCGGGTACGCCCATTGGGCTGTTACAGCCAGGGGCGCAACCACCAGGATTAACGCTAGTATTGCTGCGATCGAGCATGTTTTCTTCAAACTATGGTGATTCAAATCCGTTTCACCTTCGGTTTAGCCCGATTAGGCTTGTTTAAAAGGGTTACTTGTTCTAGCACGATGTAACGTTTCTTAGAAAGTTCTAGTGGAGTAGAACATCTTTTTCAAGCGCATTTTTCTTGGTTTCCAGGCATCTAAAGAAAAATGAACTAGAAAGCCAGAATTTTTAGCTTGCAAAAATTCCTCATGTCCACGTAGAATCGCGTGCTTAGGTTTAAACCTAGGCAGCGTGCTAAGGCCGAATACTCCTAATAAAGGACTTGCTTATTCCAGTATCCTATTAGTCTACTTTCAGAGAATAACGCTTGACCCACGATTACAGCAAGGATGCGAAAACTTTAAGCCTATGCATGTTCCATATCTTGGCTGGAACACTAATGCCTGATGAGGGGGAAGCAGTTAAGCGGGAAAGCTTTTCATACAAAGACTTGGCAAGAATAAGCCGGAAGGCTCAGAGGAATGGTAACTGGAGGAGACTGACGCTGGCTGAGAGGGCTCTTTTCAGAGCATGCATGGAGCTTGCTAAGCTCAGGGGTATTTTAGTGAACCATGCACTTGTAGAAAGGTTGAAACACATCGTTTTAAAGCTCTTGCAAACTACCACCGTGAGGCTCCTCCAGTTGGGCAGGGAATATGGCAAGTACCTGCTTGAACTCTATAAGAAGAATGGAGTGGTAGAATTGTTTCCTAAAATCAGAGACCTTTTAAATGACCCTAAATACCTGCTTTGGCTTGGTGTTAAGCAGACAGTTTTGAGGAGTACCGGATGGAGCTGAATTGCTTAAACTACCGCAGAACGCTTCGCTTACCATACAGCTTGAATGGTTAAGCGGCGACTAGATACTCCTTGGGACAGTTGAAGGCATTATTAGCGACCATACTCCTACTATCTACAATAGCTTTTGACATACACTCGGGAGTTGGTGAGAAGCAGTTTAAGCTTCTGAGAACGCTTGAGGCAAGGATCCTGTCAAACTCTACAGTTATAGTAAGGGTCTCATCTACTCCTGGAATCTACAATTGGCAATACTTCAAGGATTATTCTTACAACTTGAACAAGTCTTATTGGCACTCTCAAGTAATCGATAGGATAATGGAAGCATTCAATTTAACGGATTACCGTGTTCTCTGGGCAGGCGAAGATGAGGCAAAATACGCTTTCATCGTGGAGCTGTCTTTCCAGCTTAACGACAGCAAGAGGTATTTTGAAATAAACGCCACTTTAAGCATCTTAGATGCGTTTAAGTGCAGCGGGGAGTATTTTTCCTCTGTAACTGTGGAGTCTGAGAGAAAAATATATGATTGCGCTCCAAGGGATAAGGCTTTGCCGCGCATATGGTATTTCACGCGACTGATAGAGTGGAGGAACACGGCCTTCTCAGACGCGCCCGACACTTATGAAATCTTCTTCAAGATTCCCTTACGCGTTGCTTCAAACCTCCCGCCAGATGCGCGATGGAAGGTCTACGTTGATTCTAAGCCGGTGGCCGAGGTGACGGGGAATTCTTACCTGCTCTACGTCGAAGAGACGGATACTGTTTCAGTCGAGAGAATCGTTGTGGGCAGGGATGGTGTCAGGTATGTCTGCGGCTTCCCCTCGCTCCAGGCGCTGGCTGAGGTTAACCGCACCCTCTTCTTCAGCTATGATGCCGAATACAGGGTTTCGCTAGACAGCAAGTTGAGCATCGATGCAGTGGTCGTGAACGGTTATAAGTATAGACTTCCATACGAGTTCTGGGTGTCTGAAAACACTTCTCTAAGCATCACAGTGATCCCTGCAGAGATCGAAGGCTCTTTCACGAATCATGTGTTCGACGGCTGGATTGACACCGATGGTTCAAGGCTTGGCACTAGTTTCATAATCAAGAAGCCGATGAGGCTTACTGCGCTTTGGAGGGAGGAGTTGAATCTCACAAATATAGCTATAGTTGCCTCCGCCCTATTAATCGCGTTCCTAATACCCGAGTTGAAGAAGAGGATATCGGTGGAGGTAATCTGGGAAAGGCCTAGCGGGCAGGCTGGGGAAAGCAGAGAAAACCAAGGTTGAAGATCAGGATGCTTCAGGTCACGGTTTCCGTATCTTGCAGTCAGCCGGGTGTCCATAACCGTGGAGTGGATTTCACGGTTCTATTCGCATCCTTAGGATTAATTCTGGCCACGCTGGGATTAACGGAGATGACTGGAGTCCCGATAACCCATGTTGACGGTGGAGTCTATAACACTACTTTTAAAGTTGGGAGCCCAATAATCCCATACCTCATAGGTATTACGATGATCCCTATTGTTTTAGATGGGAACATTAGGGGAAAATATGCCGCCATCCTAGCCATTATGAGCATGTTGCTTTTAGCGGATTTGACAGCGGGATACGTGTATACCCTGCTTTTATCCATAATGCTCTGGGTGGCATTATTTTTCTTTAGGAGAAGCCTGCTGCGTTTAAACAGGGTTCTACTCTACTCAGCTCTACTCGCCTCAGCCTACGCTTGTTTAGTCGGACTGCACATTTTAACCAGCCCGGTGAACCCCCTAGAGTCCCCGCTACTAGGCGGTTTCACAGAGGTTCTGTGGAGAGCATACTCAGTCCTCAGGTGGCCGGCGATCATTCTATATACTCTTCTCCCCTACACGCTGCTCCTCCCTCTCGCTTCAACCCTCATTGGGTTCAGAAACCCGATTCTTCACTCAGATGGATACTTCAAGAGAGAAATTTTCTCCGTCAGGGCCTGCCACCTCATCCTAGCTTCCTCGATCTGCTTAGCGGCGTATCTCGCCGTGTACAACTATCTGCCGAAGGTTAACCCCCACGGATATGCTTCAGGGGTAGATACTGTCTACTACTATGCCCCAAGCCTGAGGTCCATGCTTTCAAGCACTAATCCCATAACGTTCGCCTTCTCAGAACCATTTTCCTCCACAAGACCATTCTATATGCTTTTCCTCTATGCTATTCAGAGGCTTACAGGACTTGACGGCCTGCAGACAGCCAAGTCAGCACCAGTAATCCTTCTACCCCTGCTAGTTGCATCCTACTACCTGCTCGCCCATCGTCTTTTCAAACTTAAAAGCATGGGGGCGTTGGCAGCGCTCCTAACGCTAGCTGGAATCCAGGTCTCTGTCGGAATCTTCACGTCTTATCAGGCTAACTTCCTAGGTCTAGTAGTCGCCAATTTGCTGACGGTGCTTGCACTAACTGTGGAGAGGAGAAGAGTAGCCTACCCCCTGCTCTCTATGCTCGCGTTCTCCCTAATGCTTATACACAGCTGGACCTCCCTGCAATATGTCGCCATCCTATCCATAACGCTGTTCTACCGTGCGATGAAAAGCAGGGACTTCGAAAGCCTAGTCAGGATGTTTATGATTGTGTTTTTCACAATACTCTCCGCATCGTTTGTAAACATTGTGCAGCAGCCTGTCGAGGGCTCCACAGACCCGTTGCACGCGGCTCAGACAACCCTAATCCCCATGTTTTCGCTTGAGAACTTAAGGGATTATTGGGTAAACACGTATTCTCTTTTCACACAATGGTTCCGCGGCTTCATGGGCAACGCATTCCTATACCTTCTAGCCATAATCGGAATAATGCGAGTACGGGGTATACCTGAGCCTGCGAAGACTTTCCTAACAGTGTTTACACTAACACTGCTCCCCCTGCCGCTGGTCAACTATGTCTTGGGCTCAAGGCTATATTTCAACCAGCCGCTCCAACTGTATGCTTCCCTAGCGATGTACCCGATGCTGCAGGATAAGGTTTCAGGGAGTAGAATAGTTGCCGTCCTGCTGTGTTGCTTCGCGCTCGTCTACTCGATCATCGCAGTGGCTAAGACTGGTTTCATACCTATAGAGGCATGACGCAGAGTTTCCTAAGGCTCATTAAGCGGAACCCAGCCATAATCATCTTCACATTCT
This sequence comes from Candidatus Brockarchaeota archaeon, assembly GCA_017601225.1. Classification (GTDB taxonomy): domain Archaea; phylum Thermoproteota; class EX4484-205; order EX4484-205; family JAAOZP01; genus JAAOZP01. Next base: position 8,479 of record JAFNIX010000035.1, on the reverse strand, counting down.
CCTTAATTCTTCTAGCCGAATACTTGGTTCTGCGGGTGGAAGGGAGGGTGCGCGATGCCGACACTGTTGGAAAACAAGTCTGCGTCACGCTGGTTGTCGGCTGCCTGACGTATTTCTCCGCGTCCCTGCTGAACATAAGGAAAGAGGCTGTTGAACGGAGAATAGTCTTGAGAATCCCAGTTTACATTATCAGGGAAGCCTCCAAAAACCAGATTGAAAAATTACCCACTTACGCCCGAAAATTCGGACAGCTATGCATATTTCTGCCGGTTCTATTCTTCACCCTTTCCCTCATATTCTTTTTCCTGTTTAATGACCCGAGGGGAGCCGCCTCAATGTTTAACGCAACATGCCTACTCCTACCTGTAGCGGCAATCGTACAGTTGTCGAGGCCAATGACCCCTACTCAGAGGCGGAGGCTCATCATAAGGGTTCCGGTTTACATCATCAGGGAACGTTTTACAAGAGATAGGATTAGAGCATATCTCTGGGAGAACCCGGGGGCACCGTTCATACTTGGCTTCCAGTTTCTCCTCATTCTTTGCGCCCTGCTGCTTGTTAGGGGTGTGGAGACAATGGCCAACGACCTCGCTGTATATGCGTATTACGCTCTCGTCGTAGGAGTTTTACTGCAGCTCGTCTCTTATATTAGAGAAGGACGAAAAGCGTCTTGAGCACCATACGCAGCGGAAACAAGGATAACGGGTCTACGCGTAGTATAACAATAATCATGCCGGCATATGAGTTGGAGGACAGGATCACGGATGCTATTGAAAGAGTGGAGAAAACTGTTTCCGCCTTAACTGATGAATACGAGATAATAGTTGTCGACGATGGTTCAAGAGATGGAACTTACCGCCGGGCGCTGACCCAAGCTAGGAACCCGCATGTCAAGGTTTACAGGCATCCTGTTAACCTTGGGAAGGGGGCGGCGATAAAAACCGGAGCCATGAAAGCGACAATGGAGTACACGGTGTTTCTGGATGCAGATATGGAGATCGACCCCCAGGGGTTGAGAAGGCTTGCCGAAGCGCTTAAGCACAACGACCTTGTCGTTTGCTCTAAGAGGCATCCTGATTCTGTCTACAGGGCACCGTTAGCGAGGAAGTTTCTTAGCGTCTCGTTCAACACTCTGGTGAAGCTGGTGATGGGGATAAGGCTTGGAGACACGCAGACAGGATTCAAGGCCTTCAGGACTGAATCATTAAGGAAGATAATACGCACGATAGTTGTTAAGAAGTATGCTTTTGACGTTGAGATGCTTGCCATAGCCAACATGCTTAACATGAGAATAGCCGAGACTCCGGTTAGAATAGAACAGAAATCCATGTTCAGCTTTAAAGCAGCCATGCAGATGCTGATCGACCTCATGGGCATATTCTACAGGCTGAGGGTGATAAGATGGTACCAGAAGAATTTGGAGAATCAAAACCCGAAGTACAAGCCCGTATTACCATTATAGCGATGGTACTCTTCACAACTTCCATTAAAAGCCGTTAAGCCTTGGAGACTCTTAAAGTACTCTGGTTTAACTGGCGTTGCTGGCTTAACCCGGAGATGGGTGGGGCCGAGGTTTTTACGCGTGAAGTCGCGAAAAGGTTTGTTTCAGCCGGACACGAGGTTACGCTGTTTACCTCCGAGTTTCCGGGTTGCAGGAATGAGGAGGTTGTAGACGGTGTTAGGATTGTTAGAGCCGGAGGAAAATACTCAGTCTACTGGAGGGCTAAAACATATTACAGGAATCTTTTTTCAAAAGAGGATTATGACATTATTATAGACGAGATTAACACCAAGCCTTTCCTGACACCTAAATTCGTAGATAAGGGTGAGAAAGTTATTGCTTTAATCCATCAGCTGGCTAGGGAATACTGGTTTTACGAGACGCCATTTCCGGTAAGCTACGTAGGCTATTATTTCCTTGAGAACAGATGGTTAAGAAATTATTTAAATGTACCTACAATCACGGTTTCCGAGAGTACGAGGAGAGACCTTCTGGATTTAGGGTTTAAGATGGTTTACATAGTTCCAGAAGGGTTAAACTTCGCTCCCCTGCGCGACATGCCGGAAAAGGAGGATCATCCTGTAATCGTTTATGCCGGACGCTTAAAGAGGGCTAAAAGACCAGACCATGCTGTCAAGGCCTTCAAGATCGTTAAAGAGAAGTTTCCGCAGTCTGAACTTTGGATTGTTGGAGACGGGTATTTTAGAGAGGAGTTGGAGAAGGATGCAATAGATGGGGTGAAGTTCTTTGGCAGCGTCACTAACCAAGAGAGAAGGGAGCTTATAAAGAGGTCTTGGGTTATAGTTAACCCCAGTGTCCGAGAGGGATGGGGATTAAACGTGGTTGAAGCGAATGCTTTGGGAACGCCCTGTGTGGCTTACGACGTGCCTGGTTTGCGGGATAGTGTTAAAGATGGTGAAACGGGTTTGCTGGCTGAAAACGGCAACGTAAATGATTTGGCTGAGAAACTCATCGTTTTTTTAGAGGATGCTGATTTGAGGGGAAAGTTGAGCAGGAGCGCTTTAGAATATGCGAAACAGTTCAGCTGGGACAGAACAACGAAAGAGTTCATGAAAGTAGTGGAGCGGAGCTTTAATGGAGAATAGTTTGTTTCAAAGTTATTCAAGGAAGCATGTGCATTTTTATGGTAGAGAAGTTCCCGCCCTCCTTGAGCTTGGGTTAGCCTTAACGAGAGACATTAGCGAAAAACCGATGATGGTTGATTTAGGCTGCGGTGATGGCAGACTTATTTTTGCAATGTACCGAAAGGAGCTTTTAATAGTGTTGGAAATCAAACGTCTTGTAGAGAGCAACGGGTTAGCTTATGTATCTTCAGTGATTAAGAAATGATACAGCGCTACTGGTAGAACCAGACGTAAGATTTTATGAACAGCATAAGATTATTGGCGGATTGAGAAAATTACGAACGTCAGTTTTTGGTTATAGCAGTATCGAAGTTTTGGTGAAGAAAATTGGATAAGCCTTTGGTTTCTGTTGTAATTCCAACGTATAATTCGGAGAAAACCATCGGTGCTTGTTTAAGGTCTGTCAAGGAGCAAACCTATCCAAACATTGAGATTATTGTGGTAGATAACTATTCAAAGGATAGAACAAGAGAAGTTTCTGAGAACTATGCAGATTGGGTTTTGTTAAAAGGTAGAGAGCGTAGTGCTCAGGTTAATTTTGGTGTTAGGCATGCTCGTGGTAAGTATGTTTATGAAGTTGGTTCCGATTTCATTTTGGAACCTACCGTTGTGGAAGAGGCCGTTCGAAAGTGCGAAGTTGAGGGCTTTGATGCTATTTGCATTCATAACACTTCTGATCCTAGCGTGAGTTTTTGGGCCAAGGTTAGGAAGTTGGAGAGGGATTGTTATGCAGATGATGAGTTGAATGTCGCTGCACGATTTTGTAGGAAAGAGGTTTTTGAGATTATTGGCGGTTTTGATGAGGAACTAGTGGCCGCGGAAGATTATGATTTCCATAATAGGTTATTAAAAGCTGGATTTAAGATAGGACGAATAAAGGCTAAAGAAATCCATATAGGTGAACCGAAAACACTCTGGGAGATAGCTAGGAAACACTACTATTATGGTAAAACTTTACCTAGATTCTTGGAAAAAAATAGGGGAAGAGGAATGATGCAACTAAGTCCGCTAAGACCCGCTTTTATCAGGAACTGGAAAAAATTTGCAAAAAATCCGATTGTTACAGCTGGATTTCTAACTTATCAATTTGTTAAATATCTTTCAGCGGGATTAGGATTTCTTTCAAGAATGATAGATGAATAAAAGACTTAAAGTATCTATAGGCATTCCGATTTATAATGAGGAGGAGAATATTCAAAACCTCCTTAATTCCATAGCTTTACAGCAAGAAATTGACATAGTAGAAACAATAATAATCAATGATGGTTCAACAGATAACACGCTTCAACGAATTATGGAATTAGATACGAAGTTAAAGCAAAACCTAAAGATGGAGGTTATTAATCTAGAGAGGAACAGAGGCATGGCCAATGCACTTAATATAATTTTTAACAAAGCAAAAGGAGACCTATTGTTAATCATCCCATCGGACCTATTTCTTCCAAATCCCAAAAGCCTTTTCAAATTGATAGAACCCTTTCTGTACGATCATGAAGTGGGTTTAACTTCATGCCTATATAAAATAGTCTTAGAAAAATCAGATATCGCAGGATTGGCTTACAGATTCTCCAGCTTCTTACTCAAAGAAATGGTTAAGATTAAGGAGGTTTACGGTATAGGAGCAGTTTGGGCAGTATCAAAAGACGTATACTCAAAAATCACATTTCCTAATACTTGGCGTCTTGATTTATACCTGTATCTTTTTTCAAAATCTTTAAATAAGAAATTTTTCTTTATTCGAGAACTAGAGCCTTTTTTTATACTTCGCAGAAAAAACACCATAAGAACATTTATCTCCCGTCAAATGCGTTCAAGAAGTATTCCTCAAACACATTTAAACAAGTTTGGAGAATCTGTTAAAAGAGAACTTGAGATTCCACTACAAGTCCTTATTAGTATCATGATTCATGTATTTAAAAAACATCCTTATGAGGGAATCTGTTGGATGCTGCTAAAAACTATAGCTTACTTATACAGGAAGATAGGAGAGAGTAAAGTTTCATATTCATGGCGAAAATTCGAGGATATTGAAGTATAAGAAAGCAAGGAAGCTGTCGTTTTTTAATGCTGTTTTAATTTTCATCGTATTGTCAGTAATAGTATGCAGATCTTGGTTCGGGGGAATGAACTATATTCATCAAATAGATTCTCGTTTTAAGCTTAATCCGGAACGAGCTCTTCATGGTAGTCTATTTTTCTGGAAAGATGAAGAGGGCTTAGGCTATCCTTCTCCAGATTTCGTAGGAAGTCTGTTTTACTTCTGGCATTATAGTATTTTCCTTATATTAAACTTTATAACAGAAGATTACTGGCAAGCATTGATCTTTTCACAATTTATTTTTTACCTTTTTACTGTATTCTCTTGCCTGTTTGGTTCTTATCTACTATTCAGAGAACTATTAAGCTTTGAAAATAGTAATATTGATAGGAAATTTTCTCTATTAATTCAGATTTTAATACCGATTATTTACACTTTTAATCAACATTCTCTTATACTAGTTTTCCCTAGGTATACAGCATGGACTCTTTTATGGGTTGGTATACCGATATTATTCTATGTTTTGCTAAAGTATCTAAAAAGCGGTTCATTAAGGTATATTATGTACTTAATCATCATCAGTTTCACTCCTTTCTCGATAGGATTAATTAATATTACCTGTTTTCATGTTACTTTAACAGTATTCTTATTATCGTTTTTATTAACCTCAAAAAATAGACAAACTATTAAAAGACTTATATATTTTGCATCTCTTTTTCTGTTATTAAACTTCTGGCACATCTTGCCCGTTATTCTAGGTACCAGAATGATAGAGGGAACAACAGAATTCTTTCCAGAATCTCCCGAATTAATTTTAAAGTATTCTTCAAAGTTTTCTACAGTTTTGAACATACTAAGATTTCTTGGATATTATGGGCTTAAAAACAATGCAGGATTTCCTTTCTCATGGTTAGAAAATTACTTAAGTAATGATGTAATAAACTCTGTAACTTTTATTTATCCTTTTATTCTAGGAATAAGCGTCCTATGTTTATCAAAGGAGAAAAACCAAAAGGTTAGGGATTTTTATCTACTGCTTATGCTGCTTCTTTTATCTTTGATCATGTTAATGAAGGGAGTTAATGAGCCATTACCTGAATCAGCTTATCTTCTCTTGAAAATACACCCAATATTTTTTAGGCATCCATATACGAGATTTGCCCATCTTTGGGCTTTTCTTTACATCCTAATTCTTTCTTATGTTCTAAAGAAGATGTTAGAAAGAAAACTTACGTTTTCAGGTGGAGTAATATTAGCATTCTTACTATTGTTGCTATCCTATCCTCTATTTACGGGAGAAGTCATACACTCTTATGACAGGCTAGACCTTTCAAATACTTCATATCTTAGACTGAAAAACGAAGTAAATTTAGATAGCAATTTCAGGGCTTTAGTTATTCCATTTGTTTTTGATACAAGAGAATATTCATATACCATCGCGGGGAGGATTAATCATCCTAATGATAAGTCCCTTATACATTCGTTTATCCCCAATATTTCCATTCTGCAGTTTCCGAGAACATCAATAGATAACAACTTTCTTAAAAATCTTTATAAACTAATGATAGATAATGATTTTGAAAATTTCTTAAAATATCTCGAGTTATTTAGCATCAAATATTTAATTTATCATAAAGATTTTTCGGAAGCCTTGTTATCTATTCAAACTATAGAACGTTCTCGTTTACAAAAGCAATTTATTAGTGAATTAGAAGAAAAACAGCTTATATTGAAAATATTTGAAAGTGATGAAATTGCAGTATATGAAATAGCTGGTTTATCAATCATCCCATTAATTACCACAAATCCTCAAATGAATGTCACCAGTCTGAAGTTAAATCCAACTCTATATATAATTCGCGTAAATGCGAGCGACCCATTTATCTTGCGTTTTTGCGAAACCTATGATCCAATGTGGGAAGCAAGAGTCTATAAAAACGGCAAACTAGTTGAAAAAGTCAGCCCTATTCCATTGTATGGGATAATTAACGGTTTTCCGATTAATGCGACTGGAGAAAACGTGGAGATTGTGATAAGGTATATTCCGCAGGACTGGTTTGAAATCGGCTTGGCGGTTTCAGGGTTAGCCTTTACATTTTGCATACTCTACTTGTTTTACGATTGGAGGAGGAGTAAAGGAGATAGATGGGTCAAAAAATTGGAGGGGAGATTAAAAACAAGACTAACTAGCAAAAGAGATGACGCTAGTGTTCGGAGCGTGCACTATGAAGATGATGGAAGGATAGACGACATAAGTTTCGGAAATCCTAGGGCTAGCGTGCTAGGCATCGACCTGAAGTACGGAAGATTAAGAGTACTACCCGATGGCAGCCATGTGAATTGAAATATGGAGTAGGAGAAGTCGAAATTGAAAGGGCAACAACGGGTGGGGACATAGCGCGCGCATTAATAGTAACTATCATTCTAAAGGTTAATAGCGTGTGCTGGAAGGACAGTTCCAAGTCGCACACCGAGTAAAGTGGAAAAAAGCTAGCATGCACCTCTAGTTTGAATGAGTGGTAAAGTTATGGTTGATGGGTAGGGGTGCTGCCTTCGGCTTCATGTATCTTGCCGTGGAACTTATCGTAGTTCAGGATTGGAGGATACTCTATGGCTGAAACTTTATATTGTCCTGATGGGCTTATCGTTCTTCAGTTTCTTTAATAAGATACTTATATGGTATTACCGAGACGCCTCTTTTTTATTCTAATTTCTTTCAGCCTTTTCAACTCTTCCTCCTTGGCGATTTCCTCTTTCTTCAACTATTCCAGCAAGCTGCATGAAGAAAAGATATGAATTTCTGTCGAGGAGCCCTTTTTCCGATAGGTATTCAATAACCACGCTCTTTAAATTCTCGCGTAGTCCGATAGGTATTTTTAGCTGAGACATTTGCCAACTTATGAATATGCCATTCTCCTTTTAAACTTAAAATCTCGGAACTTATGTTCGACGCGTTATGTAGAAACACGCGCTAACATAATACGACCTTTCCTATTCAGATGAAAGCGCGCATTCAGTTTTCTATTCATATTCCAGTGTGATGGCAGAATCTTTATCACAATGGTAATCCGTACTCTGTTACGATGCGACACCGCGTGTACTAATGCATAAAAAAGAGCGCGTACTAAAATGAATGATGATTTGGAGAGCAAAAAGGCCGAAAGACTCGTCATTAAAGGTAGACAAGGCGTTATCGCGTGCTTTATCCTGTAGAATCAATGCTGTTCCAGGGTTGTAATGCTAAGGGATGGAAGATTGAAGATTTTTAAGACATATACATACGATATAGGTTGGAGGTAGAATGGCCTTAGTTAAGGCGGGAATCAGACTATCTGGGGAGAGGGAAACCCATTCTCTAACAGCCCTCGTAGACACTGTGCCAGAATGACTCTGATCGATAGTTCTCTGGCAGAGCGTATAGGCGTCCAGTATACTGGAAGAACAATAAACTTCATCTCGGTTTCCGGGCATGCGCGCGCTAAAACGGTTTTGCCACATTCATCATCTTTCGAGATGCCGGGAGAGCGTGCTCTGAAAAGCTTAAAAAAGTTAGGCTCAGACATTTTCGCCTAATTGGGAGACTTTACGATACCATCTCCGTGCACGCGGTCTTCCATGCGGCTTAATATCAGGTTTAAAGTAATCGAACAACCTGTTTGAAAAAAGCGATTTTGTATTCCCTCTTCATTATATCTCAAGCGATCCTGCTATTAGCTGCTTCCATAAAGGCACAAACTTTAATTTCCTGTTTTCCAGTTCAGCCTCATCCTCATAGTCCCACGTTACCACCAGCAG
>JAFNIX010000034.1 GCA_017601225.1 Candidatus Brockarchaeota archaeon | reverse complement strand
GTGCCGCAGCGCGTGGAAACGTTAAGCCTAGCCAGTGGCCCAACCCTGTAGGCTCCTTCAGGGTAGCCTGCAGGCCTATAGTATGGGAACTTCATGTAAGACCAGTCTTCAACAGCCTCCCCGATGTATTCGAAGTATTTAGAAGGATCCAGTTGGTCTGCCACTATCTTTCCCTCTGGACTCATTATCCTTATCCTTCCGTCATAGTGCTCAAGCCCACCGTCCCGCGTGACGAGACCCATGTAGTAAGATGGAAAGTCGCCGAAGTTTTCAACATCACCCCCAAAGTTTTCAAGCGTTTTATTGAGGAGCGAGACCGCGTTTAAAGCGGTCTCAACAGCCTTAGGAGCCTCGGAGAGAATCGCGTCAGCCTTTTCCTTTGAGAGCGGTGTTTTCACGCCGCCAGGCACAATCCAGTCGCTCGAGTGAATCCTTTTGCCCGCGAGTCTTTCAATAATGTTCTGCCCAAATTTTCTCAGCCATACTCCCTGCTTAGCGATCTCAGGATATTTTTCAGCAAGGCCGAGAATGTTCCTTCTAGACGGGTCTGAATCCATGCCGAGCAGGAAGTCCGGAGAGGACAGATAGAAGAAGCTTAAAGCGTGCGACTGGATTATTTGACCCATGTGCATCAGCCTGCGCAGCAATACTGCTGTTCTAGGTGTTTCAACCGCCACAAGGTCATCGCATGCTTTCGCGGAGGCGAGAAGATGGCTTACTGGGCATATGCCGCATATTCTTGACGTTATACCCGGCATCTCGTAGAATGGTCTGCCCTCGCAGAATTTTTCAAAACCTCTGAAATCAGTTACGTGGAACCTGGCCTCTCTAACTGAGCCATCGTCGTTAAGATGTATCGTTATCTTCGCATGGCCCTCTATCCTGGTGACGGGGTTGACAACAATCTCTCTAACCATTTTTCAAACCATCCTCCTAACCATACTTGAACCTACCCTCTAAAACCGGAGTCTTGCCCTCCAGAAGCTCGTTTAAAACCTGGTTTATCAGCTCCGCGGATGGTGGGCAACCTGGAACATATGCGTCAACCTTAACAACCTCGTTTAAAGCCAGAACCCTCTTCAGGAGCTTGGGCACCTGTTTCGGAGCAGCCTGATTAATGCTTGCGTTTTCAACGTATGCTCTTTTCAAAACCTCTTCATCACTGTTCCACAGGCTGTTCCTCAGGGCTGTCACGTTACCGTTTACAGCGCAGTCGCCGAGCGCTACGAGAATCCTGGTGTTCCTCCTAATCCGTTTCAAAAGCTCAAGCTGCTCCTCGTTCCCAACAGCGCCTTCTACAAGCGTAACGTCAACGTTCTCAGGGAAATCCTTAACGTCGGCGATTGGGCTGTATACAAGCTCTATCTTCTCAGCCAGCTCAAGAACCTTCTCATCCTGGTCCAGGAAGGACATGTGGCACCCTGAGCAGCCGCTTAGCCATACTGTTGCCAGCCTCACCTTAGCCAACTATTTCCCACTCCTCCTCTCAATTATGAAGGAAACGAGATCCTTCTTCTTAACCTCTGAAAGAGGCTTACCCTTAACATAGAGCGCTCCAACTGGGCATGCTGCCGAACACTTTCCGCAGGAAGTGCAGGACTGTGCGAAACCCCAGTTTTCATCCAGGTCGAAGACAACCTTAGAGTTCTTACCCCTGAGCATAAGGTCTAAAGTGTGCACGCCCTCAACCTCGTCGCAAACCCTAATACAGCGTGTGCAGAGAATACACCTGTTAGGGTCGTACGCGAACCTTTCGTGAGTAAGGTCGACCTCGTAGTCAGTCCACTCCCTGCCAATCCTGAGATGGTCAACCCCAAGCTCCGTTGCGAGCTGCTGCAGCTCGCAGCTCCCGTTGGCAACACACACCGAGCAGACGTGGGGCCTCTCAGCTAAAAGAAGCTCCAAAGCCCATTTCCGGTAGCGCCTAAGCCTCTCCGAATCCGTAAGCACCTCCATTCCTTCAGCCACAGGTGTGACGCATGAGGCGAAGAGCCTTGGAGAACCCTTAATCTCAACCACGCAGACCCTGCATCCGCCGAATGAAGAGACGCCTTCAAGGTAGCATAACGCTGGAACACGAATCCCGTTCTTCTTCGCAGCCTCAAGAATAGTTTCCCCTTCCTTCGCAACCACCTTCCTCCCGTCGATAGTGAGTTCTATAGGCTTACTCAACCCCACCATCTCCACCATTCCTGAAGCATTTGCCCGCGGGACACCTCTTCTCCACGACGTGAGCGACATACTCGTCCCTAAAGTATCTGAGCGTCGTCAGGGTCGGGTTTGGAGCTGTCTGACCTAGGCCGCAGAGACTAGCCTCCTTGATAAACTCGCAAAGATCCTCAACCTTCGAAAAGTCTTCAACACTTCCCTCTCCCCGAGTGAATCCGTCGAGAATCTTGAAAAGCTCGTAGAGACCGGCTCTGCAAGGAGTACACTTGCCACAGGACTCGTCCACACAGAAATCTGTGAAGAACTTCGCCGTGTCAACCATGCACGACGTGTCATCCAGCACAACTATCCCCCCGGAGCCCATTATGGCCCCCGCTTTAGTAAGTGACTCATAGTCTATCGGGAGGTCGAGAAGCTGCTCAGGCAGGAATCCTCCCGAGGGCCCGCCTACCTGAACAGCCTTGAAACGCCTCCCCGGCGGCACGCCCCCACCTATTTCGAAAACAACCTCCCTCAACGTTATGCCCATCGGGACTTCAATCAAGCCCGGGTTGTTCACCTTGCCGGTGAGCGAGAAGCATTTCGTCCCAGTGCAGTTCTTCGTGCCTATGGTTGAGAACCATTCGCTACCCCTAAGCAGTATTACTGGAACATTAGCCAGAGTCTCCACATTGTTTATCAGGGTTGGCTTCCCCCAGAGGCCTGACTGCGCAGGGTACGGGGGCCTAGGCCTAGGCATGGCTCTACGGCCCTCTATGGATGCCAGTATTGCTGTCTCCTCACCGGCTACGAATGCTCCCGCGCCGAGCCTCAGCTCAACGTCGAAGCTGAAGGAAGTCTCGAAAATATTCTCACCCAGCAGACCCATATTCTTCGCAGCCTCAATAGCCTTCTTAAGAGTCTGAACGGCTAACGGGTATTCGCTGCGCACGTATATGTATCCTTTCTGAGAGCCTACGGCGTATGCAGCTATAGCCATTCCCTCAAGTATCGCGTGCGGATCAGCCTCGGCGAGCGTGCGGTTCGCGAAAACACCGGGGTCACCCTCATCCAGGTTCGCTATGACGTATTTCGGCGACCCGGGTGCTCTTGCAACATACCTCCACTTCAAGCCCGTCAGGAAGCCGGCGCCCCCACGCCCCTTCAACCCGCTTAAAGCAACCTCCTCAATCACACCCTGAGGAGTCATCCTGGTTAAAGCCTTGAGAAGAGCATAATAGCCGCCTACAGCAATATAATCCTCAATTCTTAAAGGATCTATTTTACCCGTGTTCCTTAAGACTACTCTCAGCTGCTTCTTGAAGAAGGCCTCGTTCCCGTAGAGCATGCTTTTAACAGGCCTGCCGTTGATAATGTGCTCCTTAACTATCTCCCTAACTCTTTCAGGAGTAACATTCTGATAAAGGTAGTCGCCCGGCTCGACGAGAACCGCGGGGGCGAGTGAGCATGTCCCTATGCAGCCCGTTCTCGCAACGTAACACTCCTCCTCAACCCCGAATTCCCTAACAGCATCCCTGAAGGCGGTTAAAACCTTCAGAGCGCCGAAAGGCATGCAGCCGCTCGAGCAGCAAACGTTAATTCTAAACCTGTAGGATTTACGCGCCTCCTGCTCTTTTTGCGCGAGGCTCCGGAGCTCATCTGGCTTCAACCATCTCAGCCTCCAGAACAGCCCTAACCTTTTTCAAAACGTTTTCCGCCGTCGCCTTTCCAACAGTCTCACCGTCAACAATAGCGTTGGGAGCCATTGCACACGCGCCTATGCACCTCGTCACGAATAGCGAAAGCCTTCCGTCGCTCGTCGTCCCGCCGCGTTTAACGTTAAACTCCCTCTCGACGGCAGAAACAATGTCTTCAGCACCCTTAACGTAGCAGGCTGTTCCCATGCAAACCGTTACGACGTGCGTACCAGGCTTCTTAAGCTTGAAAAGGTTGTAGAAGGTTGCAACCCCGTAGACGTGGCTCGGAGGCAGGTGGAGCTGCCTTGAAATATGAAGCAGAAGGTCTTTATCCAGATAACCGTAAAGCTCCTGAGCAGTGTGAAGGATCTCCAGGAGAGCATCCTTACTGTATTGATGCTGCCTAATAGCGGCCTCAAGCATCTGAAGGCGTCTATCAGTCTTCAAGCCTGTTTGCGCAGCCCCTGAACCAGGCATTATGCAGCCGCGGAGTGGCTAACATGCTAATATTTAAGAATTTGCCCAACAACGATTACAGATTCTTTTTAACACCTAGCTTTGCTTTTCATGGGAGAGTTAATAATAAAAGATTTATAATAAAGTAGTGTTTAAACTTATCGGCAAAAATGTCCTTCATAATCAGGAGGGAAGAGATCCCCCATTTCTCTAGACACGTGATCTCCAAGGGATATGCTCTTTTCGCGCCTGTTAAAGGAGAATTCCGAAACGTTTTCAGGAGAATAGGTGAAAACCAGGTTGAAGAAATATCGTTGGACTACGTTAGAACCACGATGCCTCCTCTTAAAACCCTTCTCATTCCTCCGAGAGAAACCCTGTTCAGGATTAAAGAGGGGAGGATTCAGGAGACGCTGCCTGACCCGAACAGTAGGACGGCAATACTGGGTGTCCATCCATGCGACGTGAACGCGATGAACCTCCTTGAAAGAGTATACATGGATCGCCCTAAGGACCCCTATTTCGAAGCGAGGAAGAAAAACCTTCTCGTAATAGCCTTAAACTGCAAGAACTCCGATGAATACTGTTTCTGCACATCCTTCGGAACAGGGCCTTCGCTCGAAGAAGGTTTCGACCTTCTCCTGACGGACTTGGGAGACAGGTTTCTGCTGGAGCTAGGCTCCAAGAGAGGGGCTGAGCTGGTGGGCGACTTCTACATGCCTCAGGCCACGAGCATAGATATTCTTGAGAAGAACGATGTTGTAAGAGAGGTTAGAAACTCTGTAAGGAGGCATGTTAACACGGCTGGGCTCCAGAGAGTAATGACTGGAGCACTGTACAACCCTATTTGGAACGAGCTTGCAGGGAAATGCACTGGCTGCGGCGCATGTAACATGGTGTGTCCAACCTGCTTCTGCTTCAACATGGTGGATGAGCCTGAGCTGGACACGGGCAGCGTGATGAGGGCAAGAACATGGGACGGATGCTTGTTGTGGGAGTATGCTGAAGTAGCTTTGGGAGGAAACTTCAGGAGGGATTTGTCAAACAGGATCAGGCAGTTCGTAAACCATAAGATGAACTATTGGCTAAACCAGTATGGCTCGCTGGGCTGCGTGGGATGCGGAAGATGCATAGAGCAGTGTCCCGCGGGCATAGATATAACTAGGGTTGTCGCCAGGCTTAGGGGTGAGATGCTTTGAGCAACGGGCTTGAAAACCCTTACATACCTGTCTTCGCAAAAGTCGTCAACGTCAGGGATGAGAACCCTACGACGAAAACTTTCACGCTGAGCACGGTTAACGGTGAGGCGATGAGGTTCAGGCCTGGCCAGTTCGACATAGTGTCCTACTTCGGAGTCGGAGAGTCGGCTTTCTCCATATGTTCAAGCCCCGAGGAGAAGGATGTGTTTGAAAACACTGTTAGAAGGGTTGGAAGAGTAACTACAGCACTCTTCAACGCTAAGCCTGGTGATGTTCTCGGTGTCAGAGGGCCCTACGGCAAGCCTTGGCCGCTTGAGAAAGCCGCTGGAAACGATCTTATTCTTATAGCAGGGGGAATGGGCCTAGCACCGCTGAGGCCAGTGATACACTATATTGCTAAGCACAGGGACCTGTACGGTTCGGTTGATATACTTTATGGGGCGAGAACCCCTGGGGACATGATATACACTTACGAGTTTGACTCTTGGAGGAATATTCCTAACACACGCCTCTACCTGACTGTGGACTATGTTCCCCCTGAAGTAAGCTGGGAGCATAACGTGGGTGTTGTGACTGAACTGTTAAGATATGTGAAGCCCAGGATGCGCTACACAACCGTCTTCATATGCGGTCCAGAGGTCATGATGAAATTCGCCTCTCAAATGCTGCTTAGAATAGGCTTCTACCCATCTGAAGTCTATCTTTCGCTGGAGAGGAGGATGAAGTGTGGAGTGGGCAAGTGTGGACACTGCCAGATAGGCTATAAGTATGTCTGCAAGGACGGCCCTGTCTTCAACCTGGATGAGATCGGGCTGCTTCCGGATGTTATTGAGTGAGGTGGTTGAAATGGCGGATAAGCTTAAGGTTGGCGTCTTCAAGCTCACGTCATGCTCAGGGTGCCAAATGGTTCTAGTCCACCTTGAGGAGAGCCTGCTTGAAGTTCTTAAGCATGTTGAGCTGAAGTACTTCAGAATGGTTAGCGACGATGATATTCCGAACGAGCTTCTGGACGCAGCCCTGGTTGAGGGTGCTGTCACAAACGAAGAGGAGGCGGTGATGCTGAAGAGGATTAGGAGGATGTCGAGGTTCCTGGTTGCAGCCGGAGCCTGCGCAGCCACCGGCGGGGTTAACGCTATGAAGAACATTGCTCCAGAGGGGGAGGTTGAAAGCACGGTTTATCCATCGCCCGAGTACGTGAGGTCCGGGAAAGCATTCGGGTTGAACGAATATGTTAAGGTTGATGCATACCTTTACGGATGCCCGATAGATAGGAGTGAGCTTGTCAACACGCTAATGTCGCTGACTTTGCGTGTCCCACCGTACATACCTGGATTAACCGTGTGCATGGAGTGCAAGATGAAGGGTAACGAGTGTGTTTTCCTAACTAGGAAGGAGCCGTGCCTCGGCCCAGTAACGGTCGGGGGCTGCGGCGCACTATGCCCGTCGAACAACGTAACATGCGAGGGCTGCCGGGGTGTTTTGAGGGGGACTAACGTAGGCGGATTGGTTTCAGCATGGGAGAGTGCCGGGGTAAGCCCTGAGCTCATTAGGCTGAAGCTCAGGAAGTATAGTGCTTACCAGGCTTCAGGAAGGTGATCAGCATGGTTGACAGGACTATAGTTTACGACTCCATAAGCAGGGTTGAAGGAGAGGGTTCTCTGGAAGTCACCATCTCCGACGGCAGGGTTTCCGACTCGAAGCTGAAAATATTTGAAGCACCAAGGTTTTTCGAAGCCTTCTTAAGAGGAAGGAAGGCTGTTGAGCTACCTGAATTAACCTCTAGAATATGTGGAATATGCCCGATAGCCCATGCCATAACCGCGGCCAAGGCTGTTGAAAACGCTCTCGAAGCTACTCTTGACGAGAGAACCGTAGCGTTGAGAAAAGCGCTTGCTCTCTCTGGAATAATGCAGAGCCACGCGCTCCACATATACTTCCTCGCAGCCCCCGACTTCTTGGGATACCCGAGCGCGATAGCGGCCTCAAAGGATCTCGCGGATGTTGTACACAGAGGCTTTAGGCTTAAGAGGGTTGCTAATATGGTTTCTGAATATATAGGCGGGAGGGCTGTTCACCCGGTTACGCTTACAGTAGGAGGCTTCACAAGGCCTCCGCCCGCGGGGAGACTGGAGGAGGTTGTTAAGACCCTTGAAAACGCTTTAGAAGACGCTTTCGAAACCGTTAGACTGGTTTCAGGTTTTAATTATCCTGAGTTTGAGCCTAACCATGTTAACGTTGCCCTTTCAAGTCGAGACGGATACGCGGTAACGGAAGGTTTCGCTAAAACTAGCTCGGGAGAATATTTTGAAAGCAGGGACTATAGGAGATACGTGTCTGAGGAGCAGGTCCCCCATTCGAACACCAAGAGGTCGATGCTTAAAAACAACATCCCCTTCGAAGTAGGCCCGGTTTCAAGGTTCAACCTAAACTACGAGTCGCTTTGCGACAGGGCTAAGGAGGCTGCTGAGAAAGCCGGCCTCAAGCCACCCGTGAAGAACCCGTTTAAGTCGACGATCGTCAGGGCTGTGGAAATAGTGCAGGCCATAGACGAGATGAGGAGCATACTGAAAGAGGGTGTGAGCATCCCTCCTCCGAGGAAGCCGAGGTTCCGCCAGAGCACTGGAACAGCATTGACGGAAGCACCTAGGGGACTATTATATCATTCTTACGCTATTGACAGGGATGGTAATGTTTTGAATGCGGACATCGTTACTCCGACCGCCCATAATTCGTGGAGAATAGAGAGGGATGTTTTCGAACTAGTTCCGTCAGTAGCACATCTGGATGATGAGGCTCTTAGAAGGCTTCTCGGCATGCTTGTGAGAGCATACGATCCCTGCATATCATGCTCAGTCCACGCCTTCACTGTCAAGCTTACAAGACACAAGGGTTAGAGACTCCTTCACTTTTCATCCCCTATAAGACCTGAAAACGCCGCAGCCTTACGTATAGCCTCAGACACTTTTCTAACAATCTTAAGGCACTCCTCGGAAACAGTTGACCCGAGTTTAAAGTTCTCCACGCCTATTCCAAGGATTTTTACGCTTGTTTCCACAGGTTTCCCGAAAGCCTCTAGAAGCACGGGTAGAGGTATTGCGTGCGTTGAAACAGGCATCCGCGACTCTAAGTCGGCAATGTCCAGAAGCACCATGGTCTCCCCGTCTGGGAAAGCGTCAACTATAAGCAGGTGGGAAGGCTTCTCCCCTAGAGCGTAGTCGATGCAGTCTTCAACCGAAACCCCGCATTCAACCGCCTTAAACCTCTCGCTGTTAGAAATCTTGAGGGCCCTGGCTACCAGCAGACCGGCAGCATCATCACCCCTAAGCTCGTTCCCAATCCCTAGGACAATAAGCCTCCGGGCTCCAGCCAGCCATCCCTTCAAGGCCTGTTCAACCATCTCATACCTGGAACTCATTCTGCATGAACAGGGTTTGAAAAGCCGTTGGAGGCTTATTAGTGTTCCGAGTAAAAGCTATATATTTTAGATGCATGTTTAAAAAACGGGTTGAGCGAGGAGAAGGTTTACGTGGGGAACGTGAGGCACTTCTTTCCGAGGATCAGTGTTGCAATAGTTGACCTTGTGGGGGAGCTTAAGGCTGGTGATGAGATAATTATCCAAGGCAGGACGACTAACATTAGGCAGAGGGTTGAATCCATGGAGATAGAGCATAAGAGGGTTGAGGCTGCCCCACCGGGCAGCTCAATAGGCTTGAAGACCGTTGAAAGGGTTAGGGAGGGGGACAGCGTGTACGTTGTTAAGGCTTCAACCCAAGCTCCCTAAGCCTAGCCTCGATGCATAGTTTAACAGCCTCCCTGCTTGTGTGCCTCGGCCTCCAGCCGGTTGCTTTAATCCTACTTATGTCTAAATTCATGAGTTTAACATCTCCGATCCAGCCTCTGCCGTTTTCAACACCACCTGTGAAAACCTTCTCAACGCTCCTGAGCCCCATAGACTCAACAATCATGTCGGCAATCTCGGAGACGGTGACCCAGTCCTCCGAGCCAACGTTGTAAACCTCGTAACGGGAAGCCGCATAATGTTTTGAAACATGTAGAATGGCTTCAACACAGTCGCCAACCCAAATGTACGATTTCCTCTGAGAACCGTCTCCAAGGATTTCAAGCCTCCTAGGGTTCTCCAGAAGCTTATTGATGAAGTCGTGTACAACCCCGTGTGTAAGCCTTGGGCCGACGACGTTAGCGAGCCTCAGCGATACGCCTCCCATTCCGAACGTATGGCAGTAGGAGGAAACAAGGCCTTCGGCAGCGAGCTTGGCAGCTCCATAAAGGGAGATTGGTTTTAGGGGACCATAGTCCTCCGGTGTAGGGATCTTGGAAGCATCACCGTACACGGTGGAGGAGGATGCGAAGATGAACATTCCCACGCCTGCCTTCCTAGCGTACTCAAGCATGTTGAAAGTGGCCGCAATATTCTCCTGGAAATGTATCGATGGAGAGGTTTCCCTTACATCCGGGTTCGCGGCCAAGTGGAAAACATACTCCACGCTAGTCTCCTCACGGAGAAGGTCAATGGTCTTAGCGTCACCAATTATGATTCTCAACCTGCCTGTTTTAAAGGCCTGCTCGACATTCTCAAACCTGCCTGTTGAAAAATTATCCAGAACAATAACGCTCCAACCTTCTTCAACAAGCCTGTCGACAAGGTGGCTGCCGATGAAGCCTGCGCCACCAGTCACCAGGGCGGTAGACATGTTTGTGTTTCACCCCAGAAGAACTGCTGAAACCCCTGGGCCCACGCCCGTCGTGAAAACGCTCTGTGCCCCGGCTCTTCGAAAAGCCTCCTCAACCCTGGGTGCGTCATCCATACTCTTTATTAGAGCTAGCAGCGAGCCCCCCATGCCTGCACCCGATATTTTAACCCCGAGGGCACCTGCCTCCAAAGCAGAGTCCCGCATGGCTTCAAGCTTCTCATGACTAACCTCGTAAAGATCCCTGAGCAGGGTGTGCTGCAAGTTAACCAACTCGCCTAAAGCGAGAAGCCAGTTTTCAACAGGCTTTAAACCCAGCTTCTCCAAATCTTGCCTCCTAACCATCCTGTACTTAAGGATTTTAAGCGCAACCTCGGTGGAGGCCTGCATCCTCAGGGTGAACAAGACCCTTGAAGCAAGCCTTGGCGGGATCATGCCCAGCAAGTCCTTCAAATGCTCCTCCTTTATCATCCTCCACTCGACACTTGCGAAGTCTCCCTCAAAAATTCTCGACAACGAGCCGCGCGAAGCCTCCCTGAGCATTTTTAACGCAGCGTTAAGCTCAGACTGTCTAGCAGGATGTATTTCAGCAGTGCTATGTCTGACCCCTGAGTCAGCAACTGTAAAAAAGATTCCTTCACAGTCGAACTCCTCCACGCTTATGCTCGGTTTAAAGTCGAGCTTTATTATTCCCCCGTATGAGGCAGCATACTGGTCGAGTCTCCCGCAGGGTATCCCCATTACATTATGCTCAGCCTCGTACGCGAGCTCGGCGAGCTCCATCCTGCTTAAACTGAGGCCCAAAAGCTCCGAGTACATCGCAGCCAAGGAAACGTGAAGCGCAGCACTGCTCGCCAAGCCTGAGGCCACAGGCACCTCGCTATCGACATAGATCGCTAAGCCGGTCTCAACCATCCCATATCTCTGCGAGACAAGCCTGTGAATAGAGCGGAAATAATCCCCGAACCACTTCCCCTTCAAAAGCTCAACTTCTCCGGATTGGAAAAAATCCTCGCTTTCAACACCTTCCCTTTCAAGCGTCAACGACTTAATCTTCACAACACCCCGCTCACCCAGCTTCGAGCAAGCCACGAAAGTTCTTTTCCAAATCGCTGCTGGAACAACCGGAAGCATCTTATAATCCTGATGCGTATTAAGAAAATCGCATCGGGCCGGAGCTGAAGAAAAACATATTATATTGCCGTTTTCAGCCCTTGCTCTTTCGCAAACCTTCTTGGCGAGCCCGCTTAGTTGCATTGAAAATGTTTTAAGACGATTAGTTTTAAGCTTTTTCAAACAAGCGATGCTAATAGTCAATAATATTCAGGCGTGAATCATCTGGAGAATATAGGACGCTATACTTTTATAACCCGTAAGCTCTCTTGAAGACTGTGCGCCTGCCTCGATTCATGGATAGCGCGCAAGCATTATTTTTTAGACTCAACCTGACTGTATGCATGCCATAGAAGACACAGACCACAATATGTTTAGACTATTCTGAAGCCACCGATGTTAACCCTGGAGAAGGAAGCACGCCACGAATTTGCTTCTTTCACGCTGAAACTAGGTTGTTCAAGCAGGTTTTTATCGGAATGGTATACGAGTGTGACAACTGGTTTTCTCAGTAAGCCGCCGCTGGTAAGCTTAACCTGCTCGAGAACGTTGAGGGGTACTTCAAGCCTAATGACGGTCCTCCTATTCCTCCTGCCCACATACTCCTCGAAGAGGATTCTGTGTGTTGTCAACACTAACATGCCCTTCAAAGGGGCCTCCAGGAAGGTTGACCCCCCGATGAACCTCGCAGGCCCCTCGTAAACAAGGCTTTCACCCATCGGAAGCTTCCTTTCAGACACTTCTCCACCACCCCGTTCCCAGCCCTTTCAACGTTTTAAAAAACGCTTAGAAGGAGGTTTTAACTTTTTAGCAATACGTTAAACCAAGCCCACAGTGTAAAAACATATCTATATCCATGCAGAAGGCTATACAGGAGCAGTCTTGTCTGAAAGCGGGGAGGAGGAAACTCAGAAACTGGCTGACCTGAAGAAATACTTGACCGAGAAGAAAGCACAGCTTGAAGAGGAGCTTGAAAAGCTAGACAGCCTGATGCAGGTTGTAGACGACCTTCTAGCCTCCAAGAGCTTTAAAACGGGGACTGAGGTGATGAAGAGGACTGAGGCAGAGGCTGTAGTTCAAAAGCTTGAGCTCACGTATAAGAACACCAAGGTTGGGGAGATAGAGGTCTACCAGACCTATGCAAAAGTCATTCCGCTGCCTGAGCTTAAGCTGAGCACAGCAGTCTCCCCATTTGAAGCTTTCCTGGTCAGGAAGGTTCTTGAACCTATGAGGGAGAGAGATGTGGAGCGGGCGGCTAAAAACGAGCTTAGACCAGACCAAATGTTCTCATACGACATCCTAGAAGAAGGCGGTTTACTGAAAGCGATTATCCTTAGGAACTTTAGGGATAAGATAAGGTTGAAGGAGCTGGCGAACTCTATCTCGTGGACGTTTTTCAGGATGGCGGAGAAAGAACAGCGGGCCACAGGGTCTCTCGGGGAAAGCGGTTAGTAAAGCCTGATTAACCATCTGAGAACCATTCGCTATCATACTAGCCTAATTCCAGTCTCCTCACTTCTCCGTTTGGATATGTTTCCTCGAAGACGATCGCCTCGAACCTGTATACCCTAGTTTTTTCGTCAAGCCAGCAACCTGGGGGCAAGCCTGCTTTAACACAAGTGTAGGAGAGAAAAGTTTCAGGATCCCAGTTTTCCTCCACAGCAACCTGAGGGAGAAGGAGACCCCTGTTGAAGCCACGTTCAACAATAAGCCCATCCCTACCTATCCTGACCTCTTTCGGAAGCATCCTCCTGTCTCTAACGTCTAAAAGCCTTGGAGGAGTCAAGACGCTTACGTCTATCACAATGCTGCTCATTTCCTCGAGAGCCACCGGAGGGAACCGCGGATCCTCAACCGCTGCAGCCACAGCCGCTTCTATCAACGCTTCCACCAGCGGTTTAACAGGCTCAGGAAAGCCTATGCAGCCCCTGAGCTCTTTACGTTCTGATCCTGCAGGGCCAGTAAGCTTGTTTAGAGTAACGAATACTCCGCGGGGCTCGTGGAAAACATTCTTCAGCCCAGCCGGAGGACTCAATAGTTTTTCATTCCTTAGATAGGTCTCCACGGCTTTCCTTGCAATCCTGACGAGTAGCCTACCGTCTTCTAGAGACAGTTCCATCAGAATTGTTTTTTAAAAGGCTGTTAAAAGGATTATGGATGGTTTCACGGCCTATCCTTGAGAGAATTCTTGTTGAAGACGAAGACCCTTATGAAACCGGATAAAAGTATCGTAAACCAGAGTGGCGAGTAAACGAAGTATAGAAAGGCGAATTTAGCCAGGTTGAACCTGAATCCCATTTCCCTAGCAATCCTGTAATAGAATGCTGAGAAGAACGCGAAGGCCGCTATAAGCGCTATAAGCGTCTTAGTGAAGAGGAGCAGTATTTTGACAAACAGCCCGTAGGAGAATATTGTTGCAAAAGGTAATAGGCCCGAGTATAATGATGAGAGCGTAAGCAACCCTACCCATATAAGCCTGTCCTCCAGAAGAGTGTTCAGGAAGAACGTTATCGTGAAGGAGGCTAGCGAAGGGAGTATTAGGAATAGCAGCAGCAATATTAGGGAGGGCTCCTCCCTAATTATTTTCAAAAGAGTACGCCAATTCTCCTTAACCCAGACGGCGGCGCCTATGCCCCATCTTACGCGTTGCTTAAACCAGTCTCTCCAGCCTGAAGGAGCATAGTTCACCACGCTGGGGCTCTTTAGGAAGCCGAAGCGTAGCCCGGCGATGTAGCTTCTGATACCGAGGTCGAAGTCGTCAGGTATTTTAGGCCTGAAGCCCCCTATCTTCTCGTAAGCCGGCCTCCATATTGCGAAGGCTGCACCATTCAGCCCTAGGCATTTCCCAGTTCTGTTCGCAAGAAGCATGCTTCCGTAGTTGAAAGACATAAACTCGTAGTTTACAGTCTGGGCGAGCAGCCCTTGCCCCTCAACGGTTTTCATAAACTCCCCGATCTCAAAATATTTCATTGACTCTACAGCCCTAGACAGGAAGCCTTCGCCCGTTATACACACGTCGTCATCTAGAAAGATGAGAAGGTCTCCTGAGGACTGTTTAAAAGCCTCTATAAGGGCGCTTACCCTTCCCTGTCTGCTTTGACGGAAGATTGTTTTCACAGGCTGATACCTGAGTTTCTCAGCAACCTCAGGAGAGGGGGC
>JAFNIX010000033.1 GCA_017601225.1 Candidatus Brockarchaeota archaeon | reverse complement strand
CCTCATTAAAGGGGTTCTGGGCGGTAGAGAACTCACAATCCCCCATCCATCCCATTTCACCATCATGCGTTGCTGCCATTCATACATCTCCTGATCCTTTTCTACAACTTGGTCTCTCAGTATGAACCTGAGTATCTTAAGGTCGGTCACATTTTTCACCGGATACTCTATCGTAGCGGAGCTGTGAGACATTGCTGAATGCTTGCTTACACGTCTCAAATCCCCGATGGGTGTCTCAAAAACCTCGCGTCTAACAACGCTGCCACCAGCATTCTTTTCCTCGTAAGTATGTATCTTCACCTGTTTACGAGTTACTCTGAAAACTGGGCGGTACAGCTCCTCATGCGCCCCACATCCCATTTCCATGTAAAGGTTTATCCTGTTCTCCCCTCTATATTTTTGGGGTAGAGTCCCCATCTCTTCATGCGCATGACACCAGTAGGTGAGGTCTGCAAACCAGGGCATAGCGTCTGAATCTTTCCCCTCAAATGCGGCGTCAAGCCTCTCAGCCGGCAGCATGCTTTTATGTCGATGGCCTCCGTAATAAGTTTTTTAACATTACTTTGCCAACTCATACGTCTTAGAAAAGCCTAAATATTTTTAACACATTGTCGGAGACATGGCTGTGAAACAATGGTGGCATAAGCCTTTAACAATAGCTGATTTTACGTTGCCTGATGCCGAGGAGGTTCTAAGGATAAATCCGGCTGAGCTTGCTGAGGCTAAAAGCATGCTTGGTTTCAACACTGAGCATCTGGGTTGTAGCGACGTTTGGGGTGGTGAGAAAGGTGTTTTCTACTTTCAGACTAGGATAGCGAGTCAAGTACCCAGGGATCTTTTAAAAGAGTACTTGCCTGAGGCTCATAGAAGGGGGATCAGGGTTCTGGTTTATTACAACGTACACTGGATAAACCCTGAATTCGGCAGGCACCATGAGGATTGGCTTCAAGTGGATTCGGAAGGCAGGATAATAAGCAACCTCTACGGTTACGGAAACGCTCCCTGCGTAAACTCTTCATGGAGAGAATGGTCTCTTAAAGGGCTTGAAGACATGGCTTCATACGATATAGACGGAGTGTTTTTAGACGGCCCTATTTTCGCCCCCGACGCCTGTTATTGTATAAGCTGCAGGGAGAAGTTTGGGCGAAAATACGGGTCGAATCTTCCTAGGTGGGAGGATTGGGATGATCCTGCTTGGAGACAGTTTATAGATTTCCGGTATGACAGCATAGCCGAGTACCTCAAGGATGCGGAGAAGACGCTGAAAAGAGTTAGGCCGAACGCTATAATCTACATGAATTCCACGGGCCTTTGGCCAGCATGGCCTGCGGCTAGGGAAAATAGGCGTCTAATGCCCTACCAGGATATACTAGGGGCTGAGGGAGGCTTCCTCTACTATGATCTAAGGTCTGAACCTTTGTGGAAACCAGGTATGACTGCCAAGCTATTGGAGGCTCAATCCGGAGGCAAGCCGACGGTTGTCTTCATAGCTGGCGCCAACAAGGGGTGGGACGAGTATCTTTTAACCGCTGGTGAGACAAGACTGCTTTATGCTGACACTATTGCCAACGGTGCTAATCCATGGTACGGTATACCTCTTGCTTTAAAGAATAGGCCCGGCGCTCTAGCCGCTGGGGAGATGAATCGCTTCATTCTTAGAAACGCGGAATACTTGGAGGGCACGATGCCGCTGGCTAAGGTCGGCCTCTTCTGGTCAGCGAGGACCGCGGATTTTTACAGGGCAAGCGTCCCAGTTACCGATTTTACTCCTCAGGGGGAAAAGCTTGGGAGGAGGGCTGCCGCGGGAAACTTCTATGAAAGCTTTCTCGGTTGCTACGAGGCTCTAGTGAGGTCGCATATTGTTTTCACCATTCTTGACGAGGACTCTTTTAAGCCTGAAGTCTTGCATGGCTACGATCTTATTATGGCGCCAAACTGTGCATGCATCTCTAAAAGCATTGTTGAAGCGATCAAGGAATACGTTAAGAATGGGGGTAATCTAATTGCCAGCTTCGAATGCTCGAGATATGATGAGTACGGGGGTCTGCTTGCCGAACCCGGGCTGGCCGAGGTTTTCGGCGTTAAGACGGGTAGGGGTGTTTTCGGTCCCATGATGCTAGACTATATGTCGGTGGTGGGCAATCCTGCTGTTGCAGAAGGGTTAAGTGCAACACTACTTCCCTGTCCAACCTACGGTTTGGAGGTTATCCCGAAAACCTCGGAAGTAATAGCTTTTTTTCACGAGAAAATGCCTTCAAGATATGTGAAGGTTCCATCTTTATCAAAGAATCCGGCGATCCTAATGAACAACTATGGGAAGGGATGTTGCCTTTACATTGCCGGCAATTTTTTCGAACACTATTATTCCTACCATAACCCTGACTACAGAAGGATTATCGATAATGCTGTACGCCTAATGTCTAGAAGACTAGTGACTCTGGAGAATTGTCCTCAAAGCATTGAAATAACTCTGAGGCACCAGCATAGTAAACGGAGGCTAGTGATGCATCTTGTGAATTTCACGGGTGAGATGACTCGGCCAATAGAGTCAATAATGCCTATGAGAGACTTGAGGATAAGCCTGCATGGGTTTAAATCAATTAAGCGTGCTAAGGCTTTAAGGTTAAACATGGAACTGTTGTTGGAGAATGCTGGGGAAGATGTATCTTTTAGGTTACCAATCCTAAGAGAGTATGAGGTGATTGTTTTAGAACCTTTTTAAACAAGCTTTTAATCGGATGCCTACTGCTTGCAGAGGGAGTTTGCATATATTTTTTCAACCAGCCCCATCGTTTTAACAGCGTCTCTGAAACTTGTTTCCGGCTCCCTGTCCTCCAGCACGCATCGTATGAAATGCATGTTTTCCCCGAGAAAACCGTAGTAAACATGGAATTCGGTGTTGCCTCCTGCTGCTTCAAAAGTAGATATTTCTTCAGGTTTAGACAAACCATCCCTGTATATTAAGGCTTTATCGTTGGGGTTGATGAAGGCCGATATGCCCTTACTATGCATTTCAAACACATGCACTCTTGAGCCGGCTGCCCAATTGCTCATTAGGAAGCCAAGCGCACCGTTCTTAAACGTAACCATAGCGTTAAAACTATTGTAATACGGTACGAAAAGCCTCCGGACAGAGCTGCATATTTCCTCCACATCACTCCCCCCCATCCATCTTAAAGTATCCACGGCATGGATCACATCAGACGTTAAAACATCAACTGCTCCTGAATAGTAAGGGGGTTCTTGTGAAAGTATGTTCTTGTAGAAAACTGATACGCATTGGTTTATGTGTCCTCTCTCCTCAACGATCTCCTTAACCCTTCTCATGAGCGGTATGAACCTTCTGTTGAAGCCAACCATTGTTTTACATCCGTGTTTCTCAGCATACCAGGCTAGGCTTTCGGTTTGGCTGCGGGTGAGGCCAGGGGGCTTCTCGATGAAAAGGTTAAGGCCCTGCTTGAGGCAGTCAACCGCTATGTCGTACAGCTGATGGGGAGGCATTATCAGGTATACGGCGTCTAACTCCTCCTTCTCAAGCATCTTTCTGTAATCAGTGTACTGGCCGGGTATCGAGTATTTTTCAGCTGTCGTCCTAAGCCTATCGGGGTTAAGGTCGCATACTGCTATAACCTCGGCCTCCTCTATCATGGAGAGTGAGGGATAATGCACATTATTCGCATGAGAACCTGCTCCGATCACCCCTATTTTAACAGTCCTCATGGTTATCTAAATCATGTTTCATGCACTATTAAAGGGTTTGGGGGAATAAGTTTCTCCAAACACCTGTATGCTTCTAAAAGCTTCTCCAGCAGTTAACGGTCAATACTCAAGCCCCTTCCAGCTTCATGTAAAGAATTAAGTTAATATATGACTCTGAGGAAGGCTTTACGTGCAGATGCTGGATTTCAACAGGATTAAGACCTACCCGATATCTAAGAGGAAGAACCTTGTAAAACTGAAGGATTTAATCAACCCAGAGTTGCCTCCGCCACCCTTCGAAAGCCCAGAACTAAGGGAGGTTGCGAGGATAATTGTTGAGGCAAGGAGAAAAGGCAAGCTGGTCTTATGGATGATGGGGGCGCACGTGATAAAATGCGGATTAGGACCACTACTTATAGATCTTATGGAGAGGGGTGTGGTGAGCCACGTGGCTTCTAACGGTGCAGCATCGATACATGACTTTGAAATCGCTTTAATCGGCGAGACGAGTGAGGATGTTGCTACGAGCATAGAGGATGGAACCTTCGGAATGGCGGAGGAGACAGGGCTGTTGATGAACGTGGCTGTTCAACGTGGTGTTCGCGACGGCTTAGGCTACGGCGAATCCTTGGGCAGAATGATTGCTCAGGACGATCGTTTCAGGTTCAAAGAGTACAGCGTTCTCTATCATGCTTACAGGTTGGGAATACCGTTTACCGTACACGTGGCACTTGGAACAGACATAATTCATCAGCATCCTGCATGCGATTTTTCAGCCCTAGGCGAGGCAAGCGGTATTGATTTCAAGAAATACGTTTACACTGTCAGCCGCCTGGATGAAGGAGTTTTCCTTAACTTCGGGTCAGCAGTCATCGGTCCTGAAGTGTTTCTTAAAGCACTTTCCATAGCAAGAAACCTTGGTTTTAAGGTGGAGAAGTTTACAGCGGCAAACTTTGATCTGAAACCCATAAGGGAGTATACTCGTCCTAGAAAGAAGGATGAAGAGGAATACTATTACCGGCCCTTGAAAAACATTGTTATAAGGCCAACCTCGCTAGGGGGTAAAGGTTTTCACATAACGGGTGATCATGCTGTAACAATACCCAACCTCCGTCACCTCATTGTCAGAATGGTCACAGAGGAAAATGTTACTCTCCAAGCCTGCAGTGAAATAGGCTTCACACAGAGGGACAAGGCTGAGGATCTTGAACCATCTGTAAAAAACATTGTTGAAGAATTCGTGAAAGCTCATCGGGATTTAAGTATTGTTATAGAAGACTTGGTTAAGTCTTTTAGAGTTATTGACATGCGTCTCAAGCTTGGAGGAACCCTTTTTCTATGTGGTAATGGTGGCAGTTTCGCTGATGCGTTCCACATTTCCGCGGAGCTTTTGAAATCCTTTGAGAGTAGGAGACCCATGTCAACCTATCGCAGGAAGCTGTTTGAAGGGCTTCCTCACAGTAGTCTCTTGACAGAAAGCCTAGAGGAGGGTCTGCGCGTGATAGTTCTAGGCTCGAACCATTCTCTATCGAGTGCTGTTGAGAACGACAACCCTACTAGGAACATGGCCTTCGCGCAGGAACTGTATTCCTTGGCGAGAAGGGGGGATGTTCTGATGGGCATAAGTACAAGTGGTAACTCTCAGAACGTTATCTATGCTGCAATAACTGCTAAAGCCCTAGGCTTGACGGTGGTCGCCCTAACGGGCAGAGAGGGGGGAATGCTTGCGTCAATTTCTGACGTCGCTATCAAGGCGCCTGCGTCGGAGACAAGCCGCGTGCAAGAGATGCACTCCATAATATATCATGTGTTGTGCAGGATGCTGGAGGCTTCTCTTCTCAGGAGGCTGGAGTTGGATGAAAGGGCTGAAACTCTCCAGACTGGTTGAAATACTGGATTCCTTTAAAGGCTTAAGAAGCATGGTGATAGGAGACTTCGCCTTAGACGTTTACTGGTATGCTGATATGACACGTTCGGAACTCTCTCGGGAAACACCCCATTATACTCGTCCTATCGTCAGGGAGACATACTCCCCCGGCGCCTCTGGGAACATATGTTGCAACGTTAAGGCTTTAGGGTTAAAGGATGTTTTTGCAGTGAGTGTTATTGGAGACGACTGGCGTGGAAGACTCTTAAACGAGAAGCTGAAGGAGAACGGGGTTAAGCTGGATCTTTTAATCGCATCCCCTGAAAGGGTTACACCGACCTATATTAAGCCAATACTCTGCGGATGGGATTCTCAACAGGAGGATTCTCGGCTTGACTTTGTAAACTACAGTCCGTTGAGCAATAGCTTAGAGAGAAAAATCATTGAAAACGTGGAGGAGGCGGTTGAAAAAGTTGATTTAGTTATAATAGAGGATCAGATGGCTCTTAACGGTGTGGTTACGGAAAACGTTAGGAGTAGCCTAGTTCAGCTTGCTGAGAAAAACCCTGACAAGGTCTTCATAGCGGATTCGAGGGAACGCATAGGTCTTTTCAGAAACATGGTTTTAAAGCCAAACCGGATGGAGGCTGTTAAAGCTGTAAACCCGTCTCGAAATCCTCTTGGAGTGGATATGGATGAGCTTCTGCAGATAGGGAGAGAATTGCAGGAGAAGGCTAAACGACCCGTATACATAACGTTGAGTGAGAAGGGTTCCTTAGTGATTACGGGTTCAGGCTGCCATCATGTCCCTGCCGCACCAACCGTGCCCCCGATAGATCCCGTGGGAGCTGGCGACACATTTATCTCCGCGGTGGGCGCAAGCCTAGCGGCTGGAGCCAACCCTCTTGAAGCAGGCATAGTTGCAAGCCTGGCTGCCGGCGTTATTCTTAAAAAGCTGAATACTACTGGAACTGCTTCCCCGGGAGAAATATTGAGCAAGTTTAACGAGGTTTCCAGAGAGGGTGAATGGCCATGAACCAGTGGTTTGAGGTTCTTAATCCCGATTTCAAATCTATGGTGGGACGCATAAAGTATGTGTTAATAGATTTCGACGGAACAATATCGGTGATAAGACAGGGATGGGAGGACGTGATGATACCACTTATGATAGAGATGATTTGTGACGGTAACCTTCCAACTCCAGAGATAGAGAGAGAGGTTAGAGAATACGTTGACTACTCGACCGGGATGTTAACGATAAGGCAGATGGAGTGGCTTGCCGAGGCTGTTCGCAGACACGGGATTTCGAAAAACCCTAGGGATGCTTACGAATATAAGAGGATATACAATCAGCGGATGCTTCTGCTCGTCGAGGAGAGGCTTAGAAGACTGGTTAACGGTGAGTTGAACCCAGACGACCTGATGATCTGCGGGTCCAGACGATTTCTGGAAGCGCTTTTCGAAAAGGGTGTGACAATGTATCTGGCGAGTGGCACTGATCATGAGCACGTTTTAAGAGAGGCTAATGCGCTTGGAATTACGAAGTACTTTAACGGAGGCGTATACGGTGCGTTAGACTATACGGAGGCAAACTCTAAGGAGAAGATCATTGAGAGGATTTTAAGCGAAAACAACCTGCACGGTAGGGAGCTTCTAGTGGTTGGAGACGGTCCTGTTGAAATTAGAAGCGCTAAAGCAAGGGGGGCGATAGCCCTGGGCGTGGCCTCAGACGAGGTTAGGAGAATAGGGTTGAACCCTAGGAAGAGGAAGCGTCTAATGGATGCCGGGGCTGATGCAATAATACCTGATTTCACAAGAACAGGGGAATTGATGATGCTCCTAGGATTCCACGCGTGAAACTTTTAAGGCACCCATACAACTGTTTTCGATGGAAAATGTGCTTTAAAGACGAGGAAAGATTACTCAGAGAGGAGCTTAGTGCAACCGGCGGGGTTCTGAGGCTCGCTCCCTCCTTTGTGGCGAGAACCCTGTATCCGGGAATGGGCAGGCTCGGGTTGAAAGACTACTATGCTGGTCCCTCCAGAGGCTGGTTGTGTGAAAGATGGTTGGGATCGTCGGTTGAAGCCGTAAACCCGGTTAAGGTTGAAAACGAAGGTTTAAGCTTCATATCCTTCACTCAGAAGCGAGCCAAGCTCCCCCTTAGGGATGCGTTTAAAATTCTCCCTGGCGAGCTTCTCGGAGACAAGTATGCGGCGGAACACAGCGGCCGGTTCGGGGTTTTAACGAAGGTTCTTGACATTGGAACCCCAATCCCGTGGCATGTGCATGCGAGAGAGGAGGATGCGAAAAAATACTGGAATATGAATGGGAAGGATGAGGCTTATTATTTTCTAGAGACAGTGGAAAGGGGGCCTTTCCCGTATTCTCACATAGCTGTTCATCCACATGTCGGTGAGGATGACTTGATTCCACTGCTGAAAAGATGGAACGACGATAGGGTTTTAGATCTTTCCCCCGCTTACAGGTTGAATATCGGGGAGGGCTTCTATGTTTTCGCAGGAGTTCCCCATGCTCCAGGGACAGCTCTAACACTGGAAATCCAAGAAGAGTCTGATGTTTACAATATTCTTCAAGCAGTATGTGGGGGGAGGAGAATGTCAAGGGACGACATGTTGCGAGGCCTGCCTGATGAAGAGGCTGTTGCTAAGCTGATCGACTGGAGGAGGTCGCGAGACCCGTTTTTCTACAAGAAGTACCATGTGGTTCCAAAGGAGATTGAGGAATCCGGGTTCGAAGGCAAGGGTGTTGAACGCTGGGTGTTCCCTCCTGATCGAACAAGGAAATTCTGTGGGAAGGAAACCAGGGTTTTTCCTGGAGAAACAGTTGAAACTGTTGAAAAGAATGCTTACCTCATCTTTGTTTGGAAGGGGGAGGGCAGGATTGGAAATGTCATGGTTCAGGGTCAAAACCCTGGGTTGGATGAGCTCTTCGTATCTGCCGATGCCGCCACGCAGCCTCATAAAATAGTTAACACTGGGAAAGAGGATCTTGTGGTCTATAAAATCTTTGGCCCAGATGTCTATAAGACCAGCATAGTACACGATGACCCTTAGCCTAACCGTTGTTATTTAATATAGTTAAATCTTTATATTCCGGTTAGAAGCTTAACATGGTATGCCGGAAGGATGGGAGGCGAAGTGGATCTGGGTAAAAAACCATGATGATGCATTGCGAAATATTTATGTCTATGCCCGCAAGAACTTCGAGGTTCCATTTGACGTTGAAACCGCGGAGCTTAAAATTACTGCTGACGCACGTTACGTTCTTTTCATAAATGGCCGGAGGATTGGCAATGGCCCTATAAGAGGATGGCAGCATTCATGGTTTTACGACGTATATGATGTTAAGCCATATTTAAACGCTGGATTGATAAATACTATTTCCATAATCGTATGGCAACCCGGTGAGACTAATTTCCAGTATCCGCTTGGCCGTGGCGGTTTACTTGCACAGTTAGACTTGAAAACTAGAAGTGGAAGGAAAATTACGATTGTAACAGACCGGGATTGGAAGGTTTGCATCAGCACAGCCTATGATCAGCATACCCCACGCATATCGTGCCAACAGGGTTTCGTGGAACACTATGATGCATCTATGGATCCGGACTGGAAACATCCTGGTTTCGACGATAGCTATTGGCAGAATGCAATCGAGCTTACAGATGACTCGGAGAAGCCATGGGGTAATCTGGTTAAAAGACCGATTCCATTCCTCACCAGCGAGCCCGTCTATCCTGTGCGAGTATTGCGTACACGCGTAGTTACCCCGCCCCGTGTAGTGTACAGTTTCGACTTGCGCCCAAGCCTAATTCCCACCGACCGGTTGTCAAACATTCAGGAAATAATTGGATTGGCAATCATAGTTGTGAAAACATCTGAAGCTAAAGAGGTGAAGGTTACCGGCGTGAACGGAATCGGTCTTGGCTCGCGGCATGTCAGGGTTAACGGCGTGGATATGCCGGTCGAAGGTAACACGGCTCTACTAAAGCTTAGAAAAGGTGAGAACCTGGTTGTTTTCGATGTTACTGGTAGTTATCACGACTGGTGGTTTACAACAATATGGGACGGTGAAGACTTGGAATTTGAAAATCCACTGGGTAAAGCTAGTGCTCCATGGGCAATAGCCGGTCCTTTTCAATCACGCAACGAGGATGGTTTCAAGACTGTTTGGGATGCGAGCACTGTTGACGACATCGTTAAAGCCTCTTTCGTTCAACCCGTTGCATCCGAGAATTTCGCATCGGACCACGTTTTCGCGAGAATTGTTTTCGCAAAGGAAGTTAAGGAGGGCCTTTTCTCTGAAGGCATTGGAAACCTTTGTTTGCCGAACGATGAGGTTGCAACCATCTGGCCTTCTTATGAAGGTGATGCTGAGCTGTTAATAGACTTCGGCCGTGAGCTAGTCGGCTTCATAGATTTTGAAATCGATGCACCAAAGGGTGTAACGCTGGATTTCTACGGGTTTGAAGCGATGCATCCTAGAGAGGATTATGGTTTAGACATACAGCATACTTTCGGCCTCAATAACGTGATGCGTTACATCGCTAAAGAAGGATGGCAGAGCTACACAAGCGTTGTTCGCCGGGGCTTCCGCTACTTGATTCTAACTATCCGTTTCCCTAAAGGTGAGACGAGGCCTGTCCGAATAAGGTTTGTAAGGTGCCTTTTTAACACTTATCCTTTCGAGGAGGCTGGGGAATTTGTTTGCAACGATTGGAAGCTTAACAATATTTGGAGAATGTGCCGATACACTTTGCGTCTCTGCAGCGAAGATACTTATGTAGACTGCCCCGCCTACGAGCAAACCTTCTGGGTGGGTGATGCTCGACACGAGGCTTTAATAACTTACGCTACCTCCGGTGGCTATGCTTTAGCAAGAAGATGCTGGCTTCTAGCTGGAGAATCACTTTTCCGCTCCCCCCTGGTTGAGAGCCAGGTTCCAAGTGGCTGGCAGAACGTTTTAACAGCATGGTCGCTGCTCTGGGTGTGGGCATGCGAAGAATACTATCGATATACGGGGGATGAGGCTTTTCTAAAAGAAGTATACCCGTTTGTTTTAAAGCAGATGCGCAATATTGCTGAGAGATTTATCCGTAACGATGGTCTGATGGAGATAGAGGCTTGGAATATGCTTGACTGGGCACCTATGGATACTCCAAGCAGGGGGGTAGTGACGCATCAAAACGCGATACTCGTGGAAGCATATAGGCGTTCAGCAGTTATCGCGAGAAAAATGGGTTTTGAGAGTGACGCTAAGGAGTTTGAAATGCTTGCGGAAAAGGTTAAACGGGCAATTAACCAGCATCTCTGGGACGATCAGAGGAAAGCTTATTTTGACGCAATTCATCATGGGGATACGAGAAGCAAGGTTTTCAGCCTGCAGACTCACACAATGGTTTATCTTTGCGACGTAGCTGAGGATGATAGGAAAAACATGCTACGCAAGTATATCTATGAGTGGCCAGAAGACTTTGTCAGGTTCGGAAGCCCTTTCGCACTTGCTTTCCTCATCGAGGCCTACGCTAAAGACGGTGAGGTGCAAAAAGCGTTAGACATAATAAGGCGGGAATGGGGTGCGATGCTGGATTACGGTGCAACGACCACGTGGGAAACCTTGTCGCCGAGAACAAGAAGCCACTGCCACGCGTGGAGCGCCATGCCTGCATTCTTCCTGAGCAGCTTTATCCTCGGTGTGAGGCCCAGAGGGGTTATTACTAACGGCGTGACAATTGCGCCTGAGCCTGTTGACTTGACGTGGGCGCGGGGAAGCTTTCCAACGCCAAAGGGTACAGTGAACATTCGATGGAGGCGGGATGAGAAAAGTTTCACGCTATGTGTCGAGTTGCCTAGCTGCCTAGAGGGGGAAGCAGTAATGCCCTCTTTAATTCCTCCGACAGCGGAAATAAGCGTTAGGGCTGGCAACGAGTTTTTGAAAGCATCTTTTGAAAATGGACGCTGGAGGGTTGAACTGCCTGCAGGCGTGAAAGCATGCATTAAAGCAATCTGGTGAAAATGTTTTCATGAGCAATTATCATGATTAAATAAAAATTCTAACAACTCTTAAATATAAGCAAGTACTCATTTTCTCGATGGAAGAGGCTATAAGGATTGTTGAAGCGGCTGAGAGTAATCTGAATGATCTTTGCGAGCTGTGCATTCCACCTGAGAAGCAGGCCGACCCAGCCTTCATGAAGGGTGTTGAATTGAAGAAAATTTGGGCGATGGATATGATTAAACAGTGGGGTTCGGTTGCCAAAATCGCTTACTTAGAGGATACTCCAGCAGGATTGATCCAATACGCTCCGATCCCTGAGGAGATGGTTATTTACATTACTTGCATATATGTTCCTCGCAGGGAGCATTGGAGGAGAGGTATTGGCAAGCGGCTCTTAGCAAGTCTTATAGAAGACATGAGTCGTCCTAAAAGCTGGTTCGGCGGCAAACCATCTTTAGCGCTCGTGACCCGCCCTTTTCCAGGGGAGAAAACCGGCCAGTATCCAGCCAGCAGGTTCTTTAAGGACATGGGTTTCAAGCAGGTGGAGGAAGACCCCGGCTTGCTCTACTATCCTCTTAAGCAAGGCTTCGTCTACCAGCCAGCTAGGCGTGGGGAACCGGCTTACGTGCGTCAGGAGGATGATAGGGGCAGGGTGGTGATTATTTACAGCCCCTCCTTCTGCCCATTTTCCTATTTCTTCCTAAAGAAGGCTGAACAGGAGATAGAGAAGGCTGTACCGGGGATAAGCGTCAGGTGGATAAACGGTTCAGAGGAGCCTACTGAGGCTAAGAAACGGGGGATTTCTGAAGGCATAATTGTTAATGGTAGGCTTATAAGAGCCTTCGTGCTCGACAGGGCAACATTTATCGAGGAAGTGCTTGCTGCTCTGAAAGAAGAATAAGCCACCATTAAGCCTCCCTTATGGAAAGACATATAGGCGTTGACAGCTGACGTAGAATTATGACTGTATCAAAGAGTTTGGAAGAGCTCTGCGAAATGGCTGTGAAACTCGGGGCAGCTGAAGCGAAGGTGATTAAAGCGAGTGATGTGGTGGTGAGAGACTGGGTTAGGCTAAAATGCCAGTATGGATGCGGCGGGTATGGTAAACGTCTCACGTGTCCCCCATACTCGCCTAGCCCTGAGCAGACGAGAAGAATTCTAAGCGGATATTCTTCAGCGATATTGTTGAGGTTTGAACCTGAATTGGGAAACGTCCATAAGATTGTCGCGAAGCTGGAGCGAGAGGCATTTCTATCCGGATATTATTCAGCATTCGGACTAGCGTCTGGACCCTGCCCGTTCTGTAAGGAATGCAACCTAAAGAGTTGTGTTCACCCTGAGCTCGCAAGGCCTTCAATGGAGGCATGCGGCATAGATGTGTACGCTACAGCTAGAGGAGCTGGCTTCACAATAGAAGTTGTGAAGACCCGCAAGGAAAAGCCTAAGTACTTTGGATTATTGCTGGCTGTTTGACTAAAAAAATCATCAGTAGGAACAGTCGTATTGAAGGCAGCGGTAAAGACAATCGACTTCTAGGGTTTAAGAGAGAAAAATCGGGGCTGATACCGCGCGCTTACTCTATTTTGCATACTTGCTACACATAACCCTATCCGTAGTCGGCTATGTAAACCGTGATCCTATTCGCGTCCATGGTGAAATCGTAACCTGCGGTCTTAAGTTGTTCGAGTGATTTTTTCAGATAATTGCCAAAATCCGATGTATCATTGTCAGGATCCACGGATTCACTGTAACGATAATTCATGAGCCTAGCTAGTTGTAGAAGCACTTGCTTAGAGGCCCAGTAATCTAGTGCCACTGGATCGATGCTAGCCATTATGAGATCTGTCTCGATAGCCTCTTCATAGGATGTAGCGGGGCCATTCCTAGGTATCGCGTTAACCCATACCGCATCCAGTATGTTAAGCACAGGGATCCTAGTCTCAGCCATCACTTTTCCCAATGCTCCCCTGCCAATCAGACTATGAGTGTCAGTCAGTGGTTGGGATACAACACCCATGTAGTGTTTAACCGCACCTGTAACCCCATATATTGAATGAGTTTTCAAAACGGGAAAGTTTATCACTTTCAATCTGCTAGAATCGTAGGTGCCAGATTCAGGATCCCAGATCCCGTGTTTGAAGCTGATGTAGGTACCTATTTTGGTTCTGAATTTGGGATACGAAACTTTTACGCCGGTTTCCGGGTCTGATACCGGTGAGACAACATAGCCGTCTTGAAGATCGCCATCAATATATTCTTTTACCTGTTTGCTGGCGATGGTATCCCAGAGATAGGTTGAAACTTTATGCTTATCTGAGTATAGGGCTACTATCGCCTCAACCGACTGCGACTCGTTCACAGCATTGTTCTTCTTCCAATTCAAGCTACCCCTACCTTGACCGTTATCTGCAACCACTATTTCTCCTATGAAGCCTTCGGGATGTTTAAGTATTAGATCGATTAACTCCTTCAAAAGGTCTGTATTGGTGCCTCCTCTCTGATCCCACTGACAGTTGACCTTAATTAATACTACGTCATCCCTTTTAATGAGTCCACCAGGACCGCTATTAACATCAACCAGCTGGGAGTCATAGAAGAAAAGCCCCTTGGAACCCATAAGGTTTACTAGTTTAGCTATGCTCCCGTTTACGACAAATATCTCGGAAGCTGGATGGATTGTTGCTGTTTGAGGAGAAAGTTTAAGCAAGGGTTTTTGCTGAATAGGTTTATTTACGGTGTTCCAGTAAAACATTAAGAATGAAGCTGTAGCCAAAACCGTTATTAAAATAATTATAACTGATCTTCTTCTGACAAGCAATCTAAGCTCTTTCAGAAAATAATTGAATATTTGAAGCACTGGAGCTATAAGTATCGCGCTGTAGGCTAAAGCTGCTCTTTGACACGGATATGTCAGCCTATGAGGTCTTGT
>JAFNIX010000032.1 GCA_017601225.1 Candidatus Brockarchaeota archaeon | reverse complement strand
GGTGTAAGCTTATTCCTTAAACATCTCCGGGAAGTCTTCCTTTAGGAACTCTATTTTCTCAAGGGAGAACTTGGGCAGTTTCTCAAGCCTTTCATCTACCGCAACAACGATATCCTCCCTATCCAAGTCCTCTTCCCTCACCTTGGCTTTATCGATAATCACCCAGCCCTTCTTGTTAACTCTGCCCAAAAACCTTAAGTGCGCGCCTGGCTCTACAGACTCTTCGGCTTTATCCTGATTGCATTACAGTTATATTTCACTCTAGACTTCATGCCGGAAGCTTATTTGAACATTTCAGGAAAGCATTTCCTAAGAAATAGTCTTTTTCAAGAAGGAAGAATTATAATAAAGAAATTCGTAGAGAATCTTAACATAAATGCTTATTAAGTCCCATAATATTTTTAAAGCGTGGAGGAGCTCGTAATTAGAATAGATATTCCGAAGGAGTTGACCGAGGATTTTAAAAAGGTCTTAGAGGAGCTGGTGGAGGAGTCTAGGACAAGGCTTCTGCTCTCCCTAATAGGGAAGTCTAAGCTTACTGAGAAAGAAGCCATGAGGCTCAGCGAAAAAATAAAGCGTGGAATAGCTGAAAAACACGGAGTGTACTAATTGTTAGTGGTTGATGCGAATGTTTTAATGGCTTCGCTAATAGGCAAAGGGACAGTGTTTCTACTATTAAAACAGTTAAACAGGGTTGGAGTAAAACTTGTTTCACCCTCCTTTCTTGAAGAGGAGATAGATGAGCATTTCGACGAGATAGCGGAGAAAACGAAACTGGATAAACCCGTTTTGAAATATTTGATTTCAGAACTACTTAAACTCGTGGAGATCGTACCTAAATCGAAATACGAGGCCTACATGGAGCGGGCTAGAGAAACCTGCTCAGACAAGGATGACACCCCATACTTAGCATTATCCTTATCGCTGGGTAAAGCACCCATCTGGTCTTTCGATGAAAAACTCAAAAAGGATTGCAGCAAGGTTGGCATAGAGGTATTGTCAAGCATAGAGGAAGTTATGAAAGAGCTATTATTGAAAGGAAAGTAAAAATAGCCAATTATTTAAAGAATTACTTTCTCCCTCGTCATGGTCAGGAAAATACCAGTCAGGATCAATTTTGAGCGTGCGCAATTTTGACTTTTCCAAGAGCCTTCTCAAGCATAATCCTCTGCTCAATGCTTGCAACAAGCTTACGTGTGAACACGGCGGCGTCAGGATTGATCGAAACAGAGTCAATACCAGCCCTCACCAAGAACTCTGTAAACTCGGGGTAGACTTAAAAACATCATAGCGTGCGCTATATTACTAGAACCTACGTTTCAACATCACGTTTCTGTGCAGGCACGTGTCACCATAAAATTCAATTAGACTTTATGAACACCGTTTCAAACCCTTAATGAGGGCGTTAAAAAAGCCTGTTTTACACCTAATTAAAAAAAGGCATATTTACGAAACCAATATTAGGATGTACAAGAGTAATGTCTACTGTGGGCGGTGTGCTTTCAGAGAGTGATCAGGCAAATAAGGATGATGTTGAAAGCGATGATTGTAGACAGATATTTGAAAAGATAGAGCTTTGGAAAAAGCATCTCTTAGACCTTACTCGCCGCAATAGACTGCTTTACTTGACTGAGTCGAAAGCCAATAAAATGGTTGAGATCCACTCTCCAAATCTTCGGCAATTGATAGATATGTTGGTTAAAAGAGGACGCTCCCTAGATTTTCCTATGAAAATTAGTAGTCAGTCCACACTTTCGAGCGTAATGTTTGAAAAAAGAGCGGGAGGGGAAACGGCTATTCAAGAAGGCGACTTGGAAACCAACCTTTCCATTGATGAACTACAACGCCGCCTATATAGGCTGCGGCGCGAATGGTTGACTTGGCAGGAGGAGCAGGGTATCCACACGCTTTTTCTCGCAGTCGGTTTCTTAAAGTGGAGGGAAGCGACCCCACAGGATGAAGAATATCTTGCTCCAATAATCCTAATTCCGGTTGGGCTGGAGAAGAAGTCTTTCGATGAACCATATTCCTTAATGTTTGTCGAAGAAGATATTGTAATTAACCCAGCACTTGAGTTTAAGCTTGAAACAGATTTTGGAATCGATTTACCTGAACTACCTGTAGATTTCGATGGAGCGACTGCAGAGCATTACCTGAATAATGTTGAAAAAATAGTCAGGAAACTTGGCTGGCAGGTAACACGTGAGGCGAGACTAGGCAGATTCACCTATGAGAAGTTTGTAATGTATAAAGATTTGACGGATCATCGGGAAGAAGCATGCCGCCACCCGATTATTCGTGCATTAGCAAAAGTTCCAGTATCTTTTGAGGAAACATTACAGATACCGTATAATATTGATGAGGTTACGAATCCGGTTGAGCTATTCCCTATACTTGATGCTGATTCCAGCCAAACCGAGGTATTGCTCCGAGCGCGCCATGGTCAAAATCTCGTCGTACAAGGTCCTCCAGGAACGGGAAAATCCCAAACGATTGCCAATCTGATTGCACAGGGATTAAGAGACGGTAAGAAGATCCTGTTCGTCAGCGAGAAGATGGCTGCTTTAGAAGTAGTTTATCGTAGGCTTAAGGCTGCAGGCCTATCCTTCGCCTGCCTCGAGGTTCACAGCCATAAGAGTGACAAGGTAAAGGTTGTGCAGGAACTTGCAAAGACACTCCGCCTCGCATTGGAGTCCAAGGTTGAGCCGAACGCTAGAGAACAATACGAGAAGTTAATCAGGTTGAGAGACCGGTTGAACAGTTACGTAACGGAACTACATAAGCCTCGGGGAGGTCTCAGGCTCTCAGCATTCCAGGTTCACGGTAGGCTGACTAGACTCTTGGAAGTTCCAAAAATCGAGTTCAAACTACCTGATCCAGTAATCATGGAGGTAACCCCTCAACATCTCGACGAATTACTGGAAGCTATAAGCCAACTACAACATGTTAGTCACGTCTTCGACAATCTTAACAGTCACCCGTGGTATGGAATAGAAGTGAAGCAAGATAGCTATTCCGATCTCCTCCTCGTAGATGAGATTATCGGGTGTATAAGTTCGCTTCTTAATACGATAATAATGTTACAAGGGCGGATGCAACAGATAGCTCTTAGAACTGGTATTAACCCACCTGCTTCACTCGATGAATCTAGAGAGCTTGTTGAATTAATGAAGTTCTTATCGCAACCGCCAGTCCTAAGGGATAGTTGGCTAAGACTATCTGTTAATGATTTAAACAGAGTTATCCAGGATGCTAAAAATTGGAAAGAACGATGCCTCAGACTAAAAGAACAGAGAAACACTTTGGAGAAAAATTTTGACCATAAAGTGTTCACATTATCGGTTAAAGAGTTGCTTGAAAGGTTCACCAAGGAGTATAAAACTCCATTCAGGTTTTTCAAGTCGAACTATCGTCGGGATATGGAGGTGTTAAAACAGTACTGGATTTCTAAGGATAATATTAGCTATAAAGCGGTTCTAGCAGGGCTTTCAACTGTTGTAAGGATTTTAGAGGATGAGAAGTGGTTGAAGGAGAATCATGCTCGAGCAGAGGAACTGTTCGGCCATCTATACTCTGGTGAAGCAACCGACTGGGATTCAATCATTAATAGCTTAGAATGGCTTGAGAAAATCATGCAGATTTTAAACCTTTCCGAATTGCCCGTCGAGTTGATACGCTTAATGGCAAATCCCCATCAACTGTCACAATTCGCAAAAAACACGCTTGATTCAGTCATGCCAATTCTGAACAAGGCTTTCGAAATCGCGGATAAGCTTTCACGTGATTTAAAGAGCTTCATCATAGAGGGGGGTGATTTAAGAAGAGCTCCTTATTCAACGCTTACGAAATGGCTCGATTCAAAGTTGAACCCTGAAGATCTGCGGGACTGGCTGAAATATCAAAGAGCAGTGGAGAATTGCCGGAAAATGGGCTTAGAAGATTTTATGGAAGCAGCCCTTAAAAACCAGATACTTGCAAAGGATCTTAGAGATGCATTCCTGCAACGTTTCTGGAAAAGCTGGCTAGCAGAAGCCTATCGGGAATCACCCATTCTTGCTGAGTTCACAGCAACCTCCCATGAGCAGATAATCCGGGAATTTGTAGATTTAGATAGAAAGCTGAAAGAGGTAACCATTAGCCTTGTCCGGCAGAGTATCGCTCAGAGACAGCCGAAAGCTGAAGCAGCTATTGCAAGAGAGTCTCAGATAGGAATACTTCTTCGAGAAGCACAGAAGCGACGCAGAATAAAACCACTCCGTAGACTTTTCGCTGAAATACCTCACCTCATCCAGGAATTGAAGCCATGTCTACTTATGAGTCCGCTTTCCGTGGCCAGCTATCTGGGCACAAGCCCATACAGGTTCGACATGGT
The DNA here is from genome assembly GCA_017601225.1 of Candidatus Brockarchaeota archaeon. Classification (GTDB taxonomy): domain Archaea; phylum Thermoproteota; class EX4484-205; order EX4484-205; family JAAOZP01; genus JAAOZP01. The sequence continues at coordinate 11,445 of JAFNIX010000032.1, read as the reverse complement.
GATCTTCGACGAGGCGTCGCAAATACCCCCAGAGGATGCTATTGGCCCCATATTGAGAGGCGCACAGCTAATAGTTGCAGGGGACGATAAGCAGCTGCCGCCAACAAGATTCTTCCAGGCCGATATCGACTTTGACGAGGAGAGTGAAGAGGAGGGCATAGAGGAGCCTCTGGAAAGCATTCTCGACGAGTGTCTGGCCTTACCAGGGTTTAAGAGGGTTCTCCTGAAATGGCACTACAGGAGTAAGAAAGAGGAGCTAATCGCTTTTTCAAATAATTATTTCTATGAGGGAGAACTAGTCACTTTTCCAAGTCCAGATGCACGTGAAGCACCTGGCGCGATTGAGTTTCATTATGTTCCTGATGCGATATATGATCGGGGAGGCTCAAGGAAGAACCTGAAGGAGGCAAAGGTGGTTGCAGAGTTAATTGAAGAGCATTTTAGGCAGCATGGTTCCAAATCTACTCTCGGCGTAATAACTCTCAACATTGCACAGGAGGAAGCCATATGGGAGGAATGGGAACGCAGAAAGGCGCTTAAACCTGATTTGGGAGCACTGTCCGAAGCGAATCCGGAAGAACCCTTATTCATAAAATCGCTTGAAAAGGTCCAAGGTGATGAAAGGGATCACGTAATAATAAGCTTAGGCTATGGGCGTGATGCTAGAGGAGTGCTCTCCATGAACTTTGGACCTATAAATCAATCGGGGGGAGAAAGAAGGTTGAACGTTGCGGTGACGCGGGCTAGAGAAAAACTAATCTTGGTTTCCTCTATTCTACCTCATGAAATTGATCTGTCCCGCCTAACTACGGGAAGCCGTGGAGTAGCCATGCTTAAAAACTATCTTGAATACGCTTATCAAGGCGGGCGCTTCCCAACGGAAACATACGGCGGCGGGGAACCAGAGTCAGAGTTTGAATACGATGTGAAGAAACGGCTTGAGGCAAGGGGTCTTAAAGTGGATGCGCAAGTAGGCTGCTCCGGCTTCCGTATAGACCTTGCGATAAGACATCCGAAACACAAGGATAGGTATATACTTGGAGTAGAGTGTGACGGCGCTACATACCATAGTCACCGGTCTGCAAGGGACCGAGACAGGCTGAGGCAAGAAATTTTAGAGAAACTGGGATGGAAAATTTACAGGGTATGGTCCACGGATTGGGTTAAGAACCCGGATAAAATTGTTGAAAACATATTTCGAAGAGTCCAAGAGCTAGTTGAAGAAAGAGGGGTTCCTGCAATAGACAGTGTAAGCCTAAGCGAGCCTACTCACGAGAATAGCTATGAGCAGCCAAGCGAGCAAAACAATACCTCCAATCAAAACGAGGTAGAGACGGATAACGATATGATTGAAACCAATCCTTACGGATTCAAAACCTATGAGGAGTACAAGGTAGGCTCATGGAGGCCAAGCGTATTCAGTCTACAGGACCTAGAGAAGTATATAGGTGAAATTGTGAGAAAAGAATCACCGGTTCATGTGAACACGGTAATACGTAGAATAGCTGAGATCTATAGGCTTAGAAGGGTTGGAACCCGGGCTCGAAAGATTATTAGGCGTGCTATTTGGCTGGGTGTTGAAAGGGGAGAATTCCAGAAGAAGAAGAAGGATTTCTTATGGAGTGGTGATGATGTAACTCCTAGGATTCCCAGTCCGGGTGAACCACCAAGGCCCATAGAAGAGATCGCAATAGAGGAGCTGATGGCTGCGGTGGAAACCATAGTTAAGAAGGAGCTTGGAATAAAGCGGAAATCCCTAATCAATACTACTGCCCGTGCCCTTGGATATAATAGAACAGGAGCCAAGGTCGAAGAAAGGATAAATGAGGCTGTAGAGAGGCTCTTAAGGGAGAATAGGCTTACAACTTACGGCGACCAGATTGTTTTAAACACACAGTAGCGCGTGCATCAGTAAAGGGGAAACAGAGGTTCCAATTTCAGCCATAGACTTAACCGTTACCTGCCATTTTAAATCAATAGATGATACGGCTAGAAAGTAATTACCAGCCTCGAGGGAATAGATATAAGTTTCATACGTGCCGATGTGTTCCGTTTCGCCAGACCATACAAGATCTGCATGCTTATCTATTTTGTAGATGCGGATATAAAACCCACAAGACTAACAGGTGTCTCCTTTAATAGGAGTAAGCTGTGCTGGAATCTTAATATGGCCGTTTGGAATAAAAATATGGGGCTGTTTTTATCTTCATATCCTCCTGAAAAGGCTATTAGAACCGGGCCGACCGAATATTTACGAGTGCTTTTCATGGTCATCACTTTTGAGGTTATTACCATCATTAACCATTCATCAATGACGCTAGAAATCTTATCCTTTGAAATTGTAGTAATAGAACTAGTTGTATTATCCTTCGAAGATTGATGCTCAGAAAGCGTATTAGCTATTTTAGAGAGGGCTCGACAGCATCCTCACTCTAGCGCGCGATACCAGTTCTTTAAAAACATGCTAAGAATAAGATACAGTAGTCATTATTGCTAGTCCAGAAGCTTGATAAACTCCTCTTTCGTCACTCCGACCTGAGAAAGTATTTTGATCAGCGTGGCTGGAGCTATGGTTTCGTGCCTAGGCACTACGGTGAATCTGTGTTCCGGTCCCTCTAGGATTAAATGGCTCCCCCTTTGCCTGACCACTTTAAAACCCCTCTTGCTTAACGCCTTAACTACCTCTCTCCAGGAGAGGATTGGAAGCTTACTCAATAACGATCTCTACCGTCTTCTTACCCTTAGCCATCTTTTCACCCAGATGCTCCAAAGCCAGTTCAATAGCCTCCTTCACGTTTCTTATAGCCTCCTCTTCAGTCATGCCCTGCGATATCGCCTGAGGGATCTCAAGGCATTGAGCAACGTATAGACCAGTTTCCTCATCTTTCTCTATAGTGACAGTAAAGGTCTTCATTATGAGGGAAGTAGCACCAAGGACATTATTAAGCTTTAGGACGGCGTGTGAAATACGAACATGGTGAAAAGACTATCATTCAAGCCTTATGAAGATAGCTGGACAACTGGAAGCATAATTAAAAATATTAGGATAGAAGAAGCCTTTACTCTTAGTTCGGGTCGGGCAGATTCCAGTCTGGATCAATCTTAACCTGACCTAACGCCTTCTTAAGCATAATCCTCTGCTCAATAGATGCAACTAGTTTTCTTGTAAACACTGTAGCATCAGAATTGATTGAAACAGAATCAATACCTGCTCTAACAAGGAATTCTGTGTACTTCTTATACGAACAAGCATGTTGTTTCAAATGGTTTTCTACCTCAACCTTCCTTAAATTTTTATATCTCCTTTAACAATATATTTTTGAACGATGGCGGCGTCAGACAGAACGCTTATGCTTCAAAAGATTGAGGAGTTTAAGAAGGAGGTTCATAAGGCGGTCGTCGGGTATGATGATATTATAGATGGTCTTCTCATAGCTTTGGTCTCAGGAGGGCATGTGCTCCTCGAAGGAGTGCCAGGCATAGCTAAAACGCTGCTTGCGAAAAGCTTTGCGCAGGCCCTCTCCTTAAAGTTTTCAAGAGTACAGTTCACACCCGACCTTGTCCCCTCAGATATAACTGGAACAAGCGTCTTCGACCAGAAGAGGGGCGAGTTCCGCTTCAAGGAGGGCCCTGTCTTCACGAACGTGCTGTTAGCCGATGAGATAAACAGGTCTCCACCTAAGGTTCAGAGCGCGCTATTAGAATGCATGCAGGAAAAGTATGTTACTGCAGACGGTAAATCGTACCCGCTGCCGGATCCCTTCTTCGTTATAGCTACGCAGAACCCGATAGAGATGGAGGGAGTCTACCCCCTGCCTGAGGCACAGGTAGACAGGTTCATGTTTAAACTGGTAATGAAATACCCGAGCAGGGAGGAGGAGAAGATCATGCTGTCAAGCTATGTTTCAACAGACATCCCTGCTGTTAATCCGGTTCTCGACGTTAAGCAGCTTCAGACGATAAGGGAAGAGGTGCGAAAAATAACGATGGAGTCAAAGGTGTTCGACTATATTCTTGACATAGTTGAGGCCACGAGAAAGGATGAAAGGGTGATGCTTGGGGCAAGCCCGAGGGCATCCCTCCAGATGGCTTTAGCATCTAGGGTTAGAGCACTGATAAAAGGAAGAAACTATGTCTCGCCTAGCGATGTGAAGAGTGTTGCTCCAAATATTTTGAGGCACAGAATCATATTGAAGCCAGAAGCTGAACTTGACGGCTTGAAAACAGATATCTTGATTTCAGAATTACTAGAGAAGGTTCCCGTCCCGAAGCTGGTCTAGCATGTCAATAGACTTTGAGAAGATAAGGGCCCTAGAGAAGATAGTTAAACTAAAGATTATCGACTTAAGTAAAAAACGGTTCGCCAGCATTAAAGGCATAAGCGCTGAGCTTGCTGATTTAAGAGAGTATGTTGAGGGAGATGACATCCGTTTCATAGATTGGAAGGCTACTGCAAGGAAGGGGAGGTTGATGCTAAGGGAAAGAATAGAGGAGAAGGAGCAGAACGTCCTAATAATGCTTGATGTAAGCGGGTCGATGGGGTTAGGTGCGGGCACGAGCAAACTGAAGCATGGGGTTTTCGCATCTGCAGCCCTTGCCTATCTAGCGGTTAAGGATAAGAACAGGGTTGCGCTCGCAACGTTCTCAAGCTTCATAAACGAGTTCATAGGCTTCGGAAGAAGCATGAAGCATCTTTACGCAGTATTTAACATTCTGTTAAATGCAACACCCTATGGCAAGACGGATATAGAGTATTCGGTTTGGCGTATGCTGCCACGCGTTAAGTCACGGTCATTAATAATAATCATAACAGATATGTGCGATGAGCCAGAGTCAATAAGGAGAGCTTTCGAGATCCTAACTTTAAAAGGTCATAAGGTGATAGTCTTCCATATTTATGATCCAGATATGTACAGGCTACCAAAGGGTGTGGACAAGGTTAGCTTCATAGACCCGTCCACAGGGAAGCAGATTACGCTTAACGTCAAAGATCCTCTTTTTAAAGCGACCTATGAAGCGCTGGTTCAAGCTGAGGAGAAGAAAAGAATAAACTTTGTAAGAGCCTGCCGTGCAGCCGGAATCGATATTACAATGATTAAAACCACTGAGTTGGTTGAACATGCTCTTGCAAGATACCTTATAGCTAGGAAGAGGGGGGTAGTTTCAAAATAGTCGTGTCTAGGATAAGACGCTGAAAATCTACGATAAAGCAAAGAACACGCGGCTCGAAAATCTTAGTACAGGCATATACTTGATATGCCGTGACTATCACGAAGAAAACCATTAGAAATAAGAATACAAGTATTCTCCGCAATTTGGAAAAAGGCGAGAATGACAAAACTGCAAATGGATGCGAACGCCAAGTTTTCCGCCACTTAACGTTTAAAAAGGAAACCATTTAGAAGCCAAGAGATAAGCCGGAAAAACCCCATTGCTAATATGAATAAGATGATTGTCAGAATTGTTGTCCCAACAGAAAACTAAAGACTTCTAAGAAAGATGCTTTATAATAAATTTTTATTTGTTTGAGAAAAAATTAGGAGAAAGAAACTTTAAGTCTTGAGCTTCTTGAGAAGCTCTTCTGTATACTTAAGAGCTTTTTCAGCCTCCTCCTTACTAGCTTTGTATTTACCATATTCACAATCATGACCTAGATTAATTACGTATTCGAGCTTTTCAGAGTCTAAATCTTTTCTCATCTCAACCACTTTATTAATTATCTCTTCATGAGCCAGTGATTTGCTTAAACCAAACTTTTCTATCAGCTCGTTTATTAGGGAGTTCGCAGAATACTTGACAGCCTTGCTGTAATCCCCTTGATCTAACAGCTTTTTAGCCTCTTTCAGCATCTCAATATCAATTACAATTACTTCTTTCCCTGCCTTTTTCTTCAAACTGTAAGCCAATAGACTTACAACCAGAATAATAGCAGCTAGCATCACGTAAGGCAAGTAGGGCCACCACCAAGGCCTTATGAGAAATAACAATGTATCACTCTCAGGCTTGTAACCAAGTTTAGTTACTGTTATTTCAATAAATTGGTTACCCTCTAATCCTGACGTCTTAATCTGAGCCCTATATTTTCCTTCTCCCAAGGAGGTTGCATTTATAATGTTGTCAGCAATTTTTAACTTCACAGTTGCAAAATCAACATTATTCCCCTCATGGTCTTTTACCAAAACAGAAACCGTTATTGGTTCACCTGAAACATATTCATTTTTCAAGAGATCCAACAAGATATAGAGTCGGCCAAGTACAGTGAAATCATATTCTTTAGTTGAAACGAATCCCTCTTTGTCCACGGCGAAAACAAATAGTTTTGCGTCGCCAACAGCGAGTTTCGACGTATCCAAATCTGCAAAACATAGACCACCGAGTTCTTTAGTAGTGTAATTTTGCCATTTCCTATGGGCATCAAAAATGCTTACATTCACTAATGCAATACCTTCAGGATCTGAAATATTCAACTTTACTCTTGCAGGTTCTCCGATGATAACGGGATTTGGCGAAACTACGTCTGTATTGAGAACAGTAGATAGAAAGTTTATTTTCGAGCCTGTATCCTCTTTTATTATAGTCATTGAGTATTCATGTGCTACATTCTCCTCAATCTCTCCAACGAATGTTCTCGTCGAATAGTAACCTTCATTAAGTAATGTGCAATTCAAATGGTATAAACCAGTTCCACGGCCGTTAACTATCAAGGTATAAGTGCTAGAAGCATTCCATATTAGAATCACTTGTGGGGTCTTGTCATGGCCACTATAAATCGCGTATGGTATTTCGTTTCTTTCTCCTATAAATTTCCCATTTTCATAGTATGCACCGGTCATCCTCCCTTGGTCATCTACGATTAGCAGATCAGCTGGGCTGGCAAGGATCGATATGAGCCAATTAAGATTTTTAATCAGAAATTCTCCAAATTCTTCTGATTTTTCGAAAATAGCATCGCCTATTGTCGGGAGCCTCTCCCTCCCTTGCCAGACAGTTATGTCTTTACCGTTTCGGATAACATGTACTTCTATAAGGTAAGCATATGGATTGATTGAGGCGCTAATTATATCTAATGTATCAAATGAAAGTTTAAGGATCTCTTTAGCGGCTTCAAGATACATAATTTGAATTCTGGATAGCACTATGATGCCTCTTGCGTTTAGTGCCAACAATCCTGAAATGGTGTTTAGTATGGCAAATTTTGCAATCGCTATACACCAATCTTTGTCAAAAGCTTTGAATGATCCTACATTGAACGCATAGTTGCGTGAATTGAAAACTCGTTGGTTTCTTACAACTGCACCATCTAAAACTAGTCTGACTCCAGTAATTCCATCAAGATCCGGTACAACGACTTCAACCTGAGCGTTGATGCTACTTCCCATACCTGTAAGCAACTCGGCAATAAGCTTTCCAAGATCATCATATCCATTAAAAATATTGAGGATTATTCCATAAACCTTTATAGTTTCTCTTTTAATGTCGCTTTCTAGTCCGCTACTATCTCTTACCTTCACGCTAACAATAAGTGAACGAAGACTTTGTTCTAGGCTATTCTGATATTGATGTCTCACTACTGGGCTACTCGTCCACCCACTGTTAGACCCGTCCCCAAAATCGAAAAAGTATTGTAGGACAGTACCTTCTGGATCATAGCTTGCACCCGCATCAAAAACCACTTCTTCACCCGAAAGTATTACGTTAGAAGATAGTTTGAGCTGAGCTACTGGAGGCTTATTTTGTGGAATCTGAGTGTAAACTCCGGTAACGCTAGTAGTCTGGCCTTTATAAACGGTGACCGTCTGGCTTGCTGGAGCAGTGTAGCCGCTGACCGACCCGAATGAAACTACATATGTTCCTACATTTACTGTCCTGCTTTGCGGAGCAATCCCCCAAGATTGACCGTTTACAAATATTTCCCCTTTAACAGGGGTCGTATCGATTGAGAGGATGCCTGTGTCTTGCTGAGGAGGGTTAACTATCAAAGTAACTTGTTGTTGTCTTACCACTCCTCCACCTGATCCTGTTATTGTTAGCGTGTAGGTCTGGGCTGGTGTTGAGCTGGTTGTTGAAACTGTCAGCGTTGACGTGAAGCTTGGAGAGCCTGAGGAGGGGTTGAAGCTATAACTCATCGAGCTATGCTGGCCTGAAAGGCTTAGAGAAACAGTCTGTGCGGCTCCACTGACCAGGGAAACCGTAACGGTGTAGGTGGTTGACTGGCCGGCTGTAATCGTTCTAGAGGATGGAGAAACCGAAATACTGAAGTCGAAAGGCTGAGGTGTTGATGTCACGGTGACCTGGGTGTTGTCAGACCCTTGCGTGTAGCCTGACTTGGAGGCTGTGGCTGTTATGGTGAACGTGCCGGTTGAGCTTGAGGAGAATGTTGAGGTGAACTTGCCGGTTGAATCAGTTGTTCCAGAGGCTGGGTTAAGTGAGCCTCCAGTAGTAGTCAGGCTTACTGAGGCTCCTGAAACCGGGCTCCCTCCTGAAGTAACAGTGACCGTAATAGTGGATTGCTGGGAGGTGGTGATACTGCTCGGATTAGCCGAGACCTGGACTGAGAGAGAAGGCGTAGGCGAAATAGTGACCGATATGTCGGTCGAACGAGTTAGGCTTCCGCCGGTGCCTGTTACGCGCAGCGTAAAGGTTCCCGTGCTGGCTGACGAGGATACTGTTACCGTCAATACACTGGAATCCTGCCCGTTCGCAGGCGGCGTCACAGGGTTCTTGCTGAAGGAACAAGATACTCCTGACGGGGTGGTGCCAACCCATGAGGTACTTAGTGAAACCTGCGAGCTGAAGCCGTTGATTGAAGTAATAGTGATGGTTGAAGTTTTAGGTGTTGAGCCTGAAGAAGGCAGAGTGAAAGAGAGTGAATTCGGGTTAGCAGATAGGCTGAAGTCAGGCGGTGGTGTAGATGTAGGGGTTGCACTCGCCTCATTTGACTTAGACCCCTCGCCTACGCTGTTCACAGCACTAACTTGATAGTAGTACGTTACTCCATTAGTTACCGAGGTGTCGGTATAGGTTAGAACGTTTCCAACGGTTGCGATTAGGGTCTGGCTTGTCGAGCTTGTCCGTCTATATATCTTGTAATTGGTTATTGTTGAACCTCCGTCGGAGGCAGGTGGAGACCATGTAAGGGTTACACGACCATCCCCAGCAGTCGCCATAAGGTTCTGTGGCGCGCTTGGAACTGTGGCTACAGGTTGAACTATCAAAGTAACTTGTTGTTGTTTCACCACTCCTCCGCCCGTTCCAGTTATAGTTAAGGTGTAGGTTTGAGAAGGAGTTGAACTAGTAGTTGATACAGTTAGGGTTGATGTAAAACTTGGAGAGCCAGAAGAGGGGTTGAAATTATAACTCATCGAGCTATGCTGGCCTGAAAGGCTTAGAGAAACCGTCTGTGCGGCTCCACTGACCAGGGAAACCGTAACGGTGTAGGTGGTTGACTGGCCGGCTGTAACCGTTCTAGAGGACGGGGAAACCGAAATACTGAAGTCGAAAGGCTGGAGTTGAAAGTTAGCCGTCTGAGTTATTGGTCCATTCATGGTTATTGTCGCCGGGTTACTGTTTCCAGTATAGGAGCCGCTTCCTGAGCCTGTCCAGCTTAGGAAGGAGTAGCCGCTAGCCGGAGATGCGGATATGGTTACGCTCATGCCAGCAGCATACCATCCGCTGCTTGGAGAAACTGTACCAGCGTTTGAAGGATTAGCCTGCATAGTTAACCAATATAACGTTGTATAGGAGAAGGTGTATGTGCCTTGGCTGCTTACAGTGATCTCTTTCGGTACACAAACATATCTTGTAGTAGACGATACATCTATTGGACTATCAACAGAAATCTTATTAGTGCCTGAAAGCCCAGTAAAAGTATATGATTGCCCATTAGACAGAGTTGCCTTGGCAACCCCATTCAGATAAACATTAGTCGAACCACTTGACAACCCGCTTATCGAAACAGTGTACCTGTAAGTTACCGTTAGAGGTTTACTCCAAGTCCATTGATCAGTAGTAGTGTCCTCTACATAAAAGCCATAGGCAACTGCATATACATAATATGTCCCAGATTGCGAAGGCATGAATGTAAAGGAGAAGGAATAGGTAGCGCCGCCTCCGATGGAAACTCTGCTAGATGTCTGGTCAAAATCATAGGGTGACGATTGGTCACGATCCAATATCAATCTCGTTTTACAATTCATCGAACCCGACTCAAGATTCTTCAAAACTACGGTAACCGTAACAGTTTGGCCTACCTCAACGCTGGAAGAACTGTATTGGATGTCCCAAACAATTGGGCTATGTCTCCTAAACTCGTAATTATTGGTAGCTCCAGATGGAACGTTTACCTGATTTGCACCCCAGAACTCATTTACATCTAAGCCGAATCCTGGTCTATGGTAAACTTCAATAAAATATGTTCCCGATGCAAGGTTAGTCCAACTTACCTGACTATTAGAATCTATATATTTAGTACTTAAATATCTATAACTCGAGTCGTATAATACCACCCCTGTTGTACCCGGCATTGTGCTAGCTTTATCACCATCAAAGTCTAAAACTGTTACTACAAGATTTCCGTTGGCAGCATAGACTGACAAGTTCGGGTGAAACGCTTGGCTTAGGAGCAGTAGAGTCAAAAAGATTGAGATGGCTCCTCTGTAAAAGGACTTTGCTACCATAGTTCGTTTCACCGTACCATAAAATATATGGTAAAACTATATTTAAATTTTAAGTTTTAGGTTTTTCTGGAAAACCTATTTTTAAATTAAACATGGTTCAAAAAGGTTTAAAAAAGTTTATTTCAGTACATCTGGCCAAAAACCGTGCACTCCTAATTTTCTTCACCCCTTAAACTGCTTTCAGTAGCGCATTATAAGTTTAACGCGATACTCACTCTGTCTCTTCTCCACGTGCGACGGATTGGGTTAAGAATCCAGATAAAATTGTTGAAAACATATTTCGAAGAGTCCAAGAGTTAATTGAAGAAAGAGGGGATTCCTGCAATAGACAGTGTAGCCTCGGCGAGCCTGCGCGCGGAGGTTTTAAAACGTTAGAAATCAGTATGCTCTTAGCATACTACTTGAAAAGAGCCTTCTCACGCTTTACAATAGCATATCCCTCCCATGTACACGCTTATTGCTGTGGAACAGGGGAGGTTTCCTAGACTAAATGGCACACACTTAAACTCCCGATGAATTGCCTATCCGTTCGTTTTTGAGAAAGAACCTATTCTATTTTTGGCATGCGCTCATAGAAGTTTACTTGCAAGCACCTAGTAAAACCGTCAAGAACTATAAAACAGTATGTAAAAACCTATTAAACCATAAAGTTTAATTTTTAAGGTAAATATTTACAAGTGAGGAGGCTTGGAGACGGGGTTTGGCTGGATTAAGGTTAGGGGGGAGAGGTATGAGTATGATATTGTGATCCATGTTAATGGGGAAGTGA
>JAFNIX010000031.1 GCA_017601225.1 Candidatus Brockarchaeota archaeon | reverse complement strand
CTTTCTTTAACCTCAGGGCTCTACAGGAGAAAAATACCTTTCGACTTCGCCGGCATAGTGTTTCCGGAGGAGAATCATTTTCTTGAAAAAGTAAGGGTTTTTGCCAGAGCATGTTCTTCAGTCAGAGCTTTCCTCGGAGCCAAGGTTGGCGTGTTTGGACCCAGACCTGAACGCTTCGAAACCTGCACTTACAACGAGGTAGCGATGATAAACAAGTTTGGACAGAGAGCTGTACCTTATGATCTCACGGGCGTAATACTCGGCTTGAGCAAAATCCCTGAGGACAACCCGGAGGTGACAAGGGTTATGGAACAAATAAAATCGTATGCTGAAGTTACAGGAATACCTGTTGAAAACCTGTTGAAGATGGCGAAGCTGGAGGTTCTGCTGAAAAACATGGCTGAGAAAGACGGCTTGTCAGCACTCGGCTTCAGATGCTGGACTGAGATACAGGATCTCTACGGAATATCAGTTTGCCACGTGCTGGGCAGGTTGACGGAGCAGGGTTTAGTCTCTGCATGCGAATCGGATGTCTACGGTGCATTAACCATGCTTATGCAGTACTGGGCAACACTGGGGAAATCGGCACCTCATTTCGTCGACTGGACGATTAAGCATCCGGAGAAAGAAGACCTTGTCCTAATGTGGCACTGTGGAAACGCGCCGCCTTCACTAGCATGCGCCGGCTGCAAGCTGGCTGTAAGGTACCACAGCATACTCTACAGAGCAGTGGGCGAAGACAGGTCGCAGGGGACTGGCGAGTTCAGGCTTAAACCAGGTGCGGTTACGATCAACAGGCTGGTGGAGTATGATGGCGAATTCAAAATGCTGATCGTGGGCGGCGAAATTGTTGAAGAAGGACCTTATACTAGGGGCTCGTACAGCTGGGTTAGGATTAAAAATCTTGATGAAGTTTACAGGACGCTTGTAAACGAGGGTTTCATACATCACGCGAGCATGGTTCACGGAGACATTTCTAGAGAAATAGAGAGCGCGTGTAGATTTCTAGGAATAAAAGTGGTTAAACCATAACACAACACTAATTCCTTTTTTCAAGGTTAAAAATCCTACTGTACGCCAGCCTAAACCCTTAAAATTCTTCACACCATAAGTTATTGCGAAGCGTAAACCCCTACAGAAAAACATAAAAACTGTTCAATAGCCACCCATATTATTCGCATGGCTTATCAGGACAAGAAAAGCTTCGCGCTATACCAGATATACGGGCAGATCATGATATTGACCCTTGCTGTCTTAAACACCTACTACCCCGAATATCTCACCTATACTTTCATAGTGTTCGTAGTAATCTCAATAATCCCAACTTATTTAAGAATGAGAACACAGATGAAAGGGTCGCATTCCGGGCAGCTTAAGGAGATAAAGGAAAGCAAAAAAATCTACGAGGAAGGAGGCTCAGAGGTTTCGAGGCTCATGGCGTTGGATGCACAGCTCACGCAGGAAATGAAGCCACTAGCAGTTTTATCCATCTTAAGCATATTTGTCTTCATATTCATACTATTGGTCTGGTATCCGATGTACTTCAATTTCGCAAGTAGCTTGACAGGAGATTCATCCTTAAACTCATTTAGGTTTCTAGTCTTCTTGATTGGTTACGAGGTCCCCTACGCTATAATGACTTTAATAAGTTTCAGGCAGAACAAGATTTCGAAAAACTTTGCTCAGATTCCTCGAAGCTATGCCATTTTCGAAAAAGGATTGGCTGCACAAGGAGTGGTCATAAGGTTTCCGATTGATAACTATGAGGTGAAGCTTGACTCAAAAAGGAAATTTGTTGAAATAGTCAGCAAAGACGAGAAAAGGCCTCAGCGGATTAGGCTCTATAGCTCACAGCCCAGTGAGCTTTTCAGGCTGATTAGAACGCATTGTTTTTCTACGTCGAAAAACGCGGAATGAATCATTGAACAGGCTGATACGGATAAACCTTATGTAAAATATTTCAACACCAACCATCTAAGTCTCGTATACTCCTACTGAAACCTCTTCATGGTCTATCCTTTTAAGCTTCCTTGCTATTTCTGGAGGTAGCAAGTCACCCACCCATTCTAACCTTGACCTCCGTTTCAGACTTAACCCCACCAAGACGTCAGGATATGTGTAAAACACTATTTTACCGCCAGGTTTACAGGCCTTGAGGAGTTTATTAATCATGCTTCTCAAGTCATCAGGATGGACATCATAAGGGTCGAAAAAAATGAAATCAAAGAAGTTGAAGCCAAGGTCTATGTCCACTATGTTTGCAACTGTGAAATTTTCGGCATATTTAGGCAGAATAACCTTTTTAGCTTGTTCAATGGATTCCTCTATGAAGTCAACGCCATATGGGGTAAGCTTATAGTTACTCCTAGTAACAAGATGACATAGCATTAAGCCATTTCCACAACCTAAATCTATGACATTACCGTCATGATCTATCAGATTGAGAAAAACATTATAGATTTCGCAGGGATACTCGGAGAAACCATTCGGCCTATAAACGTCAGAGCCATCGTTTCCCTCCCAGTACATCTTCCTAAGAATTTGCTTCTTCTCATGATAAAATTCATCTCTTCCTTTTTCCGAAAACATTCCTCCATTTTTCATATCGCCTTTTCAAAGCTTATTTAAGCTTTCTTCACATGTCTTCATAGAGGGCGACGTTTAGAATAAATGAACGGGAAGATTTTAAAGCAGCCTTACCAATTTTTCAAGTTACATTCACTGTGATAGCGAAAACTTATCTTTTACTAGGCTGTCGGAAAACATGCGGAAAATGAATGGGAAAACAATCAGGATATACATGGTGGGGAACTCACATATAGACCCAATATGGCTGTGGAGCTGGCACGAAGGGTACAGGGTTGTAAGATCTACTTTTAGAAATGTTTTAGACCTGATGAACGAGTTTAACTGTTTCGTATTCGCAGCTTCCTCAGCAGTTTTCTATGAGTGGATTGAAGCCAGCGAGCTGGAAATGTTCAGGGAGATAAGGAGAAGGATTAAGGAAGGGCGTTGGGCAATTGTGGGAGGATGGATAGTGGAGCCGGATTGTAATATACCAAGTGGGGAAAGCTTCGTGCGCCACGCGTTATATGGTCAGAGATATTTCAAGAAGAAGTTTGGAATCACCGCCGTCACAGGTTACAATATTGATTCCTTCGGACATAACGGAATGCTGCCTCAGATCCTGATTAAATGCGGATTTAAGAATTACGTTTTCATGCGTCCAGGGCTCTTTGAAAACAAAGATATTCCGGAGACCGCTTTCTGGTGGGAAGGTTACGATGGGTCAAGAGTACTTTGCTACAGAATTCCCTTAGCCTACTGCACAAGCGGAGAGGATATTACAGATCATATTGATAAAACAATTAGCATGGTTAAGCCACCCTCTAGGGAAGCGATGTGCTTCTACGGCAGGGGTGACCATGGTGGCGGCCCGACCAAGGAAAACGTGTTGAGCATCCTTCGAAGAAAAGAAAAGGGTGACGTTGAGATTGTTTTCAGTTCTCCCGACGAGTTTTTTAACGCTGCAAGGAGAAAACAGCGCTTGCCCGTGTTTCGTGGCGAAATGCAGCACCATGCAAGAGGCTGCTACTCTGTTCATTCTGAGGTTAAAAGAAACAATCGTAAAGCTGAAGAACTGCTTTGCACCGCTGAGAAAATTTCCTCCATGGCCAACCTACTCCTAGGGGAGGAGTACCAGCAGGAAGAGCTCACGGAGGCTTGGAAAAAACTGTTGTTTACACAATTCCACGACGTGCTGTGTGGAACATCCATACCGGAAGCATATGATGATGTGCGGAACATTCACGGCGAAGTCTTAAGCCAAGGGAGCACCGTGTTGAACAAGGCTGTCCAAGCCATAGCCTCTAAAATAAACACTGAAGGGGAAGGCATCCCTATAATAGTTTTCAACCCGCATTCATGGGACATGGTTTTCCCGGTTGAGGTTGAAGACGTTTATGGGGAGGGAAGCCTTACGGATGAAAGGGGAGGGGCAGTGCCCATGCAGCGTGTTAAACCCTCTGCGAACGTGGGGGACTGGAGGCAAAGGATACTCTTCATCGCAGATATTCCTGCCTTTGGCTACAGAGTTTATCATAATACGGGCAGGAAGGATAACGCATCGCCTCCATATGGAGAGATTATAGCCTCAGATAGTTTTCTGGAGAACGAATGGTTCCGTCTGGAGGTCGACCCGTCGAACGGCTACATCAAGCGATTATACGATAAGAAGAACAAGGTTGAGGTATTCAGTGGGGACTCCTGTGTTCCAGTCGTAGTTGAGGATCAGAGTGATACTTGGAGCCATGGGGTCGACGAGTTTAGAAATGATGTAGGAGCCTTTGGAAACGCGAAGGTTAGGCTTGTTGAAAAAGGCCCGGTACGTGTCACCATAAGGGTTGAAAGCAGCTATAACAAGTCGTTCATGCGCACGTATGTTTCAATCTATAGGGGGTTGCCTTATGTTGAGCTGAGGTTTTCGTTAAACTGGAACGAGCAGCATAAAATGCTTAAACTCAGTTTTAAGGTTAACGTTGACCAGCCGGTGCTAACGTCTTCAATTCCGTACGGATGGGTTTCACGCCCCTGTAACGGGGAGGAGGAGCCGATGCATAAATGGGTGGATATGACCGGGATCACGGTGAGTGTTGACGGCGAGAGCAAGAACTATGGACTTAGCATATGCAACGACTGTAAGTATAGCTATGATGCTAAAGGCTCTGAAATACGGATAACAGTTCTGAGAAGCCCACCTTATGCCCATCATCAGCCCTACAAGCTTGATCCGAACCAGGCCTACTGTTATATTGATCAAGGGTGGCAAGACTTCAGCCTAATGCTTTTACCGC
Organism: Candidatus Brockarchaeota archaeon; assembly: GCA_017601225.1. Lineage (GTDB taxonomy): Archaea > Thermoproteota > EX4484-205 > EX4484-205 > JAAOZP01 > JAAOZP01. Next base: position 11,715 of record JAFNIX010000031.1, on the reverse strand, counting down.
ACTCCGATGATTGGAAGGCATCGGATACAGTAAAGCGTGCAGAAGAGTTTAACTCTAAACCAATAGTTTTCGTTGACTATCCTCATAAGGGTATGCTTCCACCATCCTGTTCTTTAATTCAAGTTAAACGGGATAACGTATTGGTCAGCGTGCTTAAAAAACACGAGGATTCAGAAAACCTTGTGATGCGTTGCCATGAGATAAACGGGGAAGAGGCTGAGGCCAGCATAAGCCTGCCAATCATCAACAAGAAGATTAAAGCCAGGTTTAAGCCTTTCGAAATAAAGACGCTTCTGATTCCGAAAGCGAAGGGAAGAATTAAAGAGCTCGACATGCTGGAGTTCCCCAGGCGAAAATAGTCGATTCAACTCTCCACTGGTCCAGCAATCTCTCGCATACTCTTAAATAGGCTCAAAATTTTTCTTAGGGAGAAATGGTTTCCGTAGAAATGCCGAGCCTGGAAGAGATAAGGAAAAGTAGGCCGAGCAAGTATTTTGGACTGGAGAGAGATGTGATAAGCCTAGGCTTAGCGGAATCCGATTTCGAAATGCCTAGGGAAGTAAAGGAAGCAATGATAAGCGCGATTATAAATGGAAGGTATCATTATGAAATGAATGGGGTTGCAGAGTTCATAGAGGCGGCTAGAGATAAGTTGCTTCGTGTTAACAACATTCCTGTTGAAGAGGGGGAAATACTTCCGACGGTTGGGGTTATGAACGCGATATGGCTGACTTATCGGGTTCTTCTAAAGCCCGGCGAACATGTTATCGTCGTCACACCCACTTACCCGCCTCTGATAGGCAGGCCCAAGAGTTTCCAGGCAGAGGTGACTGAGGTCAAGACCAGGGAAGATGGGCATCTGGACCTAGCGGCAATTGAGAAAGCATTAACCAGCAAAACCAAGATAATTACTATCTGTAATCCTAATAATCCAACGGGAACAGTTTACACCAGAGAAGAGTTGGAACGTTTAGCGGAAATAGCTGTAAAACATGATCTTTACGTTTTCTCAGATGAGCTTTATGAAAACCTTACCTACGACGGGAGAAAACACGTTAGCATCGCTTCACTGCCGGGCATGTATGAACGGACGGTCACAGCCTTCGGATTTACGAAAACATACGGAATGTCTGGGTTGCGCATAGGCTATGTTGTCGCCGAGGAAAAAATAATTAGGCTTATGAGAGATGAGAACACCGGCATAGTTATTCATCCGGGAACAGTTGAACAGATAGGCGCTGCGGCAGCCCTGAGAAAATGCGACTATTACACAGATTTTTTAAAGAACTATTTAGAAAGGGTTAGAAACAGGCTTATAGCAGAGCTGAATGAAATCCCTGGAATATTTGCCCGGCTGCCCGAAGGCACATTCTTCGCTTTCCCAGACTTAAGCCCCTTGTTCGAAAAAGACGAGGAAGCCGCTGAATATCTTTTGAAGGAGGCGAAGGTATTGGTTTACAGTGGAAACGGTTTTGGTAACGGAGGCGCTGGACACGTGCGAATAAACTTCTGTTCACCCTTGGAAATAATCGAGGAAGCTGCTGTTAGGATCCGGAATGCGTTAATGAAGAGATATAATGCTATTGATAAAAAAATGAGTTAAGAAACGGTGTCAGAGAAGTCGAACTCTATCTTTCCATACTCCATAGTCATCGTGCTGACTACTATTTTATGAATCCCCGGTTGTAGTCCCCCAGGCTTTTCGATTGTAAATTTGATCCTGTCTCCAACAGTAAAGAGTGTTGGAGTCTTAGCAAATTCCTCTGCTTTAATTGTAGCTCCGCCTTTCTCTATAGTTATTTTCTCTAAGGGAAGTTCCTCGCCATCTAGTGTGAGTTTGAAACCGCCTTCAATAGTACCCGAGCCCAGCCTGTTGAAGAGGGAAAAGCTGAAGCCAACCTTATTTCCGTTTTCGTCAACAATATTTTTCAAAGACCCCTTCTCATATAGCTGTCTCAACATGAACGCAGGGATCATTTCGCGTAAGTAAGGCTTTACGTAAAATATAAAGTTTTCTAAAGAACCCAGTAAAATCATTTTGAATAAAATGCCTTTTAAAGCCTTTTGTCGCCAAATTCAAACCAACCCATAATGTTATATAGGTTTAATATTTTCACATCCTTCTCATGAGCAAGAATCGGGAAACCGGAGTACTACGCGGCGCATGGTACGTAACGCTTATTTTCTTCGTCTTCGTTGTACTCCATTATGCCGATAAGTTTCTCGTATCCCCACTGCTACCAGTAATAAGAGACGAGTTTAAACTCAGCTACACTGAGCTGGGAGCCATTGAAACTGGAACAATTCTAGTCGCTGTTGCTTTCATGCCCCTCTGGGGCTATCTCTTCGACAAGTACGCCAGGCCTCCCTTAGTCGCTCTTGCGAGTGCGACCTGGGGATGCACGACAATACTCTCCACTTTTTCGGCGAATTACACGCAACTGATTATTACGAGATCCATGACTGGGATCGACAACCAAGCAACTAGTGGTTTAATGTCCTTCCTGGGAGACTATTTCCCGCCTGAGAAGAGAGCCACCGCATTAGGCATCCTACAGGCTGCTGAAACCTTCGGAGCCCTAATAGGAGTCGTCATAGGCCTGGTAATAGGGGTCAGTTTTGGTTGGCGTAACGCCTTCCTTTTAACCGCAATCCCAGGCATATTTTTAGCGTTCATAGTTCTTTTTACTGTAAAAGATGTTCCAAGAGGAGGTACCGAGCCGGAGCTGGTTAACGTTAGGGACAGGCTCAAGGATACTTTTTCAGTAAAATCTTTTAAAAGGCTTTTCGAAAGAAAATCCATATTGTTTCTATACCTCCAAGGGTTCTTCGGCGTCTTTCCGTGGAATATTCTTTCCTATTGGCTCTTCACCTATATGACTGATGTCAGGGGCTTTGAAGCAGGCTCGCAGCTGCTCGTAATGCTGGCCGCTCTTCTCTCCATGGTTGCTGGAAACCTGCTGGCAGGCTTAACAGGGGACTGGGCTTTCAAAAGAAACAAGAGGGGGAGAGTAGTCTTCGCTACTCTAACCGTCGTCATAGGGCTGGTCTTCTTCAACATGGCTTTCCTGACTAGGGGTGGCGTAGAACTCTTCTTGATACTGGGCGCTATGACAGCGTTATTCATGCCTATGGCTGGGCCATGCGTCTCATCCTCCGTTCAAGACGTTGCTCTTCCTGAGGTAAGAGGGTCAGCCATGGCTATGCTGCTATTCTTCTACAATGTCGGGTCTGCTTTTGCACCTTTAATCACGGGCTATGCTGCAGACACGATTGGATTAGAATGGGGCATAGTTACGATAGTAAACGTCACTTGGTCAATATGCATAGTTCTTCTAAGCATGGCGGCCGTCTTCATCCCTCGAGACATAGATTGGAAGAGAAAGGAGCTTGCCGAGAGGGCTGAGACACTGGCTTTAAAGCAGAAGGGTTTATAATGTTCCCAGACTCAAGCTTTTCAGACTTGCTAGGTGAGGGAAAACGTTACTTCGAAGGAAACATGCTTTCCGAGATAGCTTTCCCCATAGGGGGAATAGGTACAGGAACGGTTTCCCTGGGAGGAAGGGGAAACCTTAGAGACTGGGAGATATTTAACAGGCCAGGCAAAGGAAAGGACCTGCCATACACTTTTTTCTCCATCTGGTTTCGCGAAGATGGCTATAAACCAGTTTCAAGAGTGTTAGAATCGAGGATTCTCCCACCATATCGTGGCAGCCACGGAATCCCATGGTCATACGTTCCGGGTCTACCTAGGCTTGCTAAGGCAAGGTTCAGGGGAGAATATCCCTTTGCGCGGATAGATTTCGAAGACAATATCCCGCTTGAGATTTCACTGGAGGCCTTCAACCCTCTGATCCCCCTAAACGAGAAGGATTCAGGCCTACCTGTGGCGATTTTCAAATGGCGAGTGAAAAACAGATCCTCGAGGAGAATTAACTTAACCCTGGCTATGAGCCTTTTCAACGCTGTTGGATACGACGGTACTTCAACTCTTACAAACAGGTTTAACGATTTGTTCGGACAAAATTTGAACGAGCTGGTTAGGGAAAAAGGCTTAACCGCTATAAAGATGAGCAGCAGCAAGTATCCCAGAGATGACCCGAAGTTCGGCTCAATGGCTCTTGCCACAAGCTGGAGCGAGGTAACCTACGCTCTAAGATGGGAAAGATCAGTCTGGTGGGACGATGTGCAGAGCTTCTGGAAAGATTTCTCTGAAGACGGGCGGCTGGCTGAGGAGCCCTCAGCCGACCCCTCCATGGAGGGGGAGACAGACATAGGAACCCTCGGGCTCTTAGCAAAACTGGACCCGGGAGAAGAAGTTGTTCTCCCATTCATACTCTCATGGTATTTTCCGAATCTGGTGAACTATTGGAATAGGGAGGATGAAGTAAGGGGGAAGAGAATCGGAAACTTTTACGCCAGGCTATTCCAAGACGCTTTGGACGTTGCCAAGTATGTTGTTAGGGAGTTTGAGAGGCTTGAAGGAGAAACCAGGCTTTTCCACAGGACGCTTTTCGAAAGCACTCTTCCCGACTATGTTTTAGACGCCGTATCCAGCCAGGTTTCAACCATAAGGACCCCGACGTGCCTATGGGCTGAGGACGGCAGGTTTTACGCTTTTGAAGGATGCAGTGATAATAGCGGATGCTGCTGGATGAACTGCACGCACGTCTGGAATTATGAGCAGACCCTGGCACATCTTTTCCCAAGCCTAGAGAGAACGATGCGTCTAACGGATTTTCTAAACAATACTGATGAGAATGGGAACATGGCTTTCAGAACCCTTGTGCCGCTGTCAGGTGCTAGATGGAGGTTTAAGCCTGCGGCTGACGGGCAGATGGGATGTTTAATGAAACTCTATAGGGAGTGGAAGCTCAGCGGCGACGATGAATTCTTAAGAATGCTTTGGCCAAACGCTAAAAAGGCTTTAGAGTACGCTTGGAAAACATGGGATAAGGATTGCGACGGCCTCATGGAGGGGGAGCAGCATAACACGTATGATATTGAGTTTTACGGGCCTAACCCAATGGTTAGCTCCCTATATCTTGGAGCCTTGAGGGCGGCGGAGGAAATGGCTAAACACCTAGGCGATTCCGAGTCCGCTGAAAAGTATAAAGAAGTTTTTGAAAAAGGTAGAGAGAATTTCAGCAAACTATTGTGGAACGGCGAGTATTTCGTGCAAAGGTTTCAGGGTGACCCAAACATCAGGTATCAATTTGGAGAAGGGTGTCTCTCAGACCAGCTTCTCGGCCAATGGTTCAGCCATGTGGTTGGACTCGGATACCTTCTGCCGGAGGAACAGGTTAAATCCGCGCTAATGGCTGTTTTCCGCTACAATTGGAAGGAAAGCCTTTTAGAACACGAGAACTGTCAGAGGACTTACGCTCTGAACGATGAGAGTGGGCTGGTTCTCTGCTCCTGGCCTAGGGGAGGTAAACCAGACTATCCTTTTCCATACTGCGACGAAGTCTGGACAGGCATAGAGTATCAGGTGGCAGCCCACCTGATTTACGAAGGCTTTGTTAAGGAGGGGCTTAAAATAGTTAAGGGAGTTAGGGATAGGTATGACGGTTTAAAGAGGAACCCGTGGGACGAGGTTGAATGCGGCCACCATTACGCGAGAGCCATGTCAAGCTGGTCTCTTCTCCTAGCATTAAGCGGGTTCGAGTATAGTGCTCCTGAAAAGGCGATAGGTTTCTCACCAAAAGTGTCTAAAGACGGTTTCAGATGCTTCTTCTCGACGGGAGGATGCTGGGGAAGCTACAGCAGAGAGCTTAAAGAGGGCCTCCAAAGGAATGTAATAGAGGTTCGCTACGGGAGGCTTGAACTACAAAAGGTTAAGCTTATTACTAACCAGCCGTCAGACAAGCTTTTATCAGTTAAACACTCCAGCAGAGGAAGAGTAAACGCCGTTTTGAAAGCTAAGGGAGAACATGTGCTCATTATTCTTGAGGAACCTGTTTCTCTAGATGCTGGAGAATTCTTGGAAATACTAGTAAGCTCTAGAGAATAAACAACCAACATTGTTTTCAGAGTCACTATTCTCTCCAAATCTTTAAATAATCCTTTGATTCAACTATCGTAAAGATGAAGAGTCTAAAAATGGCTGTGATTGGCTGTGGCAACATTGCTAACTACGCTCACCTCCCCAACGTGTTGAAAACAGGCCAGAAATTAGTCGCCACATGCGACATAGTAGAGGAAAAGGCAAGGCAGGCAGCTGAGAAGTTTAAAGCCGAAAAATTCTTCACAGATTACAGGGAAGTGGTTGAACTAAAGGATCTTGACGCAGTCATAATAGCTACTCCACCGGATACTCATAGGGAAATAGCTGTAGAGGCAATAAAAAGCAACAAGCATGTGTTTCTCGAGAAGCCTTTAGCGGCAAACTTGGATGATGCGCACGAAATATACCGCTATTGGAAGAAGAGCAGTGTGAAATTTGCAGTCGGTTTCTGCTTGAGACATCACGGGATGTTTAAGCATGCTAAAGCACTCATCGAAAACAATACGGTGGGGGAACCGGTTGCACTCTGGAGAATAGCGATAGGAACCGCTATGGGTGTCTTGCCGCCAATGGGGTGGCTGACCGATAAGAAGAGAAGTGGAGGAATGGTGGTTGAAAACACGATTCATATGATAGACGCGTTCAGATGGTTTGCCGGCGACATCACTTCAGTCTCAGCACACTATAAGACTGAGAGAAAAGGAATAAGCATAGAGGATAATGCTTACATAGTGTTTACTCACCAAAATAATGCTTTCTCCAGTGTGCTGCAAAGCTGGACTGCTACACATACCTATGAATCATGGGGAATAGTCGGTAAAGAGGGCACTGTAAGTGTAAAAGGATACGTGATAGGAAGCATGGAGGTCAGTGGCAAGGGTAAAGGCTTGGAAGAAGTAGACATAAAGGAAGACCCTATAGTAATGTATGAAAAAGAGATGGAGGATTTTGTTAAAAGCATATTGGAAGATAAACCGGTTTTCGCCACACCACTGGAAGGATTGAAAGCGATGGAAGCAGCGGTTGCTGCGGAGAAAAGCAGTAGAGAAGGAAAGATTGTTAAGCTACCTTTGATAGATTATTAAAAAACCAAGCGGCGGAATATGGGCAGTAGCAGCCAGGAACATGATCGACCCAATTGGTTGAATTGCATTAAAAACATATAAAATCAGGCAAGAATGATTACTGCATGAAGATCAGCATAAACCGTTACGGTTTTACTTTGAACAATGAGAAGGTTGAATTTTTATCAGGAGAGTTCCATTATTGGCGAGTCAAGATTGAAAATTGGGATAAAATAATGAATAAGCTAAGGGAAGCCGGCTTAAGGATCATATCCACATACATACCGTGGGATTTCCATAAAATCGGGGAAGAATTCGATTTTGAAGGGGACACGGATCCTCAGAGAGCATTAAATCGCTTCATAGATCTCGTGGAGGAGAAAGGCTTCCTAATGATGGTTAGACCTGGCCCCTACATTTATGCAGAATGGAGATACGGCGGGGTTCCTGAGGAGGCGTTTAGATACCATAGGTTTAGTGAAGAATTCAGAAGGCTTGCGTCAAACTATATAAGAAAAGTATGTGAGAAATCCATAGTCCCAAACCAGGCTACCAAGGGTGGACCAATATTCGTTCTTCAGGTGGATAATGAGGTCGACCCGTGGGTAAGATACTACCGAGACCAACTTGGATTATTCAGAGGGAAAGGACCATTCAAAGACTTTCTAGCGCAGAAATACGGGAAGATCGAGGCGCTGAACGATGCTTGGGATTATGATTATGCAAGCTTTGAGGAAATAGAATCCTATGAGGAACACCCTTTAGCAAGAGGAAACAGGGAGCCTGAGAACCTACTCCGATACTTAGATTACAGAGCTTTTCTAGATTGGAGTGTTGAACAAATAATATCTTGGACAAGGGATGAGTATAGGAGAAACGGTGTCGAGATACCTATGCTTGTAAACACTTACGACGATCCAACTTTTCACGATTTGGTGATGTTAAGCAGGATTGTTGACCTGCCCTGTATGGACATTTACTTGAAGAAGCATTTGCCTAAAAGCGAAATGATGAAGCTTTCATACTGGGTTAGGGCTTATGCCGCCTACACTGTTTATCCGATTGCGACGGAATTCCAATCTGGAATCTGGACTGATGCACTGTATTCAACAGGGCCTATTGATGGCACGCATGAAAGACTGTTGGGATTATTAGCAATGGCATGGGGGCTGAAAGGATGGAATTGGTACATGGCGGTTGGAAGAGATAACTGGACGTGTGCACCAGTAAACGAATGGGGGCTGATAAACCCGGATGTATATCAATCCATCCAAGAGCTCTCGAAAATATATAGGTTTGTTAAGCCTTACAACCTTGAAAAATTAACCTCTATAGCATTGGTCCACTACAGACCGGAGATGTTGCTCAGACACCCGTCTGAAGTGTTCTCGGAAAGATGGAGTTGGGGACGCTGCTTCTCAAGCCTCCATAGAGCAGGGCTAGACTTCACATTCTACAATCCTGAGGCTAACCGTGAAAAAAGGCCGTTACTGCTTTATGCTGGGGATGGGCTTATGTGGCCAAAAGATGCAGAAAACCTCCTCAGGGCTTGCTACGAGGGGTGCCACATAATCTTTCTCCGAAAAACACCGCTAACCGATTTCGCACGTAGAGAAATTGAAGAATTCGCAGAGATTCCGAGGCCGATCGGAAGCAGGGCGGAACCAAGGGGTTCCCCCATGGTCCTCCAGATCTCCTTCAAAAACCTGAGGAGAAAGATAAGGACATTAAGCTTCCATTTCTTCGACCAGCAATGGGAGGAAGCCATAACAATATCTGGGGCCGAAGTGAAATCACCCTACGTTGACACCGTGCCAGTGTTAAAGGAACACGTAGTTGGGTTAACGAGAAAAAATGGAGAGGGCAGGATGACGATAATCGGGCTGGATCCAAGCGCATCCTTGTTGAAATTTCTGATAGAAGCCTTCAACTTTAAGTTGCCAGCGAGGACAACTTCACCAATGTCCTTTGCTTCACTGCATAGAGACGCTGAAAACGGATCCAGATATGTTGTTTTCACCGTGAACGCTGCACCCTACAGGCAAATTGTTTCAACAAAGCTAAACCTTCCCTCCGGAAGCTTCATTTTCAGAGAGTTTAGAACAGGGAAAAAAGGAACCATAGAGGGAGGGGAAATTGAGCTGCGACAATTGATAGGACCTAGAAACGCAGAGATCACGGAGTTTACTGAGAAAAAATGATTTATCTTCCGGTTTAAGGGGGTATGAGGATTAACTTGACGAGAATAAGTTGTGATTTTCCTCATAGGACTGTTTTCTGAGAATGATTAAAGAATCACCCTTGATAGATTACAGTTTCAAAATCTCTAGCAGCTCATCTAATAATAAACCCCAGCCTCATAGATATTCCGGCTATATGCATATATAGGTGTGAATGCCCTTTTTAGCTATACGATGCTTCTCGAAAGCAAGATAGAGCGGCTCATACGCTGGTTTATGCATCACCCATTGTTATTGGGTTTATTAAGCCTAGCTTGGCTCATAATGCGTTCAGGAACAAGACCTCATAGGCTGACATATCCGTGTCAAAGAGCAGCTTTAGCCTACAGCGCGATACTTATAGCTCCAGTGCTTCAAATATTCAATTATTTTCTGAAAGAGCTTAGATTGGTTGCCGGAAGAAGATCAGTTGTAATTATTTTAATAACGGTTTTGGCTACAGCTTCATTCTTAATGTTTTACTGGAACACCGTAAATAAACCTATTCAGCAAAAACCCTTGCTTAAACTTGTTCCTCAAACAGCAACAATCCATCCAGCTTCTGAGATATTTGTCGTAAACGGGAGCATAGCTAAACTAGTAAGCCTTATGGGTTCTAAGGGGCTTTTCTTCTACGACTCCCAGCTGGTTGGTGTTAATAGCGGTCCGGGAGGACTCATCAAAAGGGATGACGTAATAATAATTAAAGTTAACTGTCAATGGGATCAGAGAGGAGGCACCAATACAGACCTTCTGAAGGAGTTAATCGATCTTATTCTTAAACATCCTGAAGGCTTCACAGGAGAAATAGTGGTAGCAGACAACGGTCAAGGTAGGGGTAGCTTAAATTGGAGGAGGAGCAATGCTGTAAACGAGTCGCAATCGGCGGAGGCTGTCGTAGCCCTATACTCAGATAAGCATAAAGTTTCAACCTATCTCTGGGATACTATCGCCAGCAAACAGGTAAAAGAATATATTGATGGCGATCTTCAAGACGGCTATGTTGTCTCACCGGTATCAGACCCGGAAACTGGCGTAAAAGTTTCATATCCCAAGTTTAGAACCAAAACAGGTACTTACATCAGCTTCAAACTCGGGATCTGGGATCCCGAATCTGGCACTTACGATTCTAGCAGATTGAAAGTGATAAACTTTCCCGTTTTGAAAACTCATTCAATATACGGGGTCACAGGTGCGGTTAAACATTACATGGGTGTTGTATCCCAACCGTTAACTGACACTCATAGTCTGATCGGCAGGGGAGCATTGGGGAAAGTCATGGCTGAGACCAGGATTCCTGTGCTTAACATACTGGACGCAGTATGGGTTAACGCGATACCTAGGAATGGCCCCAGTACATCCTATGAAGAAGCCACTAAGACAGATCTCGTAATGGCCAGCATAGACCCAGTGGCGCTAGATTACTGGGCCTCTAAACAAGTACTTCTACAACTAGCGAGGCTCATGAATTATCGTTACAGTGAATCCGTGGATCCTGACAATGATACATCGGATTTTGGCAATTATCTGAAAAAAACACTCGAACAACTTGAGACTGCAGGTTACGGTTTCACGATGGATGCGAACAGGATCACTGTTTACATAGCTGACTACGGATAGGGCATGCGTAGTAAGTATACAGAATAGAGTTAAAAACAATATTACATTTTGCGGTTCTCTTCCAAAGAATATTAGTTAACTCTTGTTTAAACTTAGACGGCTTAAAGAGGATGAATGCTAGCGTTATGTAATTATATCGATATAGCCTTTCCCCTTATTAGCGCTCTATTTTTTGTCAAATAGCCAGTAATAATCCGAAGTACTTAGGTTTTTCCTTACGCGTCTTCACCACCTCTATCGTGAAACCGGCTCCTCTAGCTGCCGCGTACACATCTATGCCGCACGCCTCCATCGAAGGCCTTGCGAGTTCAGGGTGGACACAACTCTTTAGGTTGCATTCCTTACAGAACGGGCAGGGTCCAGACGCCAGTCCAAATGCTGAATAGTATCCGGATAAGAATGCCTCTCGCTCCAGCTTTGCAACAATCTTATGGACTTTTAACAACTCGGGTTCAAACCTCAACAATATCGCTGAAGAATACCCGCTCAAAATTCTTCTCGTCTGCTCGGGGGTTGGCGAGTATGGGGGACATGTGAGACGTTTACCATACCCGCCGCATCCATATTGGCATTTTAGCCTAACCCAGTCTCTCACCACCACATCACCAGCTTTAATCACCTTCGCCTCGGCTGCCCCGAGTTTCACCGCTATTTCGCAGAGCTCTTCCAAGCTCTTTGATACAGTCATAATTCTACGTCTAGCTATCAATACCTATATGTCTTTCCATAAGGGAGGCTTAATGGTGGCTTATTCTTCTTTCAGAGCAGCAAGCACTTCCTCGATAAATGTTGCCCTGTCGAGCAC
>JAFNIX010000030.1 GCA_017601225.1 Candidatus Brockarchaeota archaeon | reverse complement strand
AAAAGTTAGAACATGATAACCAGCATATTTGTTTAAATCTGGGAAATGAGAAGTATTCTTGTTGAAGATAGGTAGGTGTGGGTTTAAGTGCGAAAAATGTCCCTATTTTAAGAAGCCTTGCATTGGCTGTGTGATTGAAACATGTTTAGTTGATAAGTGGAGAAGCACGACAGAGGAATGTTCTATCGCGATGGATGGTAGGAGTGAAGACGTACTGTTCAAAATCACCGTGTACACGAGCAAACCTGAAGTTGTGGAAGATCTCGTCAACAACCTTTTCGATGTTGCGTTAACAAGGGGGAGCAAGATATACTCTGTTACTGTTAACCTCTATGAACATATGGCTTCAAACGAGATAACGAGTATAAACAGCCTACTGCATGTAAGAGAAGCGTGTGAGAAGCGAAAGCAAATCCTCGTAGAGAAATTTAAGGACCATTCTGAAGTTAAGCCCCTACTAGAAGAGGGAGGAACTCTAATAGTAATCCCGGCGACCGCGATAATGTGTGAATTAGAATCGGAAGCCTATAACAAGGTTATCGTATGGACAGGCAACCATGATCTGGATCTCCTCGTGGATTATGCCCACCTTCTCGCTGGCAGGTTGATTGAACGCGAGATCGCCACCCGTATCGTAGGGTATGAATTGAGGAATAGTGTGGAGGAATTGACGATACTTGATATAGATGTAGATAACAAAGGAGAGAAAGGTTTACCTATGGTTAGACCACCCGCCTGCTAAGTAAAAACGCTTTGGATTAGGGTTTCCCGTGAATTCTTAATCCTTGAGCTAGGGATCATGAGCTGAAACCGTTAGACGGTTTAAATGGGCTCTAGGAAAGCATCGGGGCTTAACGGGAGGCTTCAGCATGCCTCTCGAGCTCTATCTTCCTGGAGACCGCGAAGCTTGCTTCACTGTTGCTAGCAGCGTTTATGATTTCCTCGGCGAGGTTTTCCGCCATGCTTCTCCTGCTTTTGAAGCTTTTCCTTTTCGCCCCGTCGACTATGTTTCTTATCGCCAAGTCTACTCTCCTCCCTGGGGAGATGTCTACGGACTGGTAGTAGACTATTCCACCGTAGCTGACTCTCGTCGTGTCCTCCCTGGGCGCGGAGTTTACGAGGGCCTCGACGAAGACTTCAACAGGGTTTCTTCCCGTTTGGATGCTTATTATTTCGAAGGCGTGTTTAACTATGTTTATGGCTTTAGCTTTTCTCCCGCCTGCCCGGGCTGTTTGAGCAACCCTGTTAACAAGGCGTTCAACAACGTTCACACTGTACTTCCAGAATTTCCTCTTCTCATGCCTTCCCCCGGAGTGCGGGATGACTACTGGCCTGAGGCTGATTACCTGTGCTAGCCCTGGGTCTCTAACCTCTATCCCGCTAATATCCCACTTGTCGAACAGCCTGCACTCTACACTCGTCTTAGCCAAGAGCCGTGTTTAAAACGGCCGGTGACACTTTATTTAAAGCTTACCTTGTCGGCTTCTGCTTCTTACCCTTTAAAAGAGCGTCTAGGGAAACCCCGTTTACGCTTATAACCTTGTATCTTACTCCCGGAATGTCCCCCATTGATCTGCCCAAGGTGCCCCCGATTCCCGCGACAATCACCTCGTCCCTCTCGTTTATGAAGTTTAAGCCGCCGTCTTTAGGTACGAATGCTGTTATCTCCTTCCCGTTCTTTATAAGCTGGACTCTGACGCATTTCCTGACAGCGCTGTTAGGCTGCTTGCTAGCTATCCCTACTTTCTCAAGGACGACGCCCCTCGCCATCGGGGCTCCTTCAAGCGGGTCGTAAAGCTCCTTGAGCCTTAGCACTCTCTTAGTGTAATACTTATAGCTCCATCTGAACTTTCTCCGAACCTTTATCAGGCTTCTGGCTGCGAATTCTCCTTTACCCAAACCCGGGAATGCAGTGAAACAGGGTCTTATTAAGTTTCCGACGCCTATCTTATTTTAACGTCGCTTAGACCAAAATGCCTCCTAGCTATCTCCCTTATTCCCTGTATTCTAAACCCGTTTCTACCTATGGCTCTGCCCTTGTCAGCGTCGTCAACCGTTAAGTATGCCAATTTCCCTCCTTTAACCCCGTTTTCAAGCCTTATTTCAAGCACTTTAACGGGGTGGAGGGCCCTTTTCAAGAATGTTTCAACATCCTCATGATACTCCAATATCTGGATCTCCCTCCCTATTCTTTTTGAGAAATGCTGGAGCAGAATCCGGTAGCCGCGCCTGATTCTTTCAGCATCCTCAGGCTTGAGGAGGAAGAACACTGTCTTGTCACCGTTAGCCATCACGCAGTCTATCGCCCGGGTGCCGGTTGCGCTCTCGAAGAAGCCTATGATGCTCAGCTCCTGGTTCGACCAGCTTATTCTTGATTCATCCTTGCTTGTCATTCTGCTTGGTTTCCTCCAGTATTCCTGACTCCCCCTGGTTCAATATTCCTATAACTGAGGTGGGGTGTTTTAAGTTTAACGCTTTACCTAGGACTACGCGAGACCCCTCGTAGACTATCGCGGGCGTTTTAGAAAGCTCTATAGCGTTCCGAAGCTTGCTCAGCATTGGCTGCGGGAGGTTTGAAACATAGATTACGCCCTCGAGCTTACCCTGGAGCAGAAGCCTGTAGACTTCGTTGAACCCGGCTACGAAAGAGCCTGTTTTAGCGAGCAGTTCAAGCCTGCTGCTGAGCGACGCTCTCTCCGCCATCGTTGTTCTCACCCCTGCTTAAGAAGCCCCCTATATCAACATATACTTTAACCATTCCTGTGCCTGCGAAAATCTCTGAGCCCGCTAGGACCCTTTCAGTCATCCCCAGCAGCCTGTCCTCAGCGCCTGAGACAGCTCCTTCAACAAGAACCTGAACAGCCCTTTCGAAAGCAGCCTTGGCGAGCACGCTCTGCTTCCTCCCGCTTACACCATGCCTGCCTATCTGCTTTATCTCACCGTCCTGCGTCATGGCGCTTGCAACAAGGGAGAGATGCCTCCAGTCGACGTCCAACCCCTGCTCGTTGAGCGTCCTCCACATCTCGTTTATCAGGGCTGCCCTAGCAGCCTCAATGCCGAGCACGCTGGCGATCTCGTGAACATCGTTGCTTGTCGTTCTCGTATGGTCAACCTCGGGAATGTTGAAAACCTCAGCCAGGTTGCTTCCCTCGGTTACTATGCAGTACTCACCACCCTCCTCCTTCAGGAGGACTCCTTTAACCTTTGTCACTCCGCTGACAGGCGTCTTCCTTATCTTGGACTCGAACTTCTGCGGATCTGTCTTAATAGGTATCTCAAAGCTCCCGTCGCTCTTAACGTTGAACTTCAAGCCGAGTGTTTCAAGAACTTTTTCAACATCCTTCTCCGAAAGACCTCTTTCACTGAGCCATTCTTTAACCGGGTGTATAACGAGATAGTCGTAAGCCGTTGTGGATTTCAAGCTTATCTTGGAAACGTCCTCAATAGTCGTGTAGACGAGTTTTCTAGCGACCCTGAGCGCCCTAGCGTAATCCTTGTTATACGGGGGTTTAAGATAAACAGTCATCATGGGTGTCTTAGGCGTTTTCCTAGCGTCGAGCAGCTCGATCAGCCTAGGCAGGCCGAGCGTGACGTTGGCCTCTCTAACCCCCGCGTAGTGGAATGTTCTAAGCGTCATCTGCGTTCCCGGCTCGCCTATGGATTGGGCTGCAACAACCCCGACGCTTTCACCAGCCTCCACAAGCGCGCGGCGATACTCCCTCAATATCTGTTCAACCACGTTTATAACAGCCTGCTTTGACAATCCTTTTGAAACTATTGCGTGGAAAGCCTCCCTCCGAATGTTTACCGGCAGAAGCTTCCCATGCTCCTCGATTATTCTCTTAACAGTCTGCCTGTCCGCCGGCTTACCCTTCTTAACTGCTGAAAGCGCGTATTCCTCAACTATCCTCTTCGCATCTACAGACTTACCGTGGTCACTCTTAGACGGGTCAACACCGTCCTCGCCATATATCATGTCAACAATGTTCCCATACGAGTCCCTGACAGTGCCGTCGTACTCAACCCTGAGCGACTCAAGCGCGTGGATAAGCCTACGCTGAAGATACCCGCTCTGCTGCGTTCTAACCGCGGTGTCGACAAGGGATTCGCGTCCACTCATGGAGTGGTAGAATAGCTCAACCGGGGATAGGCCGGTGTAATAGTTAGACTTTACGAATCCTCTGGCAACTGGGCTGAGGTCGCCTTTGCGGAAGTGCGGCAACGGTCTTCCAATGTAACCCTTGAAGATTCTCTTGCCTCGGAGCGCCTGCTGCCCCAGGCATCCGGATATCTGGCCCACATTAAGGTCGGAGCCCCTTGCACCCGTCTTAGTCATTATGACCATGTTGTTATCCATTCCGAGGGAGGAGGAGACTAGGCTGCCAACCTTGCTTCTGACCTTCGAGAGAGCATCCATAATGTATGCTTCCAGGCTTTCCTCCTCGCTCATCCCAGGTATCCTCTTAATCTTCCCCTTGCTCCAGTCCTCAAGAAGACTGTTTACTTCAACGTCAGCCTGGTTAGCTTCCTTCTCAACCTGCTCCTGAACATCCTTGGGAAGGCTCACATCCCTGTAGCTGAAGCTAAATCCCCTCAGGAGCAGGAACTCTCTAACCATTTTCTGGAAGGAGGATATGAACCTATGCCCCTCCTCAGCCCCATACTTCTTAAGAATCCTGTGAAGAATAGTGTCGGCCTTCTCAGCCCCTATCGACGCCTTATCTATTACTCCGGAAACCAGCTTGCCGTTTTTCACTATTATCTCCGCCTCGTCCCTAGACGGGCCGCCCACGCTAGTCTTGTTAACGTAGTTGAAATCCTCTTTAAAGAGGAGGCTGACTGCCTGCCTGCCTGACCACAATGGCACAGGCTTCTTAACCTCCGGCTCAGGAAGCTTACCCTCGTATCCAGCGGCGTAGACGATTCTCGTAAACTCCTCCTTAGTGAGATACGTGTCCTTTCTGGTTAGCAGGTAGGCCCCTGTTATGAAGTCCCTTATGGCGCCCATTATGGGCGCGCCGTATCGAGGCGTCAAATAATGCTTCTTGACTCCTAGAAGCATGCTTGTCTCAACGTGAGCCTCGATGCTCTGTGGAACATGCAGGTTCATCTCGTCACCGTCGAAGTCAGCATTGTAAGGCGGGCAGACGCTCGGATGCAGCCTGAAGGTTTTACCGGGGAGAACTTTCACCCTGTGTCCAAGCATTGAGAGACGGTGGAGCGACGGCTGCCTGTTGAAGATAACGAAGTCACCGTCGAGAAGGTGTCTTTCAACAATAAACCCTATGTCGAGAGCCTCTGCGAGAGAATCCCTGTTCTCTACGAATTGAAGCTTATGCCTGGCGCCGCTAGGCCTCACGACGTATTCTGAACCAGGGTGTATGAAGGGCCCGTTTCTAACAAGTTGAACCAGCCAGTCCCTATTCCAGTATGTAACCCTCTCCGGGACAGTAAGTATCTTTGCAATCTCCTCCGGAACCCCAACCTCGTCGATACCCAGATATGGGTCTGGAGATATGACTGTTCTAGCTGAGAAGTCAACCCTTTTGCCGGAGAGGTTCTTCCTGAAGCGTCCCTCCTTGCCTTTCAGCCTCTGGGCGAGAGTCTTCAGGGTTTTACGGGTCCTGTGTTGAGCTGGAAGAATGCCTACGGCCTCGTTGTCGAAATAGGTTGTGACATGGTATTGCAGAAGATCCTCGTGGTCCTGTATTATGAGCGGAGACGCTCCCGACTCAATATACTCCCGTATTCTGCGCGCGGTCCTAACTATGTCTACAAGCTTATGCGTTAAATCGTCCTCAGACCTCTCCCCGGTTTCAAGTATTATCGAGGGCCTAACCTGGATAGGCGGCACCGGTAGAACCTCTATCACGTACCATGCCGGATGGGCAACCTCAGGGTCAATGTTCAGAAGCCTAAGATCATCATCCGGAATCCTGTTTAAACGCTCCCTTATTATCCTTGTGTTTAAAAGCCTTAGGACACCGTCAGGATCCCTCTCGTAAAACCTTGTTGGCCTCTCGAGCTTAACCTGATACTTGTCGGCACCGCAGTGGGGACACCTGTTGGATCTTCTCACCTCATCTTTTATCTGGTCGAAAATCTGGTCTGGAACAATGCCGTAGTTCTCCTCAAACTCCCGTATCTTTTCCCTGTAGTGGTTTATCCTATCGTTGGGAAGGAGGATTCTGCCGCACTGTCTACATGTTGACTGGAGAACCCTCTCTATCTCCCTTGCGAAAGAAACATGTATGACTGGAACCGGCAGCTCAATATGCCCGAAGTGACCCGGGCACTTGTCAGGAAGGTTTCCGCAAGTCTTACATCTCTGCCTAGGCTCTATCGTGCCGAGCCTGGTGTCCATCACCCCCCCGGGGACGGAGAGACCATCCTGATCGTAAGTCTCATCCGTAGTGACCTCCATTACTGAGAGCCTTCTGATCTCCGCCGGGGAGAGAACACCGAACTTTATCGAGTCTATCTGCTTTATCTCAACCTCTTGGCTCATTTCTAAATCCTCTCCTTAACCTTGAGCCTCGGGAAAATCCCTAGGCTCATCAACTCTTGAAGCAGAAGCTTGAACGCGTACGATATTTCGATCCCGCTTACGTCTTTCCCCTTCTCGCAGAGCGGACACACGTATTTTTTCTGCCTAGCATCGTAATAGGCGAATGTCCCGCACTTCTCGCAGACATGTACGATTGTCCTGTCGGACTCTTCGAGAAGCCTGTCTTGAAGCAGCCTGGCAGCACCATGCCCAACGAGGCAGTCCCTCTCCATTTCTCCGAACCTTAAGCCTCCTCCTCTGGATCTTCCCTCAGTAGGCTGGTGAGTAAGCATCTGAACCTGCCCCCTGGCCCTAGCGTGCATCTTATCCTTAACCATGTGGTGAAGCCTCTGGTAATACACTATTCCCATGAAAACCTTCGCCTTAAACCGTTTCCCAGTTACACCGTCTATGAAGTTGAACTCTCCGTATGGTGAGAAGCCGTGTGCCTCCAGAATCCTCTGAACCTCCTGCTCGGGAGCATGGATGAACGTAGTTCCATCCATCTGTCTGCCCTCCAAGGCTGCGGCAGTGCCGAAGAGAGATTCAAGGAAGTGGCTTATCGTCATTCTGGAGGGTATTGCATGCGGGTTTATCAAGGCGTCCGGAACCAAGCCGTCTTCCGTGAAAGGCATGTCGGACTGTGGAACCAGCATCCCCACGACGCCTTTCTGTCCAGATCTGGATGCAAACTTGTCCCCTATTTCGGGAATCCTGTGGTCTCTTATCCTTACTTTTATCAGCTTATTGTTCTCAAGATCCTCGGTTATGAGAACACTGTCGACAAAGCCGCTTTCAGAAGGCTTGAGCGCCACTGAGGAGTCTCTCCTAGCCGGAGCCTGGAAAACAAGCTCCTTATATTCTTCGAAGAACCTTGGCGGGCTTGACCTTCCAACTATAACGTCCCCACCTTTAACCTCGGCTTCAACAGACACTATTCCATCCTCCTCGATCTTCGCATATGCTTCGTCACCCCTGTATCCCCTAACCTGGGAGTCAGGCTTCTCTATTCTGTCAACCTCCCCCATCGGATATCTTCTTGCTTCAACCTCGTACGATCTGTATGTGGTTGATCTTGCAAGCCCACGCTGGACTGAGGCGGCGTTTAAAACTATCGCGTCCTCCATGTTGTACGGATGCGACATCACTGCCACCAGGAAGTTTTGGCCAATGGGCCTTCTATCAAGACCTATGATCCTGTCGACCTTTGAAGCCACGAGTGGGAGCTGCGGGTAAGTAGTGACGTGGAAAGTAGTGTAGAACGAGTTGCTGATGTTGGTGAAAGGAAGCCCGAGGGCCTGCTTAGCCATAGCAGCCTCGTAAGTGTTTCTCGGAGAATGATTGTGCTCCGCAAACGGGACTGAGGCTGAGACAACGCCGAAAATAAGGAGTGGGGATATTTCTAGATGAGTCGTATCCTCCCTAATATCTCTAACGGATGCTGCTATGACAGCGTTCTCCTCCTCGTCAGCATCGAGAAAATCTATTATGCCGTTGCTCACAAGGTCGTCGAAAGTTATCTTGCCCAGTGCAAGCTTGGAAACATGATCCTTCGTAAGCTTCACCAAGCCGTCTTCCACAACTATTAAAGGCCTCCTGACCCTTCCAGCGTCAGCATTAATATAGATCTCTTTAACAACCCTGCCTCCGTAGTTGAACTCGTAGTATGCAACGTTTATCTCTGAAGGCAGCAGCCCCCTCCTCCTAAGGTTCCTAATCTCCCTGACAAGGGCTTCGCCGGAGTAAGAATAGCCAACCAGAATGCCGTCTAAAAATATCTTGGCGGCTGATGAACGCTCATCCGGACCAGCTTTATCAATGGTCACTAGGCCGAATTTCAAGAGTATTTTCTCAACAGCAGACTTGTCCGCTGAAACGGATATTTGCGCACCTATGCTCATGTTCTTAACGAGCCCACAGTTAACTCCCTCAGGCGTCTCATTCGGGTCAAGCTTACCCCATTGCGTCGGATGCAGATCCCTAGCGTCGAAGTTCGACTGACTCCTGCTCAGGGGCGACTGTATCCTGCGCAGATGGCTCACCACAGACAGGTAGTTCGTCCTGTCCAGCAGTTGAGTAACCCCAACCAGCCTCTTACCCCAGTTACCGGTAGCCATAGCCTGGTTTATGGAGTCGGTTATCAGGCTTGTAGTGATCAGGTTTGAAAAAGAGTGGATGATTCTATGCCTCAAGCTGGATTTTTCAAGCTGGTATCTGAAGTCCCTGACCATCCTTCTGAAGGCTGTTCTAAAGAGCTCTGCTAAGAGGCCTCCTGCAAGCCTAATCCTCTTATTCCTGTAATGATCCTTGTCGTCAGGCGGCCGCCACCCCAGCTTCATAGCGAGAACCCTTTCAGCCATCTCGCACAGGAAAAGAGCCTTCGCATACCTGGAGCCCTCATCCAGCCCCACGTGGGGGAGGAGAATCTTATCTAAAACGTTCTGAGTCTTGTTTAAACGAACCTTGTCCGACTGGCCGTAGGCAACCCTGTTCCCAATATACATTATGGCGTCCTCCTTGCTCAAGATGTTCTGAGCCGCGTCGAAAGAAGGTGCTAAAAGCTCCTGTATTTCCGGGAAAGGTGAAACACGCTCAGCAATCTCCCTGTCAGACTCCATTCCAAGGGCTTTCAGCATTACGATGAAGGGAACCTCCTGCCCGACGCCTGGAAGATACACTTTCAACTCGTTGCTCTGGCCTTTCAGCCTGACTTCAACCCTAGTCCTGTAGCCGACGGTTGTTGAGAAAACGCGTGCAATATAGAATGAGTATGGACCTATCTTCTTCTCCTCTAGGATTATCCTGTTTGGAGCAAGATCCTCAACGCCGACTATAACTCTTTCTGAACCGTTAATTATGAAGTAGCCTCCCGGGTCGTAAGGATCTTCCCCAAGCTTAACCCTGACTGCTTGGTCTACACCGGCGAGCGCGCAATACCTAGAGTTAACCATTATCGGCATCTCCCCTATTAAAACCTCCTGTCTAAGCTCCCGGCCGTCCTTAAGCTCCTTAACCTCCATGTAGATGGGGGCGGCGTAAGTGAAGTTCCTAACCCTGGCCTCCATCGGGTAAATGTTTCTAACCGCGCCGCTGGGCTCAACAATCCTCGGCGCGCCAACCCACACTCTGCCAAGCTCTATTCTGATAACCTTTTCCTCGACAGTAACCTCGATGTTCTTAACCTCGTCCACGATCTTCTGCATATCCTTGTCGATAAACTCGTTGAAAGAATCAATATGGTGTCTAGCCAGACCGATGCTCTTAACGTAGTTCTCCGCAACTGTCCAAAGGTCCTCGTTACTAAGCTCCTCCGCCATGCTGTTCAAACCACTAACCCTCCACCACGATGCGATAAGCCAATGTTACTCCAGCAACCGGGCTCTTCCTGGTTATTTCAAGAATATCCCCGGGCTTAGCGCCTATTGCGACAGCCACGGGGTCGCTGGCCAGAATCTTGGGAAGCTGGGAAGGCTTTATGTTGTACTTTCTAAGGAACATCTCTCTTTCCTCGCTTGACAAAACCTTGTGAGAAGGCACTAAAACATGTTCGAGTATGTTAACTTTACTGATGGTTTTCTTACTAACCAAGCGATTTCGTCAGATACTGAAAAAGGGGGGTAATAAACGTTTCCCCCGTGTTTCGCCTGTTAGGGGAGAAGCCAGCTGGGGCAAGCCTTGGAAAACCTTTCTTAGAAGGCTCTTTAGGCCACCTGACGCAGGCAGTGGAAAAAGTTTAAAAGACGCGTGAGAAAAAACTAAACCACCCGCGGTAGCTCAGATTTAAATACTGGATTCGCGCGCAGTGCGAGTCCGGTATTTAAAGGGTAGCCTGGTAGAGCTTCCGGCTGTAGTCCTCCACCTCGAGTGGAGGCGTTTCAGCCTACCGGGCGAACAGTGCAGAAACCGGAGTGTCGCTGGTTCAAATCCAGCCCGCGGGATTTTTCACATGAGCCTATTTTCATAAAGCAGCGTATGGCTTAGCCTTAGAATTGGAGGGTTGTTTAACGGCCGCATATGGCTAGCATTAACGCTTAAATACCGTTGTGGGAGACGCATCCAGAGATGACGCGGACTGGAAAGACTGAGGAAGCGTTTAAGGCAAGGGTTTTCGAAGCGTTTAGTGACCCGGCTAGGCTGAAGATAATAGGCTTTCTGAGAAACGGTGGGAAGTGTGTCAGCGAGATCGCTGAGAAAACAGGGATTCTTCAACCATCGGTTTCCCGACATTTGAAGATTCTTAAAGAGTGTGGAATAGTTAAGGAGAGTAAGCTTGGGAGCAAGAGGGTTTACAGGATTACTGACCCACGAGTATTCAGAATCATTGACTCCTTGGATTCGCGTCTCGAGGAGAGTTTGAAGAAGCAGATTTACGAGAGCATTATTTGATTCCCGCACCCTGAGATAGCCCTATATGTAAAACCTGAAGACCTATTTTCTGTTTCACTCTTCAATTCCCCGGCCTATTGGCTGAGGCTGAGGCTGTGCTGATTCAGCCGGCGTATCCGGAATTGTTGAGTCAACCTCTTTTTCACATTTAGCAGGGGGAAGCGTGTGCTTCCCGTCATAAATAAAAATTCCTCTTATTATGCTTTCCACCATTTTGAAACCAAGTATTTAACGCTGTTAGAATCCGGGTCTGAAATCGCGAAGACGAATAGTTTTTTAACGGAGGTCGCCAGCCTCCCTGCTCTGACGAAGTCTGGAGCATCTATCTTATCTCCCTTCCTCTTAACCTCCAGTATTGCTGGCGCATGGTCTATCCCTGGGCCGTGCTCGTATATCGCGAAGTCGCATCCGAATTTAATGCCTGGCGTAACAATGAACCCCCTGTTCCTAAGATCCCTGTAAACTATAAACTTGCTTTTAAAATCCTCGTGAATCCTTGAGGCTATTCTGAGCAGCTGTTCGAAGGAAACCTCGCGGTCATCCTTGTCAACAACTCTTATAATCCCTTTCTCTAGAAGGTAGAGTCCTTCGAAAAGGTCGAGCGTAAGGGGAGCGTTGAAGTTCGAGTCCTTCGGCTTAGGTATTCCCACCGGTTTTCCGAAAAACCCCATACGGTAGACTTCTCGAGAATGCTCGATGTCCCATATTATTAGGCGGTCTCCGACGAGTTCAGCAGTTATCTTCGCCTGCTCGCCTTCCAATTTTCAAACACCTTGCTAGAATACGCTTAAGGAAAGCACTCTCGCAGCATCAGCAGCGTCAGCAGCCCTGTCCGCAATCTCCTCGATAAGGTTTGCAACATCCTTAAGGAGGAGGATTGTTGGAACATCAGCCTTTGAAAATATTATTTTTATCTCCAGGCTTCTGAACAGGCTGTCGATCTCCTTCTCATATGTTTCAACGTTCCTGGCGAACTCCTGTATTTTCGATGTTTCGAAACCGAGTGTGAAAATAACTTCCCTAAGCCTCATAACGGTTTCAAGAGTTTTCGCAACCAGTTCTTTAAACCCTTCTCTAAGACTCTTCTCAATAGGCTTCTTCCTGAGGAAGAATTCTCTAAGCCTGAACACGACCCCCTCACATAGATCAGGTATACCTGTTAACGGTGCCGCTAGCCTCAGGAAATCCTCCCTGCTAGCCATTATTGCCCCTGCTTCAACAAGCTCGTTAGCCAGTGTTCTCTCAGTCTCTATCGACTTGTTCTTAAGAGTGCTTATGTTCGTTAAGGCCTCGTCGAGCCTTGAAGTATCTCCGTCTAGACAAGCTGTTACAAGGTTATTGACCTCTCTGACAGAATCAACAGCGTATCTGGCCAGCTCCTGGCACGTTTGAAGGAGCTGCCTCTTAAGCCGGAGGGTTGTCTCAGTAGGGTACATCTTTCAGACTATCCTTTCCTGTTTAATATTGTCTTCCGGAGTTTTAAGCTTTTTCAAGCCCTTGCAACCTACGTGTTTTAAAGCCGTTAACCGTTTTTACATGGTTTAAACATCCGGCTTAGGTGGGGAAAGCAGCTTGGAAAGCTCCGCGTGAAGACTCCCTATTCCTACTCTCTTCTGCTCCCTAGTATCCCTGAACCTGAGGGTTACAGTGTCGTCTGAGAAAGTCTGGTGGTCAATGGTGACGGCGAACGGTATGCCTATCTCATCTGACCTCGCATACCTACGGCCAATGCTTCCGGAATCGTCGAAATTAACCTTGAAATCCCCGAGCATCCTTGCAACCTCCGCAGCCTTATTCACGAAATCCGGCTTAGAAAGCAGGGGGAAAACTGAAACATCGAAGGGCGAGAGGTATGGGGGGGTTGAGAGACATATGCGCCCGTCTTCCTCAATCCTCAAACTGTATTCTAGGAGAGCGTAGAGGAGTCTTTCAGCCCCAAAGCTGGGCTCAACCACGTGGGGCACTATCCTCCTGCCTGAAGAGGAGATGTAAACGTTCATGTCCTCGCCGCTCACCCTCATGTGTCCCGAGAGATCGTAGTCGGTACGGTATGCGAACCCGGCGACCTCGGTCCACCCCCATGACTCAAGCAGTACTTCACAGTCGAAGAGCTGTTTAGCGTAGTGCGCTCTCTCGCTGGGAAGCTTCTCTCTGAACCTGAAGGCCTCTTCAGGTATCTTAAGCGCCTCCAGAAAGCTTTTGGTTAAGACGAGGAAGAAGGGGATCCAGTTGCTGCTGAATAAACCGGTTTCAACTCCGTCTCTAACCCTTATTTTTCTAAAGCCTGTAAAGCCCTTCTCCTGATCCTCCGCGGTGAGAACAGGGATTTCATGCTCCAAATAGTTTTTCTCAGAGGGCTCAGGATTAGAATCCGGGTCGAAGAAGAACTCCACCTCCATTATCGTGAACTCCCTCAGCCTTATTGGCCCCTGTCTGGGCGAAACCTCGTTTCTGAAAACCCGGCCGACTTGGGCAACACCCATGGGTAGGCTCGACCTTCCGTGAACGTAAAGCCTCTTGAACTCTGTGAATATTCCCTGCGCAGTCTCGGGTCGGAGATAACCTATTTCTCCGGATCCTGCACCTATCTCAGTCTTAAACATCAGAAGCCACTGGAATGCTTTAGAGAGATCACCCTTGCAGTTTGGACATTTAACACTCCTGGTGGAAACAATCTCATCGATCTGCTGCAGCGAGGCTCCTTCAGGAATGGGGGTTCCCGCCTCGCTTAGAAGATGGTCTGCTCTGTAGACAGCGCCGCACTTCTCACACTTCAAAGCCTTATCCGTGAACTGGGACTCGTGTCCCGATGCAACGTAGACAGGCCTAGGACCTATTACTGGGGACTCTATTATCTGAAAGTTTCTAGAGTAGACGAAGTATTTTATCCACAGATTTTCCAGGCGCCTCTTAATCTCGAAACCAATATTGCCCAGGGTCAGCAGCCCTCTAACCCCGCCGTATATCTCATACGAGGGCCAGAATATCCCCCGGCGCTTCGCCAGTTCCACCAGAACATCCGACTTTCTCTGCTGCTTTACTGCCGGCAAACCTTTTCCCGAAAAGACTTAACGCCTAATAAACCTTAAGGTTTCAAGAATCCTAGAAAAGGGGCAGGCCCCCAGTAACCCTGTTCATCAACTCCTCGGGAGCAGGCCCCAGTCCCAGACAGGTTACGGTGCCTGGCTCAAGCTCTGTGAGACCCATGTCTGAAACCAGGTATGAAGGTATGCCCTCGTTCGAAGCAGCCTCCTTGAGCCTGATCAACTCGTCGAGAGACCCTGTTTTCAAAACAACCTTCTTCTGACCTTCTTCAAGCCATCCTCTAAGCCACGCGGGCTTAAGGCGCCGCGCCTCCTCTGCGGCTGAAACCGCTGCATGGGCCACTTGAACACATGTTTTCCCGCACGACATTTTAAGATCCATCCTAACCACTATGCATTGCTTAAACCTGAAGCTTTTCATACCTCTTTTAAATAACTTTGGGGATTAAAAAGGTTGCATAACCGGTGAACCGGTAAGCTTATTAACCTTTTCCGCGCAGCCCTCACCATGGTTACGTGCACATCCTGCGGCAGGCCCATAGATCCCTATGAGAGATATGTGAAGTTCACATGCTTCAACTGTGGAGAAGTGACCCTGTGGCGGTGCGAGAAATGCAGGACTTTCGCGAGAGAGCTTAAATGCCCTAAATGCGGCTACGTTATGCCTTAAGCCAGATTGTTTTATATTTTTGATTAGAATAGGGCGGAGAAAAAACTTATATATGGAGTTTTAAACACTGAGTCGAAAACCTATTGCCGCATGAGAGAAAAACTTGGCTTATAATCCGGCTACTCTGGAAAAGAGGTGGATGAAAAATGAAGCAGATAGTTTACACCCTAAGGGTATTCCCCGGAGAGGATGCAACCGACCTGGAACAGCTTCTGGCGAGAATAGGCGAGAACCTTAAGAGCGGAAGAATCATCTCCTCCCAGCCTGCAGACTTCTTCTTCGGAATGAAGGTTCTCCTCGTGAACGTGGAGGCCCCAGAGGTTGACGGAATATCTGACAAGATTGAGAGCGAGATTAAAAGCACTCCTGGTGTTTCCGACATGGAGATACTGATGGTTAGCAGGAAGATAGAGGTTTGGAGAGAAGATGGTTAGGGCGTCAAGCACTGATGAAAGAAGAATAATACCTTTAAGAAACTATATTTTCGACATCCTTGAGAAGAAGCGGAGCATGACTCTTTCAGAGTTGCTCAGAGGCTTAGAGAAGGATGTTGGCAGGGTGAGCCTATCTGAGGTTGAGAAGGAGCTCATGGCCATGGAAATAAGGGGAGTTATAAGGGTGTTCGCCTCCGGAAGGAAGGATCAGAGGCTGGAGTTTATAGGTCTCAAAGCATAATTCCCCCGTGTAAAAGAAACGTATACCCAGCATCTTGGGTTGCTGATCATTTTAAAAATTAAGGTTTAAGAATATTGTCTAGTTCATGATTACAGATGGGTGTTCAGCTGGGCGACATAATTCCAGCTAGGGAAATCAGGCTGGAGAGCCTCGCCAATAAAAGAATAGCGATAGACATGTATAACACGCTATACCAGTTTCTAACGATAATAAGAGGAGCTGACGGAAGACCCTTAATGGATTCTAAGAACAGGGTTACTAGTCATCTCTCAGGATTATTCTACAGGACTTGCAACTTTCTCTCCGCAGGCTTGAAACCGATATATGTTTTCGACGGCGAGCCGCCTAAGATTAAGAGGGAGGAGGCTGAGAGGAGGAGAGCAGTACGCATGGAGGCCTCTAGGAAATATGAGGAAGCATTGTCAATGGGCAGGCTTGAGGAGGCTCGTAAGTATGCTCAGATGTCGGCAACTCTCGACGAGTATCTTTTAAAGTCTGCAGAAGAGCTTGTGAGGCTCATGGGCGTGCCCGTGGTACACGCGCCTTCCGAGGGCGAGGCTCAGGCTGCACACATGGTGATCACTGGTGTCGCGGACTACGTTGGCAGCCAGGATTTCGACTCGCTTCTCTTCGGCGGCAGGATGCTCGTGAGAAACCTTGCGATAACCGGGAGGAGGAAGCTCCCCGGTAAGAAGGCTTACGTTGAGGTGAGCCTTGAGGAGATTTCTCTCGAGGAAACTCTGAAAAGTCTTTCGATAACAAGAGAGCAGCTTATAGACATAGCCCTGCTCGTCGGCACCGATTACACGGAGGGTGTGAAGGGGATAGGGCCTAAAAGGGCGTTGGAGCTTATTAGAAAGGGAATGAGTCTTGAAGAAATTCTGAGTAAGCATGGCGAAGACCCTGCGAAGCTTCAAACATACTATGAGGCGAAGGATTTCTTCCTCAACCCTAAGGTTAAGGATGTTGGGGAACTGGAGTGGAGAGACATAGATCAAGAAGGGGTCTTGAGGTTTCTGCATGATGAGCACGACTTCTCATTAGACAGGATTGTTAAAGCCGTGGAGGAGGTTAAGAAGAAGCGTCCAGCCGGTGCATTGTCAAAATGGTTTTAGAAACCGTAGTCTCCCCTTAAAGGCACGAAGATCACTGGCCCAGCATTGCTTTTTCTAACCCTGCCTTCAAAGTCTTTCTCCACGAGAATCAGGCTCTGCTCGAAAAACCGTGATTGAACAGGTATAACCATCCTGCCGCCCGGCTTCAACTGCTCTATGAGCGGCGGCGGGATCCTGGGCGCCGCTGCCGTAACAAGGATGCGATCGTAAGGCGAGGCCTCAGGATACCCTTTAGAGCCGTCTCCCTGAATGACCCTTATGACCCTGTTGAAACCGAGTCTTGTAAAGTTGGACTCGGCGAACCTCGCGAGACTACTGTTTATTTCAACAGTGTAAACTAACGGGCTGGGCGAGTCTAGGCTTGGACAGGTTAACACGGCGAGAGTAGCCGCATGGTAGCCGCTTCCCGTGCCAACCTCCAGAATCCTATTCCCTATTTGAACCTCGAGAAGCTCGTTCATGATGGCGACCATGTGGGGTGCCGAAATCGTCTGACCCGTGTCTCCAAGAGGGAGAGGAGTATCGTCGTAAGCATACTCCAGCTGGCTTGGCCAGACGAACTCGTGTCTAGGAACCCTTAGCATCGCTTCCTTCACCCTCTCAGTCTTAACAACGCCTTCTGCGACAAGCCGTTCAACAAGCCTCCTTCTCTTCTCCAGAAAAAGGTCTCGCCCGACTGTCTCACCCATCTCCGGACAGTTTTTATTAAACCCTTGGATAAAACGTTTTCAGGAGAAAATGAGTAGAATCGTTGAAAAGGTGCGCGGGAAGGGCCATCCGAACATTAGGGCTACGCACCCAACTACACTCGCAGCCACCGTTGATTCCGAGATCAGTTTGGCTGGCGACTGCTTCCTGATGGTTTCCGCAGACAAGTCTCCCTCAACCCTCTCGGAGGACTTTAAGAACGCTGCCCGGAAGCGTGTTAAGATAATGGTCAGGATAATCGTGGGAAGCCTTGAAGACATGTTCGAATGCTACGGTGACCCGAGCCTCTCCTTCGAAGACACTCATACAATGGTTTTCAGGAAAAGCAGATATGTTTGCGGTAAAACAGTGGGGGTTGAAAGCAGTAAGAGCGCGAAGGACATAGACCGGAGAATCGTTGAAAAGCTCAGGAAGGGGGCTGAAGCCCTCATTGAGCTAACAGTCTTAGATTGACACTCCCACGGCTGAAGCCGGTGGGATTCCCGGTTCGTCGCCCTCAGGGCTCATCCCGCCGGGTTATGGGCTGTGTCAAGCCAGCCCCTGCCATGCGCGTGTAGCGCGTGGCCCGCTTCATTATTTCGTAGCTCGTTGTAGTCGTTATAAAGCAAGCTGGATGCTTCTTCTAAAACTCCTCGTTTCGCGCCCTCCGCGCTCCCATACTATTATCTAATACGTCGGTATATTAATATTCTGATCGTACTCGGATCGTATACAGATCGTACTCGGATGAACCCAGAAAAATTCAGACCGTATTCAGATGGATCCTGAGGGAAAGCTTTCAGCAGAGAAGGGGCGACTCATCCCCATGCCTGAATGACATGGGCTTTTCTCGCCGAATATGGTAAAACAGAGAAAAGCCTGTTTTAAACTATCTTTCCCGCTCTCCTCTGGCGAACTCTAGGAACTTCTGCTTAGCCTCCTCATATGGCATTTGAACAGGAGGATGCTTGAAGCAGTATGCTGAAACACTGATCAAGGGGCCGCTTACACCCCTGTCTAAAGCGATCTTGACGCCTCTTAAAGCGTCTATTATCACCCCGGCACTGTTAGGAGAGTCTATTACTGAAAGCTTAAGGTCTATGGTTAAGGGTGCCCCGCCGAAATACCTGCCTTTAACCCATATGTAGCATATTTTCTCGTTCTCCAGGAAGGGAACATAGTCGCTCGGCCCTATGCGGAGCGGCATCTCGTAGGGGGACATCGCCCTGACGGCTGAGGTCTTGCTCTCCCTCTTGGAGGCAAGCCTCTGCTGCTCCAGCATGTTTAGAAAATCAGTGTCCCCGCCTATGTTCAACTGGTAGGACTCGTCTACTTTAACACCCCTGTCGACGAGAAGCTTAACCAGCGTCTTATGGAGAACAGTTGCGCCAAGCTGACTCATAACGTCGTCACCCGCTATCGGCAACCCTTTTTCAGCAAACCTCGTCTGCCACTCGGCTGAGGAGGCTATGAACGTGGGCATGGCGTTAACGAAGGCTACACCGGCCTCCAGCGCCGACTTAGCGTAGAAGCGGCTGCCATTCTCGCTGCCGACAGGAAGATAGTTCACCAGAATATCGGCCTTAGAGGACTTCAACTCCTCAACCACATCCACCTCCCTCTCGCCTGAGAACTCTATTACCTCCTTCAGATACCTGCCTACACCGTCTAAGACAGGCCCCTTCTTAACGGTAACACCAGTCTTAGGAACATCTTGAAACCTAATGGTGTTGTTCGGCTTCTCGAATATTGCCTCGCTCAAATCCTTGCCAACCTTCCTCCTGTTGATGTCGAAGGCGGCTACAAACTCTATGTCCCCGGGCCCGTATCCCCCGACCTCCGGATGCGCTAAGCCGACTAGGTCTTCCTTCTCCCGGTAGTAGTATACTCCTTGGACAAGCGCGGAGGCACAGTTTCCGACGCCGGCTATCGCTACTCTGATTCTCCCCATGGCGAAAGAAAATAGTATTTTTACCTTTATAAAATTAACTAGTGGCTCTGAAACCCGTTAAACCCTAGACTACTTAAGCTTCAAACCGCATTTCCTGCAGTAGCGCATCCCTTCAGAAACAGGGGCGCCACACCTGGGGCAGAAGCCAATTATCTCACTAACCTTCTCAGGCTTCTCCTCCTTTTCCAGGGCTTCCTCCTCAATAGGCCCATAGGATTCCTCGGCCGGAGCCTCCTCGTATGCTTGCTCTAAACCCGCTTCCTCTTTTTCAATAGTCTCAACCTCTTCCCCAGTGTAAGAAGCCTCAACCTCAGGCTCACGGTAAGCAGCCTCCTTCTGACCGCTTTCTTCAACAGCCTCGCTTCGAGCAGCCTCAGCCGGAGCGATTATTCTCCTCCTCGGCCTGATTAAAATCGAAACCACCACAACTATTATGCCCGTCCAGAAGATAGCTGTCATCAAGTACTTATAGTACTTATAAGTTGCCTCATCCATGAGTTCCCCGAAAGGGTTTTGTATCGTTTGAAAATAAAGGCCTACGGCTATCAGCAGTACGCCGGCAGCCAGCACATTAGCCTTGTTCAACCCAATTTTTCTACACTATTAGTAGGTAATTAACTTTTTCGACACCCTGCTCAACAATAGGCTGACACCCGTTTAAAACAATCCTGAGGGCCTTTTTAAAACAGCTATCACGGTGAGGATTATGCAAGCCATGCTTAAAGCCAGCTCAACCGGGGAAACCAATCCTTGGAAGGCTGCGAAGTATAGTGGCGGTGTAACCCCTGAGACCCCGATGACGATCCCAACTATGAAAGCGTAGCGGACAATTCTCCTAAGCCTCGGGCCAAGCATCAACCCTGCTACGGATGAGCAGATTATCAGGATTCCCGCAATAACCAGATTGTATGTTTCACCCCCCGATATGGCTGGGGAAAGCAGGTAGAGTATTGAGAGGACAATTATGGGCCAGAGGCGGAGAAGCCTACTGCTAAGCCTAGCCTCCCCATGGGAAACAGTTTCTCCAGTATTCTCCCTCCCACTCAACATTAAGCTTCCCCCTTTACAGTTTTTTAAAAAGGTTGCGTGCCTATGTTGACAACGTTGCCTGTTTCAGAGGATTTGAAGCTTGATTCAACAATCTCCAGGGCTTTAACAGCATCCTCTTCCCCAGGGCTGGGGTTTGAGCCATTAACAATGCATTCTAGGAAGTGTTTCAACTCGTGTCTGAGCGGCTCGCTCCACTCCGAGAACGGTGTTATCCTATCGTCTTTAGAGCTCAGCGTCACTTGCTGAGAAACCAGGTCGGCCTCAATCACTCCCTCCGAACCTATTATCTCCAGGCTCCTTATCTTGAAGGGTGTTAACCAGTTAGCCTGTATTATAGCCATCTTCTCCGCTTTAAAAGTCAAGATGAGCGTAGCATAATCCTCGTGAATCCTGTGCATCGACCTTCCCATCTTAGCGTAAACCTTCAAAGGGTCTTCTGAGAACACATGTCTCATCAAGTCTATGTCGTGTATCGCAGTGTCCAGCAGCACTCCTGAGTCAGTTATTCTCTCAGGCCATCTTC
The DNA here is from genome assembly GCA_017601225.1 of Candidatus Brockarchaeota archaeon. Taxonomy (GTDB): domain Archaea; phylum Thermoproteota; class EX4484-205; order EX4484-205; family JAAOZP01; genus JAAOZP01. The sequence goes on along the minus strand of JAFNIX010000030.1, from coordinate 861 downwards.
TGACGCGCGTCGCTGAAGCCATTATTATCTCTCCAACCGCTCCCTCTGCAACATAATTCTTAACCATTTTCACCGCCGGGTTAAACCTCTCAATAAACCCGACCATGAGTCTTACGCGTTCCCTCCTAGCCTGGCTGATGATTTCTAAGGCTTCTCTCAGAGTTGGGGTGAAAGGTTTTTCGATAAGCAGATACTTGAAGTTCTTAAGGATTAGTTGTAAAGCCACCTCCTTATGCGTAGAAGTCGGCGTTGAGACCACTGCACCGTCGTAAACGTTCTCAGGTATTTCTGAGACACTGGAATAATAGGGCACGTTGTAAAGCCTGCCGTAGGCACCGGCCTTCTCAACATCTATGTCGCACACTCCTCCGAGCCCACCGAGTTCAGCGAGAACCCTGACATGGTTTTTTCCGAAGCCGCCCGTGCCGACGACGATCACCTTAGGCTTCTCCTTTCTCAGGTTCAACAGCCCCCCCATGCTTACATGAAGTCTTTAAGCTTTAGGCTCCTCCTGGGCGGCTCGATCTCTATTCCCAGAGGGTCGAGAACCTGTTCGAAAGTAGCCTTCATAACGCTCAAGTACTTCTCCAAGTCTATCTCCTCTATTCTAGCCATTTTAACAGGCTTGACCCCTGTTTTAACCTTGACGTAAGATATTATGTCCCCTGCCCTCGCCTTGACGCCGAGCTCCCTTTCAAGTTGCTTAGCCGCCTTAACGTGTTGAGGAGTATTCTTATCATAGTTGTCCACTGGCTTACTCAGCATAACGTCGAAGGCAAGCTCCTCAAGGCTAAGCTGCCTGTTCATAAGCTTCTCAACGTAGTCGTTCATCATGCTTTTTATGCTTGCCACAGCGGAGTT